>NZ_JAVESI010000008.1:0-94484 GCF_034006665.1 Trichloromonas sp.
GACGACGCGCCAAGGAGAAGACGGCAGCCTTCCGTGAGGTGTATCGTTTCCGCGCCGGGGCGGAAGCCACCATGTCCGACCTTGACCGCGTCACCGGCATCAAGCATCTGCGGGTCAGGGGCATGCGCCAAGTCCGGCTGGCGGCGGTCCTGAAAGCGACGGGATTGAATATCCTGCGCGCCACCGCGTTCAGAAATCGCCAAAAACCCAAAGGTACCCGGGAAACGGGAACGAATCTTTATCCAAATGACGTTGTTGGCAGTTTCAAGGAACTATCAAACCCGCTGCGGGGATATCTACGACATCTTGCCGAGTCTTTTCGGCCCGGCAACAACCGAATTGGTAGGCTCATGCCTCAAGCCGCGTGAGCTTTTTTCGCGAGTGCATCAAGGAAGGTCAAGGAAAAAGCCGGCAACTATGTGGCTGTAGCGGAGCAAGATGTGACCCCGATTCGGGGGGCTCTCGCCGCTCAGGAGGCTTTCGAAAGAACGTCCGCGGCCCATTGATTGAGGCTCATGCCGTGGGCTTCGGCCATCATTGCCGCGCGGGCGTGAACTTCGGGCGGGACGCGCAGCATGAGTTTGCCCGAATAGGGGCGTTGCGGCGTCTGGCCGACTTTTTCGCAGGTCGCCAGATAGTCGTCGACCGCTTCGCGAAAGGCTTCGCGCAGTTCTTGGACGCATTCGGCGTGGAAGCCAACGACGTCCCTGATGCCGGCGATGCGACCGATGAAGCAGCCGTCTTCTTCGCTGTACTCGATACGGGCGGCATAGTTTTTATAGGTCATGGTACTCATGGTTTGACTCCCGCGTTTTCCAGAAAGGTTCTGGCGTCACGCTCTTGGTAGGGTTTCGCTTCTTTTTCCGGATGGGGGCGATGAAAAGTGCCGATGACGCCGTTCAAGACGAAACGCACACGCGATCCGTTTCCCTCGATAGTTTGCGCACCCAACGCAAGAAAAAACGACTCGATGCGCCGCCATTCCAGCGTGCCGGGAACCGGCTGGGAGAAGATGGCGACAAGGGTCTTGCGGTGGCCGTTGTTCATGGGAGAAAGAATAACAGGGAGAGGGCGAGAGTGCAATCGGATTTTGATAGCTTATTCATGGCAGTGTCAGGAGGATAGCATTGAAGCAAGATGTGCCCCCGGCTACCACCCACCAACCGCTACTTCCGGATCCAATCAGTAAACACCCCCAATGGATCTCTGCAATAATTACACAGATCCCCGACTTGACTTGAGATCAATTAAAGAGCTAGATTGACCATATCCATCATTTACATATAAAAACTAAAATTCTCTTTCATATTTAGTAGCACTTGAAATTTCACTTCTATGAATGGAGGTTCGTCATGACTAAAAAAATCAATTCGATGATCTCGTTTATTTTTTTTATTGTGGTTGGCTGTGGTGGAGGTGGTGGAGGTGGAAGTGATTCTGTTACAAGTAATGATTCAGAATTACAAACTCCAGGCATTTTCGAAAAAACTTATGATATCTTAAATTCATTCATTAAACCGACAGAAAACCATGGAGCATCTCTGAGCTCAACGGGGGCTCTTGGAAATATCTATGGATGCAGTGAAGAATATGGAATTTCTGAGCAAGAACTTCATGATTTTGCAAAAGAAGAATCGGATTACAGCCTATGTGGAACTCAACAAGACAATACAAATCGTCTGTGTATTTACCCTGGAGAAAATTCCTACAGAACCGTTGAAAATTCCAGCAGCTTAAATTATCCAGATGCTATGCAAGAAAAAATAACAATAATTTTACCTGATTCACAAGTCTTAGTAACAAACACATACTACAATGAAATGAACTACGAAGCGGAATACGAAGCTTCAAACGTGACATATTCTTGCAATGACCAATATAATCCACCAAATACAACGTACACAAATTCTGATATTTTTTCTAATTATCAATCATTGGCTATCGACGTAAATCATAATGGTACACCAATCACTTCAAGAGCAGGTGATTTGACCTGTAACATCAATGGTTGCGAGGGCATAGTTAAAATTTCAAATATGGAATTCAATGAATTAATCGGGGCATGGGAAGGTGAGATGTTTTTTGATGGGAGTCAATACAAAATGATCTCAACAATGTCGCCTAACAAACAAGTAATTGTTTTTTCAGGCTGTGTTGAGCAGCCCCCAAAAAACTCATCAAGCTGTATCTATGTTGGTGCAGTAAAGAAATAAAAAACTATCGCATCAAAGCCAATCATCAAGCCACTCTTGGTCTAAAACCCATGGGTGGCTTTTTATTTCCATACAGAGAGGCAGAAATAATCAACCTAGAATCATTACAAGCGGGAGTCCATCCCTTTTCTTGACACCCCGGGGGTAAAGTTGTATGAACAAACCCGGCCGCAAACGGGATTTTATTTTTTCCTCCTTTGGCGACCGCTGGTCTTTTCGACACGCAAGGAGTCGCGTCATGATGAATCTCAAACCCGAAGTCGTCGCTCAGTTGGAGCGGGTGCTGTCGTCGCTGGAGCAGTTGCTGCCGACGGCGGTGGGGCCGGTGGACTGGAGCGTCTGCCATGCCGCCAACTGGCGCCGCCATTCCTTTTCCGGCTATCTGGAGCCGGTGGAGGCAGTCCCCTCCACCCGCCTCGACGATCTGCTCGGCATCGACGAACAGAAGTCGGTCGTTGAAGTGAATACCCGCCAGTTCCTCAAGGGCTATCCGGCCAACAACGTGCTGCTCTGGGGGAGCCGGGGCACGGGCAAGTCGTCGCTGGTGCGGGCGCTGCTCAACAGCTACGCCGATCAGGGGTTGCGGGTGATCCAGGTGGACAAGGAGGATCTCATCCATCTGCCCGGCATTTTCTCCGCCATCAAGGGCCAGCCCTACAAATTCATCCTGCTCTGCGACGACCTCTCCTTCGAACACGGCGAATTGACCTACAAGATGCTGAAAAGCGCCCTCGACGGTTCGGTCTACGCGGCGCCGAAGAATGTGCTCATCTACGTCACCTCCAACCGCCGCTATCTGATCCCTGAATATCCCACCGACAACCTCGGCTCGAAGCTGGTCAACGGCGAAGTCCATCACGGCGAGGCGATCGAGGAGAAGATTTCCCTCTCCGACCGTTTCGGCCTGTGGGTGGCCTTTCACGTCTTCACCCAGGATCACTATCTGCGGGTGGCGCAACAGTGTGTGGAAAAGCTTTGCCGCGAGCAGGGGGTGCCCTCGCGCTGGTCGGAAGAGGCGCGCAAGGCCGCCGTTCAGTGGTCCCACGACAAGAGCAAGCGCTGCGGGCGTACCGCCCTGCAGTTCGCCAGTCACTGGGTCGGCCGCGATTTGCTCAAGGGCTGAGCATGACCAGGAAGGATCGCATCTTCGCCGAGCCGCGTCCGGCGGCGCCCTTCGCCTTCACCGCTGAGGTGGCCGGGGTTTTTGACGACATGCTCGACCGCTCGGTTCCCCTCTATCGCGAGAGTCTGCGCCGGCAGGCGCAGCTGGCGGCCCGTTTTTATCGGCCCGGCACCCGCATCTACGATCTCGGCTGTTCCAACGGCAATTTCGGCCTGGCCCTGAGTGCGGAAATGGGGGGGCGGGATTTTGCCATGGTTGCGGTCGATAATTCGGCGCCGATGCTCGATCTCTACCGGGCGCGGCTGGCGGCGACCGCTGTCGGTGAGGGGGTTGTGCTGGAGGAGGGGGATGCCCGCCGGGTTGCTATGACCGACGCCTCGGTGGTGGTGGTCAATCTGACGTTGCAATTTCTTCCCCTGGAAGATCGGGACGCGCTGCTGAGGCGGGTCCATGAGGCGCTGGTTCCCGGCGGTGTCTTGCTGCTGACCGAGAAGGTGGTGGACGGGGATGCCGCCCTGGCCGAGCTGGAGCGGGAATTCTACTACCGCCTCAAGGGCGAAAACGGCTATTCGCAAATGGAGATCAGCCGGAAGCGCGAGGCGCTGGAGAATGTCCTCATCCCCGAGACCCTCGACGCCCACCAGGCGCGGCTGACGAGGGCGGGTTTTAGCGCCGTGACGGTCTGGCTCAAATGGTTCAATTTCGCCGCCCTGCTGGCGCGCAAGGCGGACTAGGCGTGGAACGACTGCCGGCACAGGCCGACCGGCTCGGCCTCGGCCCCTGGAGGGAAGCGTTGGCCGAACTGATCGCGGCCAGGACGCGGATGATCGCGGGGGACGGCAAGGGGCGGCGCTATCTGGCCAATGAGGCGGGCTTGCCGGAGGTTACGCCGTCATCTTTCGATCTAGCCGGCGACCGGGTGCGTATCGGCAGCGCCGCCGATCTCGCACCGGGACAGGAAGCGACGCTGCGAAGCGCCCTGGAAACTCTCCAGCCTTGGCGTAAAGGGCCGTTTAACCTCTTCGGCATCGAGTTCGACAGCGAGTGGGATTCCTCGCTGAAATGGAACCGCCTCGCCGGACACATCGCCCCCCTCGCCGGACGCCGGGTGCTCGACATCGGCAGCAGCAACGGCTACTACCTGCTGCGTATGGCCGCGCACAAGCCGCAACTGGCCCTCGGCGTCGAACCTTACCTGACCTACTTCTTCCAGTTCCAACTTCTGCAACATTACGCTCGCCGCCCGGAGCTTTTCACCCTCCCCGTCACCTTCGAGGAGTTGCCGGTGCTCGAAGGCTACTTCGACACGGTCTTCTCCATGGGGGTCCTTTCCCATCGCCGCTCCCCCCTCGACACTCTGGCGGCCATGCGCCGGGTGCTGCGCGGGGATGGTCAACTGGTGCTGGAAACCCTGGTTCTGCCCGGCGACGACGAACGGGTGCTCTGCCCGGACGGGCGCTACGCCAAGATGAACAATGTCTACTTCCTCCCTACCGTCCGAGTGCTTTTCGGCTGGCTGCGCCGTTGCGGTTTCAAAGATGGGCGCTGTATCGACGTCAGCCTCACCACGGCGACTGAGCAGCGCGCCACCCCCTGGGTCGGCACCGAATCGCTGACCGATTTTCTCGATCCGCTCGATCCCGGCCGTACCGTCGAAGGCTATCCGGCTCCCCGCCGGGCGATCCTGCTGGCTGAGGCGCGCTGAGTCCGCCGGGGGATAAAAGGGTGGCATTTTAGCCGGGACCTATACTAGAATCATCATTCAAACCATGAGGTTTCCTCGCTTTGCCTGCCGTCGGGAGGGTCTGATGAAAAGACTGTTGTTGAGCCTGTTTGCCGTCTGCCTGCTGCTGATTCCCAGTTACGTCGCCGCCGAAACTCCCAGCGGCGATTTCACCGTCGATAGCGAAGGCATCGGCAACACCCGGGAAGAAGCGCTGCTGCTGGCCAAGCGCGAGGCCATCGAAAAGGGGATCGGCACCATGCTGGTGTCGGAGACCGAGGTCAAGAACTTCATGCTGCAGAGGGATGTGGTCATCACCCAGACCGCCGGGTCGGTGCGTCGTTACGACGTCCTGCTGGAGCAGCATCTGCCCGACGGCACCTGGCAGGTGCAGATCCGCGCCGTCGTCTCCCTCGACAGCATCCGTGCCGACCTGGCCGCCCTCAAGATTCTCCTCGAATCGATGGACAAGCCGCGGATGATGGTGTTGATCAAGGAAGATGGCGGTAACTACGCGGAAAACGCGGTGGTCGATTACCTGCGCGGCAAGGGATTCGATCTGGTCGACCCGGCGCAGACCGCCGCGCTCATGAACAAGGGAGACGACCTCATCCAGCGCGCGACCCAGGGCGATCCCGTGGCGGCGGCGAAAATCGGCGCGGACAACGGCGCCGAATATGTGCTGGTCGGCACCGTCAGCAAGTCGCAGGTCGCCAATCCCCTGCTGCAGAGCAGCGGCATGGTTTCCGGCCAGGCCAGCCTCACCGCCAAGGTGGTGAACTGCTCTAACGGCCGCATCGTCGCCAGCAAGGCGGCGAGCGGCGCCAGTCCGCACATCTCGGCCGACGTCGCCCAGTCCCAGGCGGCCGGCAAAGCGGCCAAGAAACTCATGGATGACGAACTTTTCGAGGCCATCGTCGCCTCCTTCCAAGATACGGTGAACAACGGCATCAACCTCGAAGTCACCGTGCGCAACGTCGCCGACTACCAGGCACAGAAGGGGATCGCCGCCTTCTTCGAAGGGGTGACCGGGGTCAACTCGGTGACCAAGCGCGGCTTCGGCAACGGCGAACTGAAGCTCTCCGTCCTCTATCGCGGCCAAGCCGAGGCCTTCTGCGACGCCATAGACGGACAGAGTGTCACCGGAAAAACCCTGGCCGTCACCTCGGTGGCGGGCAGCGGCATCGTCATGGCGCTGAAGTAAGCGTGACGCCTATTCAACCCCGATCCGGAAAGGTCTGCCGATGAGAATACTTGCCGGAATCTTCCTGCTCCTCGCCTTTGGCCTGGCGCCGGTCTCCGCCCCGGCCGAATTTACCAAGACCAAGATCGCCGTCCTCGACTTCCAGATGCAGGGGGAGGAGCAGGAAAACCAGGACATGGGGAGCATCGTCGCCGAGTGGTTCATCACCGCCATGGTCAAGGAAGGGCGGTTCGATGTCATCGAGCGGCGGCTGCTGGAAAAGATTCTCAGTGAGCAGCAGTTGGTCATGACCGGGGTTCTCGACGAGAGCAGCGCCACCCAGATCGGCAAACTGCTCGGGGTCAAGGTCATCATCTCCGGTTCGGTGATGAAGGTGCGGGAGATGCTCGAAGTCAACGCTCGCATCATCGACGTGGAGAACGCCTCGATCATCGCCGCCGAGAGCGTCAAGAGCTCGACGGCCTCACGTCTGCAGGATCTGATCGTCGAGATGTCCGCCAAGATCATCCGCAACTTTCCCCTGGAAGGCTATGTGGTCGACCGCGACGGCAAGAAGGTGACCATCGATCTCGGTAGCCGCGCCGGGGTCAAGCCGGGGATGGAGTTTGTCGTCTACCGCGAAGGGGAAGTGATCAAGCACCCCAAGACCGGCGAAGTGCTCGACGTCGAGCGCATTCACACCGGCCGGGTGCGGATTCAGAGCGTTCTCGGCAAGATCTCCGAAGGCGAGGTCCTCGACGAACAGGCGGACGACGCCATCAAGTACGGACAGCTGGTCAGTAGTGTCATCACCGGGAGCAACGGTGGAAAGCAGCTGCCCGTAACCTCTCCGGCCGAACCGGCCGAGAACCTGCCCAAGGGGCGACTCTATGTCAGCTCCGAACCAGCCAGGGCAAAGATCCGGATTCTCAACATCGGCCCAGTCTATCGCGAGGGGATGGAACTGGCTGCTGGCTCCTATCACGTTGAGGTTTCCGCCCCCGGCTATCGCACTGATCGTCAGTGGGTGAAGCTGGCGGCGGGGGAGGACCGTCGGGTGGCGGTGAGCCTGCGCCCCGCGCCGGTCGAAGTGGCGCCGCCGCTGGCTCCGACTCCGATGGCGCAGACGCCGCCGACCAGGGTTGCCGCTCCGCCGCCGACCGTTGCCGCCCGTGCTCCGGCGGCCAAGGGGGAGAGTCGCTATATCAAGATGCTCCGTTCCGGCAACCTGCGGAGCAAGACCGATGCCGGCAAGCTGATCGTGCGGGAAGGGGTCAAAGATACGGCGGTTCTCGATGTGGTGGAACAGGAATTGCTTAAGGGCTACCTGGCCAGCGGCAACGACCGCGCCGCCGTCGAGGCCATGTCCTGGCTGTGCAAGGCGCTGGGCGCCTCGGGAAACGGCAAGTACCGGGGAACCCTGCAAGCCGTGGCGCAGAAGGCGCCGCACCGCAAGCTGCAGAAGTATGCCCAACAGAGCCTGGGGCAGTTGCGCTAAAATGGACATTACCCGCCAAGGATAGGCATGTCATGAACACACGTGGAATTGCCCTGGTGACTGGGGCAAGCAAGGGCATCGGGGCGGCCATCGCCCTGGAACTGGCTCGGGAAGGGTTTGAGATCTGGCTCAATTACGGCCGGGATCATCAGGCGGCGGCGAAGACGGCGGCGGCAATCGAAGCACTCGGCGTCGCTTGCAAACTCCTTCCCTTCGACGTGGCCGACAGTGCGGCGGTCAAGGCGGCCCTGGAGCCGCTTCTCGACGAGGCGACCCCTTTCGTGCTGGTCAATAACGCCGGCTTCGCCCGCGACGCTCTGCTGCTGTGGATGACGCAAGGGGAATGGCGCGACGTGCTGGCGGTGCATCTCGACGGCTTCTACAACGTCACCAAGCCGGTGGTCAACGGCATGGTCAAGGCGCGCCGGGGGCGGATTATCAACATCGTCTCCACCTCAGGCGAGAGCGGCATCCCGGGGCAGGTCAACTATTCGGCCGCCAAGGCCGGGCTGATCGGCGCCACCCGCTCCCTGGCGGCGGAAGTGGCCAAGCGTAACGTCCTGGTCAACGCTGTCTCCCCGGGCTTCATCGACACGGAGATGCTCAAGGGTCTGCCGAAAGAACGGATTCTGCCGATGATCCCCTTAGGCCGTCTCGGCACCGCCGAAGAAGTAGCGGGGCTGGTCGCCTTTCTCGCCTCGGACAAAGCCACCTATATCACCGGTCAGGTGTTCGCGGTCAACGGCGGCGCCCACATGTAAAGGCTGATGAAAAACGCCCATCTGCGGCGTTGCCCTCATCCTCGTCGCTGCGACGTACCTTAGGGTACGACTCGCTCCTCGAATTTCGGGCGCCTTGCATCTGGGCATTTTTGCTCAGCCTTAGGCACACCGGGGTCTGCCTATTTGTTGGCGGGGCTCCCCGAAGAGCCCGTTTTTACTAAAAGGATGTTATGCATAAAGTCGCCATCACCGGCATCGGCATCGTTTCCTGTCTCGGCTGCGACCCGGATACGGTCGGCGCGGCCCTGCGCGCCGGACGCTCGGGCATCGTCATTGACGAGGAACGGCGGCGGCGGGGATTTCGCAGCCCCCTGACCGGAGTCATCCGCGATTTCGACCTGGCCCGGGTCTTGAGCAAGAAGCAGCGCAAGACCATGCCCGACTTCGCCGTGCAGGCCTATGCCGCCGCCCGCGATGCCCTGGACATGGCCGGGCTCGGCGGGGACGAGATCGCCAACGATCGCACCGGGCTGATCTTCGGCTGCGATTCGACCTGCCTCGCTGCCGTCGAGCAGGTGGAGCTGTTGCGCGAGCGGGGGGCGACCATGCTCATCGGCAGTGGTCAGGTCTTCCGTTCGATGAATTCCACCGTGACCATTAATCTCAACACCCTGCTTCGCACCCGGGGGGCCTGCTGGACCCTCAGTTCGGCCTGCTCCAGCGGTGGCCACGCCGTCGGCCAGGCCGCCGACCTCATCGCCTTCGGCCGTCAGGACCGGGTCATCTGTGGCGGCGCCCAAGAAATCAACTGGGAATCGATGTGCAGTTTCGACGGTCTCGGCGCCTTCTCCACCCGATGCGATGCGCCCGAGGCGGCCAGCCGCCCCTTCGACGCCCGCCGCGACGGGCTGGTGCCGAGCGGCGGGGCCGCGGCCCTGGTGCTCGAACGCTACGATCTGGCCGTGGCCCGCGGGGCGGAGATCCTTGGCGAGGTGGCGGGTTACGGTTTTTCCTCGGACGGCGAGCACCTTTCGGTGCCGAGCCGCGACGGTTTGCGTCGGGCCATGCGCATGGCCTTGGACAATGCCGCCATGACTCCGGCCGAGGTCGATTATCTCTGCGCCCACGCCACCTCAACTCCGGCCGGCGATACGGCGGAGGCGGAAAACATTCTGGCGGTCTTCGGCGAGCGGACCCCCTGGGTTTCCTCCCTCAAGGCGATGACCGGTCACGAGTTGTGGATGTCCGGGGCTTCCCAGGTGGTCTATACGACGATCATGGCCCGTCAGGGCTTCATCGCTCGAAACCTCAACTTCAGCGAGCCGGACGAGTGGTCGGCGCGCTTGCGGATCGTCACTGAGACCCTTTCCCGCCCGCCGGCAACGGCGCTTTGCAACTCCGCCGGTTTCGGCGGCACCAACGCCTCCCTGGTTCTGCGTTTTCCCCGGTGAGCTACGATTGGCTGGTCATCGGCGGGGGTGCGTCCGGCCTGACCGCCGCCGTGATTCTCGCCCAGGAAGGTTATCGGGTCGCCCTGGTCGAGAAGAGTCCTTGCCTCGCCCCCCTGCTGCGTGGCTTCCGCCGGGGGGATTTTCATTTCGACACCGGTTTTCACTATTCGGGGGGGCTGGGCCGGGGGGAGATTCTCGACCTCTTCTTCCGCTCTCTGGGGTTGTCCGAACGGCTGCGGGCAACGCCCTTCGATTTGTCGGGCTTCGATCGGGTGCGCGCGGGCGGCGAGGAAGAGTTCGCCTTTCCGGTCGGGATGCAGAGGCTGGAAGAGGCACTGTGCCGGGCCTTTCCCGGCCAGGAACGGGGGATCGCCGGCTATCTCGCCGAAGTCCGGCGGGCCTGCACCGTTCATCCCTACCTCGATCTGGAAGCGCCGCTGGAAGGAAGCGGCACCCTCTTCGGTCTCGACGGCACCAGTTTGCGGGAAATGCTCTTGCGCTGGACGGACGAGCCCCGGCTCCAACGCCTGCTTGCCGTCCACACCCTGCTCTACGGCGTCCCCCCGGCAGAGGCGCCCTTTGCTTTGCACGCATCGGTGGTCGGCCCTTACTATCAGTCGGTGCATGGTCTGATCGGCGGCGGAGCGGCTCTGGCCGAAGCCTTCGCGGCGCGGCTGGCGGAACTGGGGGTCGATGTCTTTCTCGGCCAGGGGGTTCGTGAGCTGCTCTTCACCCCGGCCGGGACCCTGCGCGGGGCGCGGCTGGAGGACGGAACGGAGTTGGGAAGCCGGGGCTGTGTGGCGACGCTGCACCCGGCCCTGCTGCCGGGCCTGGTGCCGGAAGGGGTTTTTCGGCCGGTCTACCGCCGCCGCCTGCTCGCCCTGGAGGATTCCCTGCCGGCCTTCACCCTCTACGGGGTCTGCCGCAAGTCGAACGACCTGCTGCACGGGCGCAACATCTTCCTGCTTGGGGCCGACGACAAGGGGCTGGAGGATACCATCTATCTGACCGCGGCAGATAACGGACCGGCGCGCGCTTCCGGGTTGGTCGCCATTGCTTCGGAGGCGCCGGGCGGGACGGATCGCTGGAAGGATTCCGTCCGCGGCCGTCGTCCGGCCGGCTACGAGGCCTACAAGGCCGAGCGGGCGGCATCTCTGGTCCGGCGCATCGAGGAGGCCTGCCCAGAGTTCGGGGGGGTCGAGGTGCTGGCTACGGCGACGGCATTGACCATGCGCGACTATCTGCATACCCCCTACGGGGGGCTTTACGGGGTCCGCCATCGTATTGGCCAGTTCAATCCCCAGCCGCGGACGCGGGTCGCCCATCTGCTCCTGGCCGGGCAGGGGGTGGTCGCCCCCGGGGTGCTGGGGGCAGTGCTGTCGGGTTTTCTCACCTGTGGCGAACTCATTGGTCATGAACGCTTGCGGGAAAGGGTGAAAGCATGTCGCTGAAACGGGTGGTGGTAACGGGGCTCGGGGCGGTTACCCCCTACGGCGCGGGGATGGACCTCTTCCTCGACAGCTTGCGCGCCGGGCGCGGCGCGGTACGCCCCGTGCCCGAGCTGGCCGCCATTCAGGGGTTGCGGGCGCGGGTCGCGGCCCTCGTTCCGGAACTCGACGCCAAGGTTGTTCCCCGCAAGTTCCGCCGTTCCATGACGCCCATGTCAGTCTACGCCGTCCTTGCCTGCCAAGAGGCTCTGGCGCAGGCCGGTCTGGGCGAAGGGGAATGTCAAGGCGGGCGCCTGGGGGTGGTCATCGGTTCGACGGTCGGCAGCATTGAAGCTTCGGAGTCTTTTTTCGCCGATTTTTTAACCGACCACAGCCTGGAGCGGATGAAATCGACCCTCTTCTTTCAGATCATGAACCACTCCTGCGCCGCCAACGTCGCCCAAGCCCTCGGCATCGCCGGCCGCATTCTTGCTCCCGCAGCGGCCTGTTCCACCGGCAGTCAGGCGGTCGGCTACGGCGCTGAGATGATCGCTCTGGGCAAGCAGGAATGGATCTTGTGTGGCGGCGCCGATGAATTCCATCCCCTGACGGCGGCAACCTTCGATGTGATGAACGCCGGTTCCACCCGCTATAATGACGATCCCGCACGCACCCCGCGCCCCTTCGACCGGGACCGGGACGGCGTGGTCTGCGCCGAGGGCTGCGGCATCCTGCTCCTCGAAGCCCTCGACTCGGCCCGGGCTCGCGGTGCCGACATCCTCGCCGAAGTGACCGGCTTCGCCACTCTTTCGGCACCGAGCAATATCGCCAACCCCGACGCCGAGGCCATTGCCCGATGCATGGCGGAAGCGTTGGCCGACGCCGGGGTGACCGCCGCCGACATTGATTACGTCAACGCCCACGCCACCGGCACCGAGCTGGGGGATCACGCCGAGGCCGAGGGAATCTTCCGCCTCTTTGGCGACGGGGTGCCGGTCAGCAGCCTGAAGGGGCATATCGGCCACGCCATGGCCGCCAGCGGCTCTCTGGAACTGGCGGCCTGCGTTGCCATGCTCGGGGATGGTCGCCTCATCCCGACCCGCAATCTCGACCAGGTCGATCCCGAGTGCGCGCCGATTCGCCATGTGCGCGGTCTCGAAGCGGCGCCGGTGAATACCATTCTCAAGAACAGCTTCGCCCTCGGGGGCGTCAATTCATCCATCGTCTTAAGGAGATACCGGCATGACTGATCAGGAAATCATCGAGCGGATCAACGCCTCGCTGGCCGAGGAGTTCGAGCTCGATCGCGCGGATATGGTTCCGGAAGCGACCATCTATGAGGATCTTGGCCTCGACAGCCTTGATACCGTCGATATGGTGATCGTGCTGGAGGCGGCTTTCAAGTTCAAGATCCGCGAGGAGACGGCCATTCGCGAAATCCGCACCCTGGGGGATATCCATAACTTTGTCATCGGTAAATACCGTCGGCAGGATGGGGCGGCTTGAGCCGATGGAGGTGACGGCGGTGGCGACTCTCGGGTCTTGCGCCCAGCGCGGCGGCGTATCGTTTTGGCTGACGGCGCTGCTCATGAATCTGACGGTCTATCCGCTGCTGGCTCTCTGGACCCTGTTCGGCCTGCTCACCCTGCCCCTGACCCTGCCGTTGCTCCGCCTGGTCAGCGGCTGGTCGGCCCAGCGGACAATGCGCTATCTCATCTGGGTCTACGGCCAGGGCTGGCTGCTGATCATGCGCCCCTTTGTCCGTTTCGAGACGGAAGGGCTTGACCCGGAAAAACTACATGCGCCGGCGATTCTGGTGGTCAACCATCTTTCCTTCTTTGATACCTACTGCATGGCTCTGCTCCCCTGTTTCGACGTTAATTTTGCGGTGCGTTCCTGGCCCTTCCGGATGATCTTCTACGGTTTCGTCATGCGCCGTGCCGGCTATCTCGACGTGGAAAGCATGAACTGGCGCGAGGCCCTGGCTGCCGGCCGGCGGGTGCTGGAACAGCCGGCCCTGCAGCTCTTCTTTCCCGAAGGGCACCGCAGCCGCGACGGGCGCTTGCAGCGCTTTTATTCCGGCGCCTTTCGCCTGGCCAAGGAAACGGGCACGAAGGTCATTCCCCTGTGCCTGACCGGCACCGATACCTTGCTGCCGCCGGGACGTTTGTGGCTGTGTCCGGCGCGGGTGCGGCTACAGGCTCTTGAGCCCGTCGACCCGGCGGAGTTTCCCGGCGAGAATGGTCATGTGGAGATGCGCAAGGCGGTCAAGGAGCGGATGCGGCGGCACCTGGAAGGGGGCGGGGAGCGGCGATGCTGAGCGGAAACGCCTTCGTCGGCGATGCCGGCATCGAATTCCGCGCCCAGGAGGAGATTCGCGGACTTCAGGAGCAACTGCTGCGCTGCCATCTGACCTATCTCGCCGAACATTCTCCCTTTTACCGGCGGCGTTTCGCCGAGGCCGGGGTCGACCCCGCCGCATTCCTCGGCTTGGAGGATCTGCACCGTCTCCCCTGCACCGACAAGACCGATCTCGCCGACCACAACGAGGCATTCCTCTGCGTACCGCCGGACGAAATCGTCGATCTCTGCCTGACCTCGGGGACGACCGGCCAACCGGTGGCCATGCACCAGACCCGCGCCGACCTGGAAAGGCTGACCTATAACGAAGAGATCTCCTTTCGTGCGGTGGGGATCGGGTCCGCCGACCGGGTGCTGATCGCCGCCGCCATCGATCGCTGTTTCATGGCCGGGCTCGCCTATTTTCTGGGTCTGGCGCGCATCGGCGCCACCGTCATCCGCGGGGGATCGAGCAGCGTCGCCATGCTCGAAGAACTGGTCATCCGTTATCGCCCCACCGCCCTGGTCGGAGTGCCGACCCTGCTGCTGACCCTGGCCGACCGGCTGCGGGCGCGCGGCGTCGATCCCCGGCAACTCGGGGCGCGGCGGCTGGTCTGCATCGGCGAGCCGGTGCGCGCCGCCGATCTTTCCCTGTCGGCTCTTGGCCGGCGTTTGCGCGAGTCCTGGGGGGGCGAGGTTTTCGGCACCTACGCCAGCACCGAAATGGCGACCTCCTTCGCCGACTGTGAGGCGGGACGGGGCGGGCACCTTCACCCTGAAC
Organism: Trichloromonas sp.; assembly: GCF_034006665.1. GTDB lineage: Bacteria > Desulfobacterota > Desulfuromonadia > Desulfuromonadales > Trichloromonadaceae > Trichloromonas. Next base: position 14,462 of record NZ_JAVESI010000008.1, read on the forward strand.
TGATGATCGTCGAGATCGTCGACGAGGCCGGGAACCCTCTGCCGCCGGGCTCTCCCGGCGAGGTGACGGCGACCCCCTTGCAGGTGACCGGAATGCCGTTGTTGCGCTTCAAGACCGGCGACATCGCCATGCTGCATGCGGAGCCCTGTCCCTGCGGCCGCAACTCCCCGCGCCTCGGCCCGGTCCTCGGGCGCAAGGCGCAGATGCTCAAGGTGCGTGGCGCCACCGTCTATCCCCCGGCGATCCAAGGGGTTTTGCAGGAAATGCCGGAGGTGCGCGGCCACTATATCGAGGTTTATGACGACTTCGCGCTTTCCGACCGCATCCGCGTGGTGGTCGGGCTGGACTCCTCCGCCCTCGACGCCGCGGAGATCGCCGAGCGCCTTGCCGCCCGCATCCGGGTCAAGCCGGAAGTCGTCGTTGTCACCCCGGAAGAAGTCGCCCGCCGCACCCTGCGCGAGGACAAGCGCAAGCCGGTGACCTTTTTCGATTACCGGACCAAGTAGGGACAGGCATGGGGGACTGCCCCTACGCTCCGATGATTTAACCGTCTGTGCCATAGATTCGATTTTCAGGAAGGCATTTTTTCATGTCCCAGCGTCCCACCGTCATTCTCACCGGTAACGATCTCACCATCGACGATATCATCGCCATCGGCATCGGCGACAAGCGGGTGGCCATCGCCGGCGCCGCCCGCGAGCGCTGCGCCGCCAGCCGTGCCTTTCTCGAAGGGGAAGTGGCGGCGAAACGGGTCATCTACGGGGTCAACACCTCCTTCGGCCCGATGTGCAACAAGATCATCAGCGACAACGAGATCGAGGCCTTGCAGGTCAACCTCATCCGCAGCCATGCCGCCGGCCTCGGCGAGCCGATCAAGGATTACATCGCCGTCGCCATGCTGGCGGTGCGCCTCAACACCCTGGCCAAGGGCTACAGCGGGGTGCGTCTGGAACTCCTCGATTTCATGGTCGAGCTGATCAACCGCCGCGTCGCTCCCTATGTTCCCGAGTGCGGCAGCGTCGGCGCCTCCGGCGATCTCATCCATCTTGCCCATCTCGCCCTGGCGATCATCGGTGAGGGGCGGGTCTTCTATCAGGGGGAGTTGCGGGAAGCCGCCGAACTCTACCCTGAGCTCGGCCTGAGCCCCATGCGCCTCTCTTTCAAGGAGGGGATCGCGCTGATAAACGGCACCAGCGCCATGACCGCCCTCGCCGCCTTCGCCCTCTTCGGGGCGAAAAAGCTGCTCAATATCGCCTGCGTCACTGGCGCCTTCGCCCTGGAGATCTTCGGCGGCATCGACGACGCCTTCGACGCCGACCTGCACCGGGTCAAGCCCCATCCGGGCCAGCTGGTGACGGCGGAGACGATTCGCAACCTTTATCAGGGCTCGGGCAACATCACCTTGCGTCAGGATATGCACGAGCGTATCCGCCGCGAGCAGACCGAGGGGCTGGTCTTCGAGACGAGCATCAACGTGCAGGATGTCTACTCGATCCGCTGCACCCCGCAGGTGCTGGCGCCGGTGGCCGAGGCCGTCGAGCTGGCGACGAGCACGGTAGAGACCGAGGCCAACTCCTCCAACGACAATCCGATCATCATCCCCGAGGAAAAGAAGGTCATTCACGGCGGCAACTTCCACGGCCAGAGCATCGGCTTTGTCATGGATATGCTCTGCATGGCCGTTTCCACCCTCTGCAACCTCTCGGAGCGGCGCCTTAACAAGCTCCTCGACAAGAACCTCAACGAGGGCCTCCCCGAATTCCTCATCCCCGGCACCCTCGGATTGACCATGGGTTTCATGGGCGCCCAGTACCTGGCCACCTCGACCACCGCCGAGAACCGCCAGCTGGCGGCGCCGGTGAGCACCCACAGCATCTCCTGCAACGCCTCCAATCAGGACGTGGTGAGCATGGGCACGGTCGCGGCGCGCAAGGCCTTCCGCGCCATCAGCAACGCCAAGCATGTGGTGACCCTGGAAGTGCTGGCCCAGTTGCAGGCCCTTTCCTTTCGCAACGCCGACCGCCTGGGCCGGGGGACCGGGCGCATCCACCGGCTTCTCGCCGGGCACTTCACCCCCTACGACAACAGCCGGATCTTTCACGAGGATCTGGTGAAATTCCGCAAGCTGCTCTTCTCCAGCCAGCTCTTCGACGACCTGGCGGTCTATGGGCGGGAGGAGGGCTGATGGACCTTTCCCTGCCCCTGGCGGCGGAAGCCCTGATGCCCCACCGTTTGCCGATGCGCCTGGTCGACCGTCTGGTGGAATATGGCGGCGACTCCGGCGTGGTCGAGGCCGAGGTGGCGGCGGGCAATCCCCTGCTCGACAGTGCGGGCCGGCTCGATGAGGTCGCCCTGGCCGAGTTGCTGGCCCAGGCTTACGCCCTGGTCAAGGGCTTCGGCGCCCGGCGGGACGGGGAACCGATTCGCAAGGGCTTTCTCGTCGGTTTTCGCGAGTTCGTCTGCGCGGGACCGGCGCGGCTGGGCGACCGGCTGCGCATCGCCGTGCGCGCGGTGGCGGACGTGGAGGACTTCACCGTCGCCGAGGGGGAAATCTGGCGCGGCGCCGAACGCATCGCCCACGGCTCCCTGAAACTCTGGATTCCCAAGGAAGGTCCATGAACTATTTGCTGTGGTTTCTGCTTTTCTTTTCTCTTCCCCTTACGGTCTGGGCCGAGCCGACGGCGGAGCTCGACCGGGTGCTGTCTGCCCTGGAGCGCTCGGCGGCCGGGATCGAAACCCTCGCCAGCGATTTCACCCAGGAAAAGCATCTGGAGATCTTTCGGGAAACCCTGGTCTCCACGGGGCGCTTCTATTTTGCCAAGCCGGATAAACTACGCTGGGAGACGACCGCGCCGGTTACCTCGGGCTTTCTGCTCAACGGCTCCGGCGGCAAGCGCTGGCATCAGCGGGCCGGAGCACCGGTCCCCTTCGACCTCGGCCGCGAGCCGGGGATGAAGCTGATCGCCGAGCAGCTGCTGGCCTGGGCGCGGGTCGATCTCGACTGGTTGCGGAGTCACTACGCGATGACCCTGGTCGAGGAGCATCCGGTGGCGCTGCGCCTGATGCCTCGCCAGGAGGGGGCGCGGGACTTCCTCGACCATCTGCTGATCCGCTTCGACACGGAGGGGCGGCATGTGGCGAGCGTCGAGGTCCATGAGGCGGGGGGAGACCGCACCCTGATCCACTTCTCGGCGACGCTTCTCAACCAGCCCCTCGACCCCTCTCTCTTCTGATATGCTTGGTGCCTTTTTCTCCGCCCTCTACCGTTTTTGGGCTCCTCGGCGATTCCTGCTCTTCGCCCTGACCCTGCTGCTGCTCGGCGGCGGGCTGGCGGGACTGAGCCAATTGCAGGTGCGGGAGGACATCGAGGCGCTTCTGCCCGACGATCTCTCACAGGTCGCCGCCGATTTCCGCCGCTTGCGCGAAGCGCCCTTCGCCCGCAAGATCCTGATTCATCTGCGCGACTCCGATCCGGCGGCTTTACCGGACGCCGCCGACCGGCTCGCCGCCGCCCTGGGCCCCCCTTACTTCACCCGGGTCATGACCGGTCCGGCGTCCCTCGACACCGCCCGCCTTCCCCAATGGCTGGCGGAAAACCTGGCCAATCTGCTGGACGGCGACGATCTGGACCGGTTGGCCGCCGCGCTCACTCCCGAACGGATCGACATCCTGGTCGAGACCGCCTACCGGCAGCTGCTTTCGCCGGAAGGTTGGGTGATGAAGGGGATGGTCCGCCGCGATCCCCTCGATTTGCGTGTTTACGGCCTGGAAAAGCTGCGTTACGTCAATCCCATCGGTCAGGCACGGATCGACGGCGGCTATTTCCACAGCGCCGACGGACGCGGGGCGCTGATCGTCGCCGACTCCCCCGTCTCCCTGACCGATTCCCAGGGAGCCGAGCGCTTGCTGGCGGCCTTCGACGAGGCGCGGACCGTCCTGCCTCCCGGGGTGACGGCGACCCTGGTCAGCGGGCACCGCCACACCCTGGCCAACGCCACGGCGATCAAGGGCGATCTGGCGCGGGTGCTGAGCCTCTCCTTCCTGGCGGTGCTGGCGATCTATCTCTTCTTTTTGCGCAGTTGGCAGGGTGTTTTCGTTTTTCTGGTGCCCTCAGCGATTCTGTTGGTCGCCTCGGGGGTCATCGCCCTCGCTTACGACCAGGTCTTCGCCGTGACCCTCGGTTTCGGCGGGGTGCTGCTCGGCATTGCCGACGAATATGCCATGCACATCTATTTCGCCTGTCGGGGGAGCGGCCGCGAGCGGGCGGAACTGGTCGGTGAAGTGGCCGGGCCGGTGACCGGCGGAGCGCTGGCGACCCTTGCTTCTTTCGCGGTGATGCTGGTTTCGAGCCTGCCGGGGCAACGGCAACTGGCGATCTATGCCATGACCGGGATTGTCGCGGCCCTGCTGTTGTCCCTGGTGGTGCTGCCGCACCTGGTCCGTCCGGCTCCCGCCGGCGGGGCGCTCCGCCTTCCTCTTTTTAGCGGCGGCCAACGGCGGCCGCGCAAGACCATTGTCGCCCTATGGCTGGCGCTGCTGGCTGTTTCCGCGCTCTTTGTCGGTGACCTGCGTTTCGACGGCGAACTTCGGGCCATGAGCCTGATCCCCGAGGAACTGCGGCAGGCCGAACACGACCTGCGCCAAGCCTTCGGCGACCCGCGCGGGCAGGCCATGGCGGTGGTGGAGGATGCCGATAGCGAAGTCGCCCTGGCGCGTAATCGGGAGGTCTTCCGCTTGCTGCGGGCGCGTCTGCCCGAGGTTGCGATCGTCAGTCTGGCGCCGCTGCTGCCCCCGGCCGCCGACCAGCGGCGAAATGCCGAGAACTGGCGCGCTTTCTGGACAGGAAAGGAGGGCCGTCGGATTCTCGCCGACCTCGAAGCCGCCGGTGCCCGCCTCGGCTTTTCCGCCCAGGCCTTCGCGCCCTTTCATGCCGGACTGACGGAACTTCCGCCGCCGGTGACGCCCGACAGCCTGCGTCAGGCGGGGCTCGGTCCCCTGGTCGACGCCCTGATGGTGAAGAGCGGGATGCTGACCCTGGTGCCGGACAGCGCCGAGGCCCGGGAGCTCTTCGCCGGTGAGAATCCGGCCCGGCCGGCCGGAGTGCATTTCGTCTCGCCGACGGGCTTCGGCACGGAAGTCGGTGCCGCCATTCAGCGGGACTTCAGCCGCTATCTGCTGCTCTCGCTGCTGCTGGTGCTGGCGCTGGTGGTCGTCATCTTCCGCGACCGGCGGCGGATTCTGTTGGCCTTGGTGCCGGTCGTCACCGGTCTGCTGGCGATGTTCGGGATCATGGGCGCCCTCGATATCCCCTTCAATCTCTTCAATATCGTCGCCACGGTGTTGGTCATTGGCCTCTGCGTCGATTACGGCATTTTCATGGTCGGCAACGGGACCGGCGCGGGCGCTGCCGGCGTCGATCTGTCGGTGCTCGTTTCGGGCCTGACCACACTCGCCGGTTTCGGCGTGCTGGTCCTGGCCCGTCATCCGGCCCTGCACTCCATCGGGGTGACGGTGCTGCTCGGCATCGGCGCGGCCATTCCGGCGGCGCTGTGGGTGATTCCGGCGCTGCGGGGAGAGCGGGAATGAGCTTGCGCCAAGGAATGGTCGGCCTCTGCCTGGTCCTGCTCCTCGGCGGCTGCGCATCGGTTCCCTTCGAAAAGCCGAGGCTGGTGCCGACCCGGATACTGACTGCGGCCGAGCTGTTGGCGGCGGACTGGCGCGCCGCCCCGGGCCTCTGGCGCATCCGCCAGTCGGGGCTCTTCGAGCTGCGCGGCCGGCGCTTGCCCATGGAAGGTTTTCTCGAACTCGACAACGACGGGCGCCGGGTACGATTGGTCGCCCTCGAAGGCCTGGGCCTGAAGCTCTTCGATCTGACCGTCAACGTCGACGGGGTGGAGGTCCATCACCTTTTGCCCGATCTCGCCAAAGAACCGCGCCTGGCCGAGTCGGTAGCGGCGAGCGTGCGCCGCATCTTTCTGGCGCCGCGCCCCGACGCCGGCGACCGGCTGGAGATTCGCAAGCGCGACTATCGGCTGACTCGACCGGGGGATGACGGGATCGAGTTCCTGTTCGGCGGCGAACCCCCGCTGTTGCTGGAGACCCGCGTCCGGGGGGAGGCCGGTGACTGGCGGGTCGGCTATTACGAGTATCGCGAGGCAGCGGGGGTATCGATCCCTGCAGGGATTCTGCTGCAAGACCGGCGGGCGGGCTATCGTCTGACCCTCTGGCTGGAGAGTGTGAAACATGTCGAAAAGTAAGATGAAACAGGCCATCGCGGTGGCGGGAACGGAGCTGCGACGGGAAGCGGAGGGGGGCGCGAAGGTCTTTTGCCTGCCCGCCGATTTTCCCGGATTCGCTGGGCATTTTCCCGGCTATCCGGTGCTGCCGGCGGTCTTGCAGGTACTCACCGCGCAGGTGCTGGTCGAGGAGTTGCGCGGGCGGCCTTTGCGCCTGGCGAAGTTGGAGCGGGCCAAGTTTCTGCGCCCGGTGCGCCCCGGCGAACCCCTGCGGGTGGAGTGTCGTCCGCGTAAGGGGAGCTGGGAGGCGCGGCTGGCGGTCGAGGGTGAACCGGCGGCGGCCTTCTTTATGACTCTGGTCGAGGAGGATGGAGGATGAGAAAAGCGTATTTCCCGGCGCGCCCCGGCGATCCCGCGCCCTTGCGGGCCATGGTCGAGCGGGTGGTGCGTTTCGAGGAGGTCGATCCCCTGGGGATCGTTTGGCACGGTCGCTATCCCAGCTATTTCGAGGATGCCCGGGTGGCCGTCGGCGAAAAGTACGGCATCGGTTATCTCGATATCTATCGCCAAGGGGTCTTTGCGCCGGTGAAGAAGATGCATATCGATTACCACCGGCCGCTGCGTTTTGGCGAACCCTTCACCATCGAGGGCATTCTCCACTGGTCTGAGGCGGCGCGCCTCAACCACGAGTTCATCATCCGCGACCGCGACGGCCGGCTCGTCACCCGCGGCTACTCTGTGCAGATGCTCATGGACACTTCCGACAACGTCCTCTTGCTCCATCCCCCGTTCATGCAGGCCTTTCTCGACCGCTGGCGGGCCGGAGAGCTGCCGTGAACCGGGTTTGTGTGGTCGATACGGCCCTGGTCAGCGCCTTTGGCGACGGTCTGCCGCCCCTGTGGGATGGACTGCTTGCCGGACGCACGGCCATCGCTCCCTTGACGCGCTTTGCCGCCGACCGCTACCTGAGCCAAGTGGCCGCCTGCGTGCCGGGACTCAAGGCCGAGTCCGGCGAATCGCTGCTGCTTCCCCTGCTCGCACGATTGCTCGACCCGTTGGGGTCGATCCCCGGCGACTGCCGGGTACTGACCGCCACCACCAAAGGGGGCATCGACCTCTTGGAGCGGCGCGGGCGCGGGGAGCTTTGCCCGATAGAAGCGGTTCTGCCGGGAGCGCTGCCGACCCTAGTCGCCCGACGGCTCGGTTTGGCGGATGCCGGGTTGAACATCAACGCCGCCTGCGCCTCCTCAACCCTGGCGTTGGCCCGGGGCGCGGCGTGGATCGCCGCCGGGACCGCCGAGGCGGTGCTGGTCGTCGGCATCGATCTGGTCAGCGAATTCGTTTTTTCCGGCTTCTCCGCCCTGCAAGCCTTGTCGAAAGAGGCCAGTCGCCCCTTCGATGCCCATCGCGACGGACTCTCCCTCGGCGAAGGGGCGGCGGCGCTGCTCCTCATGAGCGAGCCCCGGGCACGGCGGGAGGGGCGCACCGCCTTGGGCACCCTTGCCGGTTGGGGGAGCGCCAACGACGCCAATCACATTACCGCCCCGGCTCGGGACGGCTGCGGGTTGGTGCTGGCCATCGAAGAGGCGCTGGCGAAAGCGGCACTGACGGCGGCGGAGGTCGCCGCGATCAGCGCCCACGGCACCGGCACCGTCTACAATGACGCCATGGAATTGACTGCCTTCACCCGGGTCTTTGGCGACCGGCCACTCCCCGTCCAGTCCCTCAAGGGCGCCATCGGCCATACCCTTGGTGCCGCCGGGGCGATTGAGGCGATTTTTGCCCTGGAGTGCCTGGCACGGGGAGTGCTGCCGCCGACGGTCGGCCTCGTCGAGCCGGAAGAGGCGGGACGCGGCCGGGTCGCCGCTACGGCGCAAAGCATCCAAGGGGATTATCTGCTCTCCACCAATTCGGGGTTCGGCGGGGTCAACGCTGCCCTCCTGCTCGGGAGGCCATCATGCTGAGCGCGCACATCACCGGCATCGGCTGGGTCAATGCTGCAAGTCACGGCTGGGGTGGCCAGGGCCGAAAGTTCGCCCTCACCCCCGGCGAGCTGCCGATTCTCTCCCGGGCCGAGGTCTTCGCCCAGTCCGACCGCCGCTTCGGGCGCATGGATGCCTTCTCCCGCCTCGGCCTCGCTGCCGTCACCTACGCCCTGCGCGACGCCGGGCTGGAGGAGTGGCGGGAAAAACGTTCTATCGGTCTGATCGCCGCCACGTCCTACGGCTGCCTTGCCACCGACCGCGACTACTTCGCCACCGTCATCCCCGACGGCGGCGCCCTGGCCAGCCCACAGCTCTTCGCCTACACCCTCTCCAACACCTTCCTCGGCGAGGCGGCCCTGCGCTTCGGCCTCACCGGCGAGGCCTTGGTCGTCAGCGAAGCGCTGCCCACGGGCCTCGCGCCCCTGGGCCTGGCCCTGGAAAACCTCGCCTGGGAGAGCGCCGCCGCCATGGTCGCCGGCCTCTGCGACCTTGTTCCGCCGGCGGGTATCCCGGCGCTTCCGGGTTTGCCGCCGGGGGCGTTCTTTGTTGTGTTGGAACGGGATATGCGGACGGGAGTGCCCGATTACGGCGAACTGCGGCGGGATGAGGACGGGCGCTATCGGCTGGCGGGGGTGCCGGTGGCCGATCTGGGCGAACTGGTGACGCGGAGCTTGGCGGGAAGGAGCTGAGGCCGCTTGCAAGTGCCTGCCGAAAATGTCTGAGCCGGGACGGGCAACCCGGCTTGCTCGTTCCTTTCGTCCGCCCCGCCGTTGTTGAGCGTGATCCCGGCAAGGGCCTGGTCACGATTGCTTTTCAGGGAGACACGCCCTCGTGACGGTTCCTTGTCCTCTCCATCTCCGTTAAGTTTTCCCTGCCCCCTCTGCGCATCCCTGGAAAAATCTCAAAAATCCGGCATAATTCAAGCCCATCCGGATGATTAATCCGGGGTTTCCGACACATTTCCCTGAAAAATTCCGACGAGAAAGGATACGGCCATGGAGTATGCGAATCTGCGTGTGGAAGTCGCCGACGGCATCGCCCTGCTTACCATCGATCGGCCGAAGGCGCTCAACGCCTTGAACCTGGAGACGCTGCACGAACTGCGGCACTTTTTCACGGCGGTGCAGGAGGAAGCGACGGTCAAGGTGGTGATCCTCACCGGCGCCGGCGAGAAGGCCTTTGTCGCCGGCGGGGATCTGGCGGGGATGGCGCCCCTGGGGCCGCTGGCGGCGCGGGAGAGCGCGCACCTCGCCCAGGAGGTGCTCAACCGTATCGAGCAGGGGCGCAAGCCGGTAATCGCGGCGGTCAACGGCTACGCCCTGGGGGGCGGCTGCGAATTGGCGATGGCCTGCGATATCCGGATCGCGGCGGAGACGGCGCGCTTCGGCCAGCCGGAGATTAATCTCGGCATCATCCCCGGCTGGGGCGGAACCCAGCGTTTGCCGCGTCTGGTGGGCAAGGGTCGGGCCATGGAACTGCTCTTGACCGGTGAGATGATCGACGCTATCGAAGCCTGGCGCATCGGTCTGGTCAACAGGGTCGTTCCGGCGGAGCGGCTGCTGGAGGAGACACGGGCGCTGGCGACGAGGATTGCCGGCAAGGGGCAGGTGGCGGTGCGGCTCTGCAAGGAGGCGGTGGTCAATGGCTTGGAGCTGGAAAGTCTGCGCGCCGCCGCCATGGAAGCGGATCTTTTCGCCCTCTGCTTCGCCACGGCGGACCAGAAGGAAGGGATGCGGGCCTTTCTCGAAAAGCGCCCGGCCTGTTTCCGGGACGAATAGACCCTGCCTGTTCGCTGCTCATACACCCGTATAAAAGTAGAATACACCCTGGATTTGCTAAGACCATCAGTGATTACGGTAAATTGAGTTAGATTTAGGCCAATCTAACGAAACCGACGTAACGAAGAAATGTATATTTGTATTATACGCCAAGGCCTTGCGAAATCCTCTCGCAAGGCCTTGGCGTTTCCTTTTTTATCTTTTATTTTCAACAAGTTGAAAATAATTTATGGGGGTCTTTCCAAGATTGGTACGCTCCTCGCTATAGATAAAGACAACAGCAAGGCACAACGCCTCACAGCAATCACCTGAATCCATAGGAGGACATCATGAAAGTCAAATCCCTGATCGCATCCGCCACCCTCGCCCTTTCCGCCCTGGCCGCTCCCGCATTCGCCGCCTCGACCCGCACCGACCACAGCGGCTTCGTCGTCTGGGTCTTCCTCGGCTTCTGCGGTCTGATCGTCGCCGCCCAGCTCATCCCCGCCCTGCTGGTGATGTTCGGCATCGCCAAGGCGGTGGTCGAGCCGAAAGCGGAAGAAGCGAAACAGAGCATCCACTAACAGCGCAAACGAGCCCGATTCCATAGAGGAGGAGACCATGAAAGCCATCGCCCGTACCAGCCTGTTCACCACCGGATTTCTCACCCTGGCCGGTAGCGCCTTTGCCGCTGGTTCCGCAAGCACCGGCAGCGGTCTCCTCGCCTGGCTCTTTCTCGGCTTCTTCGGTCTGATCGTCGCTACCCAGCTGGTTCCGGCGGTGATGTTGATGATCGGCATCGCCAAGGGCGTGATCTCCGGCAGCGAAGCCACGGAGACCGGCAAGTAAGCGACGGCAGCGAAAACAGCTAAAAATAACAACGGCAGGGATGGTTCACGAACCGTCCCTGCCGTTGTTATTTCCGCTGCTTTGAGCGACCGGGATTTCAGCGATCCCCGGCGCCGGTGGTGAAGGTCGGCGGCAGGTCGCAGCGCTCGGGAATCTGGAAGGGGATGGGATAGCGGATACCGGCCTTGTGGGTGGCGGCCAGTCCTTCGGCGGTGCGCTCCAGCCACCCGGCGGGGATGCCGACGATCAGTTCGTGGTCCTGGGTCATGGCGAAACGACGATCCCCCAGGCAGGGAATCTCTATCGCGGGCTCCCCGGTCTTGGCCACTTGGGCGATGCCCCGGGCGCAGACCCCGGCATCCCCCGAGCTTTTCATGACGAATTCCCCCCCCTGGTGATAGAGAAAAGCCTGGATAAAGCGCATGGCCTGGGCGCTGTTGACGTAGAGTACCACCAGGTCGGGCTCCAGTCCCGCCAGGGGTCGGCTCAGGGGATAGGTCAGCACCCCGGCGATCTTTTCGTTCAGGCGGGGCATCGCCTGCTGCATGGCGCGGGCGGCCAGCTCGTCCTTCTGATAAACCGAACAGTTGACGGCGCCGGAGAGCACCCGTTCGGGGGGCGCGACCAGACCGACGGCGGCTGCGCCGAGAACGCAATGACTGTACTCCGCCGTGCACCAGGTCGACCAGCCATAGTAGCGGCTGTAGGCGATCTGCTGGCAGACTGCCAGATGTTTGTCGCGCAGGCGGATTTTGTGCCCCGCCACCGTTTCCATGTTGCGCACCAGATTCACCCCGACTGCCTGGGTCGTCGGGTTGACCGTCTCTTTGACCGTTGCCAGAAATTCTTCCATCCGCTCCTCCTTTGCTGATAAACAAACGATGTTTTATGGATAGCAGAAAAGGGGGCGGAGGTCGAGACTTTTTACGTCATGGGGCCGGGCTCGGCTCTTTGGTCCTCGCCACCGCCAGGCAGAGGGCGGCATAGATACGGGCGGCGGCGACGACTTCGGCAAAGCTGGTCTGTTCGTCGGAGGTGTGGGCGGTCTCCAGGGAGCCGGGGCCGAGAATCAGGGGCTTGACCCCGGCTTCGAAGAAGAGGTTGCCGTCCGAGTGGGAACGGAAGGCATCGAACTTCAAGGGTAGGCCGAGGCGCGCATAGGTTTCGGCCAACTCATCGGCGAGCCAGTTGTCGGTATCGAGACGGTAGCCCTGAGAGTCGAAGGTGAAGGACATCTCCATGTCGAGATTGTCGATGAAAGCGACGGCGCCTTCGACCTGATTTTCCATCGCCTGGCGCACCGTCGCCGGGTCGGTTTCGGGGGGCAGATGCAGGTCGATCCAGGCCTCGCAGCGGTCGGGAACGACAAAGCCGGCGCGGGAGGAACTGAGTTCGCGGATGGAATAGACCAGTTCCGGCGTTTTCCGGTTGAAGAGGGGGTGACGGCCGAGATGCAGCAGCACCCGCAGCATCGATTCGACGGCATTGTGGCCGAGTTCGGGAAGGGAGGAGTGGGTGCGGCGGCCGCGGGTGATAAGTCCGGTTTCGAGGTAGCCGTAATGACTGAAGCAGGCCGCCAGCGAGGTCGGCTCGCCGATCACCACCCAGGGGGGCGTTTCCCCGGTGAGAAAGGTCGCGCTGCCGTCGCCGTTTTCTTCCTCGCCGACGACCAGCAGCAGGCCAACGGGGGGACGTTTCTCCTCGGGGAGCCCGGCCAGGGCAAAAAAGGCTTCGATCATGGCGGCGCAGCCTCCCTTCATATCGGCGCTGCCAAGGCCGTAAATGATACCCTCTTCTTCGTGCGGGGAAAATTCCTCCAGATCCCAGGCGGTTACGGTGTCGACGTGACCGACCAGATAGAGTTGCGGCGGCTCTTGCCCCATGGTTACGCGCAGGTTGTAGCGGTCCTCCTCGACGACCTGCCGCGCAACGGCGAAACCCGCCTGGCGCAAACGGTCTTCGAGATAGAGTTGGATATCCTCTTCCTTGCCGCTAGGGGAGTAGATTTCCAGCATCTCCATGAGGGTTTCGTGCAGGCGGGTTGGATCGATGGCGTGCCAGATGGCGTCACGGGTCGCGGTCATTTATGCTTCTCCGTCTTCTCGGCTTTTTTCCGTTTTTTCGAGTTTTTGCGCGAGAGATTGAGGGTCATGTAGACGTGCTGTTGGATATTGCCGAAGCCCTGTTTCTGGAAGAAGTGGATGCCCGCCGTGTTGTCGGCGTCGGTGTCGATGATGATCATCCGCACCCCCTGTTCGCGCATACGTCGCTTGATCTCCTTGAAGAGGGCGGCGCCGACCCCGCCTTTCTGCAGGCCGGGGCGCACGCCGAGCCAGACGAGATAACCGTATTTCCAAGAGGAATTGCTCTTTTCCACAGTCGTGCCGAGAGCGAAGCCGAGAATTTTCTCCCCCAGTTCGGCCACCAGACAGAGTTCGCTGTCCGAATTGTAAAGGGTGGTGATTTCGTATTCGTCCCAGGTCCGGTACATGCTGGGGGAATAGTCCGAGGTAAAGAGGTCCTCACCGATATGAAAGACGATGGGAAAATCGTCGATAGTCATCTCGCGGATGCAGAGTTCCTCGTCTTCGGTTTGTTGCGGTGCGTTCATTTCTTCGATCATGGAGAGCCTCGCGCGGGAAATGGAAACTACCTCAATATAGCAGACCGACCGGTTTTGTGTGACTTGTTATGCGGGTCTTTTACGGTTATGATGCGAAGAAAAACCGGAGTTGCCCTTGCCTGACTGGACCTTCCAAGAAATCCTGCCGTACCTTGTCCCGCCCTTGCTCGGGGCCTTCATCGGCTACGTTACCAACTACATCGCTATCCGCATGCTCTTCAGACCCCTGCGTCCCTGGCGGATTTTCGGTCTGCGCCTGCCGCTGACGCCGGGGATCATCCCCGCCAAGCGCGGGGAACTGGCGGAAAAGATGGGGGAGATGGTCGGCAGTCACCTGCTGACTTCGGAAGATGTCGGCCGCGCCCTGGAAAAAGAGGGGTTCCGGCGGGAGCTGAAGGGGGCGGTGGCGGACAAGCTCGGCCATTTTCTTGACCTTGACCTAGGGCCGGTGGTTTCTCTGGTGCCCGCCGAGTTGCGCGGGCGCTTCGCCGATCTGGTGGAGCTGCTGCGCTGGAAGCTGGTCAAGGGCATCTTCGAGTATCTGGAAAGCCCCAAGTTCGAACGGCTGCTGCACAGCTATCTGGAACGCAAGGGAAACGACCTGCTGGCCAAGGATCTCGAAAATTTTCTCTCTCCGGAACGCTATCAGGCCCTACGCGGTCACCTCGATGACAAGCTTTCGCGTTTCCTGCGCTCCGACGGCGTGGCCCGCGCCGTGGCCGCCTTCGTCGACGCCAAGACCGAACAGTGGGTGACCTCCCGGCGCAGTCTGCGTGAAGTGTTGCCCGCCGGGCTGGTGGAGGTGGTGCTGAGCCAGTTGGAGAAGGAGGTGCCGCCGGTGCTGGAACGCTTCGGCGGCATGCTTTACGACCCCGAATTCCGGGGGCGGCTGGTGAAGAAGGCGCGGGAGGGGATCGAGGGATTTCTCGACTCCCTCGGCGGGCTCTCGTCGATTCTCGCCGGCTTCTTCGACATGGACAAGGTTTACGGGCGCATCCCCGAATTTCTCGACAAGGCCGGCGAAGAGATCTCCCGCTGGTTGCGCGAGGAGAAGACCCAGGCGCAGGTGGCTTCGGCCATCCGCGAGCGTCTAGACGGTTTTCTTGACCGGCCGGTGGCCACCTATCTCGAGAAGGTTCCCTACGAAAAGGTCGCCGGAACCCGTCGCTTCATCCGTGAACGGGTGGTCGCCGGGGTGCAGGGGCGGCGTGCCGCCGAAACCCTGCTGACCTTCGCCGAACGGGGCATGGAACGGATCAAGGACAGCTCCTTCGGCTCGCTGCTGCACCGGCTGCTCCCCGAGGGGGGGCTGGAACGTGCTCGGGATTTCTTCGCCGACCGGCTTCTGGCCGAACTGCGCACCCCGGCGGCGCGGGAGGCGCTGGATCGGATTCTCGCCGAACGCTTCGAGCTCTGGCTCTTCCGCAAACCGCTGGGACGGCTCTCGGCCCGGGTGCCCGCCGATCTGCGCGAGGAACTGGAGAGCGGACTCTTCAACCAGCTCGCCGAGCTGCTGAAGAAAGAGGTGCCGCCTCTGGTCGAAACCCTCAACGTGCGGCGGATTGTCGAGGACAAGGTCAATTCCCTCGATATACTCAAGGTCGAAGGACTGCTCATGGGGATCATGAAGGAGCAGTTCAAATACATCAATCTCTTTGGCGCCCTCCTCGGCTTTCTTATCGGACTGGTCAATCTGCTGCTGCTGAAACTGGCCTGATCCCGAGGAGCGTCCTGTTTTCGCTTCTGCGCCGAAATTTACCGGACATTTCACAGGCGGAGCAATCCGCATAGGAGTTGACGATGGATAAACCGCTGGATCCCAACACCCTGCGCGAGAGCTTGACTGAGCTGCCGCCGCTCGGTATGGACATCTTCGACTTGGTCGAGGATTTCCGCCATTATTACACCTATACCCTGGGGCGTGACCGCCATTGCCGTTCCCCCCATTATGCCTATCAGGCTCTGGTGCTGACCCTGCGCGACCGGCTGATGGAGCGCTGGAAGAGCACCCGCTACGCTTATGAGACGGACGGTTGCCGCCAGGCCTTCTATCTCTCCCTCGAATTCCTCATGGGCCGGGCCCTGGGCAACGCCATGCTCAACCTCGATCTCGACGAAAATACGACGCTGGCCATGCAGTGTCTTGGCCAGGATATGGAACATCTCAGCGCCGTCGAGCACGACGCCGGCCTCGGTAACGGTGGTCTCGGGCGGCTGGCGGCCTGCTTCCTCGACAGCTGCGCGACCCTGCAGTTGCCGGTGATGGGTTACGGCATCCGTTACGAGTACGGCATGTTTCGCCAGAACATCGTCAACGGCCACCAGTCCGAGGAGCCCGACCACTGGCTGCGGGACGGCAACCCCTGGGAACTGGTCCGCCCCGAGTACACCATGCGCATCCATTTCGGCGGGCGCACCGAATTCTACCGCAGCGCCACCGGCGTGCTGCGGGCGCGCTGGGTCGACACCAACGACGTCCTCGCCATCCCCTACGATATCCCCGTGCCCGGTTACCACAACGGCACGGTCAACACCCTGCGGCTGTGGAAGGCCGCCGCTACCGACGAATTCGACCTCGGCGAGTTCAATTCGGGACTCTATCCCGAATCGGTCTCGGACAAGAACGCCGCCGAGAACATTACCATGGTCCTCTATCCCAACGACTCCAGCGAAAACGGCAAGGAACTGCGCCTGCGCCAGCAGTACTTCCTCGCTTCGGCCAGCTTGCAGGATGTGCTGCAGCGCTGGACCGGACAGAAGGGGGAGGATTTCACCGACTTCGCGACCAAGAACTGCTTTCAGCTCAACGACACCCATCCGAGTTGCGCCGTCCCTGAACTGATGCGCCTGCTCATGGATGTGCACGGGCTCGGCTGGGACGAAGCCTGGTCGATCACCAGTCAGACCATGGCCTACACCAATCACACCCTCCTTCCCGAGGCCCTGGAACGCTGGCCGGTGTCCCTCTTCAAGGGCCTGTTGCCGCGTCTGCTCGACATCATCTACGAAATCAACGCCCGTTTTCTGGTGGAAGTCTCCCGGCGCTGGCCGGGGGACCACGAGCGCCAGCGGCGTATGTCGCTCATCGAGGAGGGCCCCCAGCCCCAGGTACGCATGGCCTATCTCGCCATCGTCGGCAGCTTCTCGGTGAACGGCGTCGCCGAACTTCATTCGCGTCTGCTGCAGCAGGGGCTGTTCAGCGATTTCTACGATCTCTGGCCGAAGAAGTTCAACAACAAGACCAACGGCGTCACCCCCCGGCGCTGGCTGGCCTGGTGCAATCCCGAGCTGTCCCAGTTGATCACCGAAACCCTCGGCGACAATGCCTGGGTCACCGATCTGCAACTTCTTTCCCGACTGGTTTTTTTCGTCGACGATCCCGCTTTCCGCGCCCGCTGGCGGCAGGTCAAGCAGGATAACAAGGCGCGCCTGGCGAAACTGGTGCAAACCCGCTGCGGCGTCGAATTCAGAACCGAGGCGCTCTTCGACGTGCAGGTCAAACGCATTCACGAATACAAGCGGCAGCTCCTCAACGTCCTTCACGTCATCCATCTCTACGACCGCCTCAAGCGCGGCGACGACGACAACTGGACGCCCCGCTGCGTGCTCATCGGCGGCAAGGCCGCGCCCGGCTACTTTCTCGCCAAGCGCATCATCAAGCTGATCAACAACGTCGCCGAGGTAGTCAACAACGACCCGGATGTGGGGGACCGGCTCAAGGTGGCTTTCATCCCCAACTACGGCGTATCGCTGATGGAGATCATCGCCCCCGGCACCGATCTTTCGGAGCAGATTTCCACGGCGGGGAAAGAAGCTTCGGGCACCGGCAACATGAAGTTCATGATGAACGGGGCGTTGACCATCGGCACCCTCGATGGCGCCAACATTGAGATTCGCGAGGAGGTTGGGAATGAGAATTTCTTCCTCTTCGGCCTCACCGCCGAGGAGGTGGAGGCGCTGCGCGGCCATTACGATCCCCACGCCATCATCGCGGCCGACGAGGATCTGGCCCGGGTCATGCGCCTGCTGGAGAGCGGGCATTTCAACCAGTTTGAGCCGGAGATTTTCGATCCCCTGGTGCAGGCGATCCGCAACCCTCATGATCCCTGGCTGGTGGCTGCCGACTTTCGTAGCTACGTGGATGCCCAGCAGCAGGTCGATATCGCCTATCGGGATCAGGAAAACTGGGTCCGGATGAGCATTCTCAATACGGCGTGCAGCGGCAAGTTTTCCACCGACCGGACCATGCAGGATTACAATCGCGACATCTGGCACCTGGAGCCGACACCGCCGGTGCCTGTGGTGTGACCGGCTTGCCTGGTTGCGGCACCCGACGCAAAAACAACAGGGCCGCCCCGGATGGGAGCGGCCCTGAATGTTTTTTGGGGGAGGCAGGGATCGATCAGGCGCGCACCTGGGGCAGAAGTTCTTCAAGCAGACGGAAGAGTTCGTCGAGGTCGGCCTGGGTCATATCGGCCATGTGCGGAATGCGGAAGGTCTGGTTCTTGATCTTGCCGTAGCCGTTGTCGATGGCGTAACCGCGTTCGCCGGCCAGTTTCTTGAGCTTTTCCAGGTCGGTACGGCCGTCGTTGGTGCCGGCGGTGAGGGTCAGGCTGCGGTAGTCCGCAGCGGCGAAGAGGCCGAAACCTTGATCGAGCACCCATTGGCGGGTCGCCTCGGCCATCTTCCGGTGGCGCGCGTAACGGTTCTCCAGCCCTTCGGCAAAGAACTTGCGCAGCTGATGGGCGAGGGCGTAGATCAGGCTCAGGGCCGGGGTGCTCGGGGTGTTGTCCTTCAGGTCGTTGGTGGCGAACTCCGCAAAGTCGAAATAGTAGCCGCGATTGGGAATGGTTTTGGCTTTTTCCAGCGCTTTTGGCGAGACGGCGAAGACCGCCAGTCCCGGCGGCAGGCCGAAAGCCTTCTGCACCCCGGCCAGGCAGACGTCGGTGCCAAGGGCCCCGACGTTGATTTTCACCGCACTCATGGAGGAGACGGTGTCGACGATGAAGGAGACCTCGGGATATTTCTTCATGACCTCGGCGATCTCTTCCAGAGGGGAGAGGACGCCGGTGGAGGTTTCGTTGTGGACCATGGTCATGGCGTCGTACTTGCCGGTGGCGAGGGCGTTGTCGACCATCTCCGGGGTTACCGGGCGGCCCCACTCGGCGGCGAAGAGATCCGCTTCCAGACCGCAACGGCGGGTGACGTCGTGCCACTTGGTGCTGAAGGCGCCGTTGCCGAAGTTGGCACAGCGTTTACCGACCAGGTTGCGTACCGCTCCTTCCATGACCCCGAAGGCGCTGGAGGTGGAGAGAAAGACGGGATTGTCCGTATTGAGCAGCCGCTTCAGGCCGGTCGTCACTTCGTGCTGGAGGGTTGCATAGTCCTTGCTGCGGTGGCCGATCATCGGCGCGCACATGGCCTGGTAGACGTCGGCGGCAACCTGAACCGGGCCGGGGATGTAAAGTTTTTTGTCCATCGCGGGTGAGCTCCTCTGGCAAAAGGCAAAAAATGGATTGATGACTGGCCGGGCCAACAAGAAAACGCCCGGCTCCGTCAATGCGGAAGAGCCCAGGCGTTCGGCTGTCGCGGTCGAAAATCTCCTGCTCCCCGGTGGTTGCCCACCCTACGCCAGTTACAGGCGACCGTTGAATAAGTTTTCCGCGCCGAAAGGCTCGGCAAGCCGTGCCTGATTAGCATATCCGGGCGGGTCTGTCAAGGGATTCCCTCGTTGACTTTCCCCGGTCTGAAGGTTAGGATGCGAGGGTTTTCAATGGTTTCCCCGTCTGTTTGCTCTTGTTCCCGGGAGGATTGCAAAGCGTATGCGGCTGCCGACGAAATTGCTGCTGATGACCCTGGCCGGACTCCTGCTTATCCCCTTGTCGGTTCGCGCCGAACTGGTTCTCGGGGCTTGCCCTCAGACGACCTTGCTGCTCAAGTCCGTTTCCCAGGCGCAACGCTTGGCTGCCTATCTGGAACACCGCCTGGAGGAATCCGTCACCGTGCGCATCTTCTTCGCGGAAAAGGAACTGCGGGCCGCGCTTGTCAGTGGCACGGTGGTCGATCTGGCGGAGGTGACGGATTCCGGTGCGGTTGCGGAAAAGGGTGTCCGCGTGCTGGTCCGGCCCACGCCGCGGGCGGGGGTCGACGCCACCGGGATTCTGGTCGCGCGCGCCGATCTGGAGGAGGCCCGTTTCCAGCGTCTGGCCGAAGTGCTTGCCGGCATGGAACAGGATGAGGGAGGACGGGCGCTTCTCTCCGACCTGGGGCTGCAGACCCTGACCGCCTCCAGCGCGCCGGAAGCCGCTGCCCGCCCGGTGCCCATGCCGGGAGAGCTTCCCGTTTCCGGCGCGGGACAAGCGCTGGTACTCGGCGTTCTGGAAGCGGATGTCGACGCGGCCGAGGCTTTTGCCGGGGCGTTCGGGCAACGTCTCGGACGGCCGGTGCGGGTTCGATCCTTTCCGTCCGCGGATGAACTGCTCCCGTGGGTGGGACGTTACCGCATGATCGATCTGGCCTTCCTGCCCGAGTCCGCCGAGCGGCTGGCGCTCTCGGCCCAGGTTCTGCGTCTTGCCCGGAGCGCCGATCTGTCTGGATGTAGGGCTCCGGCGGAGAGCCTGCTGGTGGCCCGTTCCGGGCTTTCCTCCCGGCAGCTGAGCAACGTACGTCAGGCCTTGGCGGGCGGCGAAGTGACCCCGATCTCCGTCCCCGTTGTCTCCCGGCCCGCGATGAAAAAGCCGGCCTCCACGGCGGCACCGGTTTCCCTTCCGCCGGGGGTGCGGGGGGGACGGACAGCCGGACGGGTTTCTTCCTCCCTGACCTTGGGCAGCGTGCCCGGCGTCCTCTTTCGCGACGAAGGCCAGGCCCGGGAGTTCGCCCGCCTCCTCGGTTCCCGTCTTGGGGTGCCGGTGAACGTCCGCTCCTTTGCCGACCAGCAGACCCTTCAGCAGTGGCTGTCACGGCATCGGATGATCGACATCGGCGTATTCGATGCGACCTTTTTGCGCCGCCAGCCCGCCGGCAGCGCCTTACCCCTGCTCCCCGCCGGGGCCTTCGGTGGGGGAGAAGTCAGTCTCGTCGCCCGACAGGGTCTTTCTGCCGCCACTCTCCAACGCCTGCGTGACACCTTGAATCAGCTGGTTGACGATCCTGAAGTCAGCCGTCTGCTCGGTGGTGTTGCTGTTCCGCCGCCTTCCGTCGTTGCCGCTCCGGCGGTTCCGCCACCTTCTCGGGTTGAAGCGCCGGTCCAGGTTCCCAGGCCGCCGGCGGTTACCGCCGTACCGCCCGTACCCGTACCGGCACCCCGCTCGGTTCCGGTGCAACCTCCGCCGCCTCCGTCTGCGCCGGTAGCCAAGGTCATGCCTCCCGCGCCGGTTCCGGAAGGGCCGCCGGTTAAGCCGGAGCCCCCGGCTCCGAAGCCGATACCGGAGTTGACGGTGACGAAGAAGGTCGCTGAACCTGAGCTGCGCCTGAGTCTTCCCGGTGAGCGGGAGGAGCTCTATCTCGTGCCCATCACCACGGTCATGGTGCCCGATGCCGTGGTCAAGACGATTTTCGACCGCTTTGTCGAGACGATGAACGCTGACGGCCTTGATCACGACTACAACTTCGTCATTCTCAAGGACGGATTTGATTCGGTGGACAGCAACTGGCGTCGCGAACACGACTATGTCACCGGGGAGGTATCCGGCTATGTGGAGGAGTCGGACTGCTGCTCTACCGACATCCGTGCCAAGTCACGGGTCGCCTTCCCTCGCGCCGGCAGGGAAACCCCGGCCCTGTGGCACGAGTATCCGGTCAAAACCTTCTTCGATCATGATTATTCGACCATCGACAAGGAGCGGCGCAAACTGGCCGAGCACATCGCCGACGAACTGGCCGGCAAGGTCCGCACGGTGCTGACCGGCTCTTGATTCCCCGCTAATTTTTTTCAGATTACCCTTGACATTCCCCCTTGCCTGATTATATTTAGCCCTGCTGTTAGCACTCCCTTCCGATGAGTGCTAACAGCAGGATCCCCCAAGAGGTCCGAGCCGCCGCGGTTTCAACGGTATCAGACGTCTTTTTTATTTTTCCGCTTTCGATCGGGAACATCCCGAAAACTTTATCCAACAGGTCAGAAAGGAGAGAAAAACATGAACATCAGACCGCTGCAAGATCGTCTCATCGTCAAGCGCATCGAAGAGGAAACCAAGACGGCCGGAGGGTTGATCATTCCCGACACCGCCAAGGAAAAGCCGCAGATGGGCGAAGTCGTCGCCGCCGGGAACGGCAAGAAGACTGATGACGGCAAGGTCCTGCCCTTGGATGTGAAGGTTGGCGACAAGGTCCTCTTCGGCAAGTATGCCGGCACCGAAATCAAGGTCGAAGGGAAGGAATTCCTGATGATGCGCGAGGACGACATCCTCGGCGTCGTCGAGAAGTAATTCCCCCCCTATCATTTCAATCACGTGACAAGGAGATAGAGAATAATGGCAGCCAAAGAAATCAAGTTTTCCCAGGACGCCCGCAACAGCATCCTCAAAGGGGTCAACCTGCTGGCCGAAGCCGTCAAGGCCACCCTCGGTCCCAAGGGCCGCAATGTCGTCATCGATAAGTCCTTCGGCGCGCCCCTGATCACCAAGGACGGCGTCACCGTCGCCAAGGAGATCGAACTGGAAGACCGCTTCGAGAACATGGGCGCCCAACTGGTCAAGGAAGTCGCTTCCAAGACCTCGGACGTCGCCGGCGACGGCACCACCACCGCCACCGTTCTTGCCCAGGCCATCTACCGTGAAGGGGTCAAGCTGGTTTCCGCCGGGCACAACCCGATGGAGATCAAACGCGGCATCGACAAGGCCGTGGAAGTTGCCGTGGCCAGCCTGAAAGAGCTTTCGAAGCCGATCAAAGACCACAAGGAAATCGCCCAGGTCGGCACCATTTCGGCGAACAGCGACGCCACCATCGGCAACATCCTCGCCGAGGCTATGGAGAAGGTCGGCAAGGAAGGGGTCATCACCGTCGAGGAAGCCAAGTCGATGGAAACCACCCTGGAGACCGTCGAGGGGATGCAGTTCGACCGCGGCTACCTCTCCCCCTACTTCATCAGCGACCCGGATCGTATGGAAGCCGTCATCGAAAACGGTCTGATCCTCATCTACGACAAGAAGATCAGCAACATGCGCGATCTGCTGCCGGTTCTTGAGCCGGTCGCCAAGCAGGGCCGTCCGCTCCTGATCATCGCCGAGGACATCGAAGGTGAGGCGCTGGCCACCCTGGTGGTCAACAAGCTGCGCGGGACCCTCAATATCGCCGCCGTCAAAGCCCCCGGCTTCGGCGATCGCCGCAAGGCCATGCTCGAAGACATCGCCGTTTTGACCGGCGGCACCGTCATCTCCGAGGAGATGGGTCACAAGCTGGAGAACGCTACCCTCGACATGCTCGGGACCGCCAAGCGCATCGTCGTCGACAAGGACAACACCACCATCATCGATGGTGCCGGTGAAGAATCCGCCATCGCCGCTCGGGTCAAGGCGATTCGTGTCCAGATCGAGGAGACCGCCAGCGACTACGACCGCGAGAAGCTTCAGGAGCGCCTGGCCAAGCTGGTCGGCGGCGTGGCGGTAGTTAAAGTCGGTGCCGCGACCGAAACCGAGATGAAGGAGAAGAAGGCCCGCGTCGAGGACGCCCTGCACGCTACCCGCGCGGCGGTCGAGGAAGGCATCGTTCCTGGCGGCGGCGTCGCCCTGATTCGCGCCATCGCGGCCGTCGAGAAGGTTACGTTGGAAGGCGAGCAGAAGTTCGGCGTCAACATCGTCAAACGCGCTCTCGAAGAGCCGCTGCGCCAGATCGCCGCCAACGCCGGCCTCGAAGGCTCCATCGTCGTCAACGAAGTCATGAAGAAGGGCGACGCCTACGGCCTCAACGCCGCCACCGACGAATACTGCGACATGATCCAGGCGGGCATCATCGATCCCACCAAGGTCACCCGCAGCGCCCTGCAGAATGCCGCTTCCGTGGCTGGTCTGATGCTAACCACCGAGGCCGCCATCGCCGATCTGCCCAAGAAGGAAGAAGCGATGCCCGCCATGCCCGGCGGCATGGGCGGCATGGGCGGCATGATGTG
Source organism: Trichloromonas sp. (assembly GCF_034006665.1). Lineage (GTDB taxonomy): Bacteria > Desulfobacterota > Desulfuromonadia > Desulfuromonadales > Trichloromonadaceae > Trichloromonas. The sequence goes on from NZ_JAVESI010000008.1 coordinate 38,017, forward strand.
ATCTGATCCCCCCAGGCTGTAAGTATCGACAACGACGCCCCCCGTTCCGCTTCCGGAGCGGGGGGCGTTCGTCATTTTCCTTCTCTTCGCGCGAGGCCGAACCATGCCCAAGGAACTCAAGCGCTCCGTCTGCCCCTACGATTGCCCCGATGTCTGCGGCTTGCTGGTGGAGGTGGAAGAGGGCCGCGCGCTTAAGGTTGCCGGTGATCCGGAACATCCCCATACGCGCGGTTTTCTCTGCCCGAAGATGAACCGTTATCAGGAAACCGTCCATTCGCTGCGCCGCCTGACCACGCCGCCGCGCGTGGATTGCGGGACGAAGCGGAGGTTATGGCTTACAACGAGCTGGGGGAAGTGCGTTTCATTTTGAGGATAGACAGCGCGGTTCCGGCCGATGTGGTGGTGGTGGCGGCGGGGGTCTGGTGGCGGGAATTCGCGCCGGGCGAGCGCACGGTGAACGCCCTCACCTCCCAGCGTCTCACCGACCAGGGGGAGGGGAGTACCTTTTACGACAACCGGGTGGAGGTCCGCCCGGCTTGAGCGCCGGCGGGAAACGACCCCGCGAATTTCCGGCCCGCGGGTTGACATCGACGGCGACCGTGCTTATCTTGACCGCCGGTTTCGCTCATTCATCCCATTCATTCCCACAGGAGGCAGCGACATAATGACCGCCAACAAGCATGAATTCAAAGCCGAGGTCAACAAGATTCTCGACCTGATGATCCACTCCCTCTACTCGCACAAGGAAATCTTCCTGCGCGAGTTGATCTCCAACGCCTCGGATGCCATCGACAAGGCCCGCTATCAGGCACTGACCGACAAATCCCTGCTTGAAGGCGGCGAGGACTGGAAGATCGAGCTGATCCCCGACAAAGCGGCCGGAACCCTGACGGTACGGGACAACGGCATCGGCATGAGCCGCGACGAGGCGGCCGAGGCGCTCGGCACCATCGCCCACTCGGGGACCAAGGAGTTCATGAAGCTGCTGGAGAGCCGCGAGGTCAAGGATAATCCCGAACTCATCGGCCAGTTCGGGGTCGGTTTCTATTCGGCCTTCATGGTCGCCGACCAGGTCAGCGTCCTCACCCGCAAGGCCGGGGCGGACGCCGGCCACGCCGTGCGTTGGGAGTCCAACGCCGACGGCACCTATACCCTGGAAGACGCCGAAAAGGCGGGCAAGGGGACGGACGTCATCCTCAAACTCAAGGACGACGCCAAGGAATTTCTCGAAGAGTGGGAACTGCGCAAGATCGTCAAGCAGTATTCGGATTTCATCGAATATCCGGTGGTCATGAACGTGACCCGTTCCAAACCCGATCCCGATGACAAAGAGAAGACCGTCAGCGAAACGACGGAGGAGACCCTCAACTCGCGCAAGGCGATCTGGCTTAAGGACAAGGCCGAGATCACCGCCGAGGAATACAACGAATTCTACAAGCACATCTCCCACGACTTCAGTGATCCGGCGCGGGTGATCCACTATCGCGCCGAGGGGACCACCGAGTTCTCGGCCCTGCTCTACCTGCCAAGCAAGCGCCCCTTCGACATCTTCTATCAGGATTACAAGATCGGCCCGACCCTCTACGTGCGCCGGGTGCAGATCATGGATCACTGCGAGGCGATGCTGCCGACCTATTTGCGCTTTGTGCGCGGCGTGGTGGAATCTTCCGATCTGCCTCTCAACGTCAGCCGGGAAATCCTTCAGGACAACAAGACCGTCACGGTTATCAAGAAGAGCCTGACCAAGAAGATCCTCGACACCCTGGCCGAGATGAAGCGCGACGATGCCGAGGCTTACGGCGCCTTCTACGAGCAGTTCGGCCGCATCCTCAAGGAAGGCATCCATCACGATTTCGAGCGCCGGGAAACCATCGCCGACCTGCTCCTTTTCGAATCGACCAAGACCGAGCCCGGCAAGAAGATTACCCTGGCCGAGTACGTTGAGCGCATGCAGCCGGAGCAGAAGGAGATCTACTACATCACCGGTCCCGACCGTGCCGCCGTCGAGTCCTCCCCCTACCTGGAGGTCTTCAAGGAAAAAGAGATCGAAGTGCTGATCATGACCGACGACTTCGACGACATCATCATCAGCGGCCTCGGTGTCTATAAAGAGAAGGAATTCCAGTCGGCGATCAAGGGCGACCTCGACCTAGGGGACGCCAAGAAGGAGGAAAAACAGAAAGAATTCGGCGATCTGCTCGAACTGATGAAGGACGAGTTGAAAGATCTGGTCGCCGCCGTGCGCGTCTCCGGGCGGCTGAAGGATTCGGCGGTCTGTCTGGTCGCCGGCGAGCACGACCTCGACCCGAAGATGGTCAAGATGTTCCAGGCCATGGGCCAGGAAGTACCCAAGGGCCAGCGGGTGCTGGAGGTCAACCCCGATCACGAGTTGATCGCGCGCATGAAGGGGATTTTTGCCGCCGACAAGGAGAGCCCCCGGCTCAAGGAATATGTCGGCCTGCTCTACGATCAAGCCCTGCTTCTTGAAGGAGAAGCGCCGCGCAACCCGGTCGCCTTCGCCAAGGCCCTGTCGAAACTCATGGCCGAAGGGGCGGGCGAGAACTGAGGCTCGGTTTGAGTCTGGGATGAAAAGCGGCGGAGTCGGGTCAGTGACCCGGCTCCGCCGTTGCTGTTTTTAGGGATTGTACCGGTCTTTTCTATTCAAGGGAGCGATCAAAAAGAGTTCTTCCTCGCTTTTTATACGCTGGTTTCGGTGTTTTTCGCCTCGATCATCTCGCCCTCGTCGTTCTCATCATTGGCATCACGAAAAAATCCGGCATACTTGATTTTAGAGGGGTGCCGGAAGCGCATGGGCCGTGTCATCCCCGATTGGAGGGTGGATGAATCTTCCCAATGCGATCAGCCTGTTGCGCATCCTTCTGGTGGCGCCCTTTCTCGTGGCAGTCATCTATCGCCACTATCCCCTGGCTTTGGGGATTTTTCTCTTGGCGGGATTCTCCGATTTTCTCGACGGCTTTCTGGCTCGCCGCCTGGGGCAGAAATCCCTCCTCGGCGCCTTTCTCGATCCCCTGGGGGATCGCTTGCTGACCACCGTCGCTTATGTATCTCTGGCCATTCAGGATTTACTGCCTCCGTGGCTGGCGGTGACGGTGGTCGCCAAGGATCTCTACGTGGCCATCGGTGCCGCCATCCTCTATGTCGCCGGCTACCGTTTCGTCGCCGCCGCCAGCCTCTGGGGGAAGTTGGCGACGCTTTTGCAGTTTCTGACAACCGCCCTGATTCTTTTGGCGGTAGTCGGTTTCTTCCCCCGGTCGCTCTTTCCCCTATTCCTCCTGACCGGTCTGATCACCATCGTCGCCTGCCTTGATTACATCCGTCAGGGGGTGCGGCTTTTCAGTCTCCACCCCGATCGGGGAGGGGAGGGATGACGGCTTTGCCCCGGGCTTCCGGCGTGGTCGCTGAGGTTTTTGTCCGTCGCGATCTTTTCCCCCGAAAGCGGATTTTTTAATGCATCGTGGTGGGAAGTTGGTGTAATCTGCTCGGGTTACCGTACGTTTTCCAAAGATCTCTATGGTTGATTGACACATCAGGCCCCGCCGATTTTCTCCTGTCAGGCTGCTCATGTCCTTTTCAAAAAAATCGTGGTCCCGTCCTACCCAGGTCGGCAGTTGGCGCGACTATCAGTCTTCCCTCCCCAAACATTATCCCCGTTGTGCTTGGCCGCGCGACCGGAAGCGGCGGATTTCCCCTGTCGCTCCAATCGTGGCGGGAGGGTTTGTGCTGCTGGCGCTCTTTGGCCTGTTCGGTTTTATGCGCGGCGACGGCGAAGCCCCCGCTCCGGTTGTCGCGGCGACGGCGTCGAATCCGGTGGATGCGATGGCGCAAACGCCGGCAGAGGAGGTTGTGCCGGCGGCTCAGGCGGCCGCTGAGCCAGCTTTGTCCTTGGCGGCAGACCCTTCGTCGGCGTCGGTGGTCGCGCCCCTGCCCGAGGTCGACGGACCGCTCAATCGGGAGCAGGTGCGGCACTTGCTCAATGGGCGGATGTTCGCTAACCTGACCGAGAAAAATCTGCTTCTGCCGGTCGCCGACGGCGTCTTGCAGGTGGAAACCAGCCTCGATCCCGATCTGCAGAACTTTCTCCTCGCCGGACTTGACCGCAAGAATTCCCGTCATCTCGGCATTGTCGTCATGGAACCCGTCAGTGGCCGAGTGCTGGCCCTGGTCGGTTTCGACCGCACCAACGCCGCGTGCAATCCCTGCCTGCAAAGCGAATTTCCCGCCGCCAGCCTCTTCAAGATCGTCACGGCGGCGACGGCGGTCGATCTGCTCGGTTATTCCGCCGACTCACCCATGCATTTCAACGGCGGCAAGCATACCCTCTACAAGGGGCAACTGACGGAACGGGTCGATCGCAATACCACCACCGTTCCCTTTGCCGAGGCTTTCGCCGATTCGATCAATCCGGTCTTCGGCAAACTTGGCGAACTGCGCCTGGGTCGGCCCCTGCTGGAAAGAGGCGCCGCTACTTTCGGCTTCAACCGACCTCTCGATTTTGACGTCAGTCTCCCCCCCAGCCATTTTCAGGTCAATGACGACCCCTATCACTGGGCAGAGATCGCCAGCGGCTTCAACCGGCAGACGACCCTCTCTCCGTTGCATGGCGCGGCGCTGGTCGCGGCGATTCTCAACGACGGACGGATGCCGCCGCAAACGGTCGTCGAGCGCATCGCCGACGAGGAGGGGGATTTCCTCTACCAGGCCGGACCGGTGCCGGGACGCCAGATTATGTCCCCGCGTGCCGCCGGGGAACTGAAGCGGATGATGGAGGCCACCGTCGCCACCGGCACCGCCCGCAAGGCCTTTCGCGGCCATGAGAAAGACGCGGTTCTGGGCAATCTGCGTCTCGGCGGCAAAACCGGTTCGATCAGTAACACCGCCCGCGATGTGCGTTACGACTGGTTTGTCGGCTATGCCAAGGAACGGCAGGGAGGGCGGCAGCTGGTGGTTTCGGTCATGGTTGGTCACGAGGATTTCATCGGCACCCGCGCCGGCGAATACGCCCGCCGGGCGATCAGCCACTATTTTTCCGCGCCCGCCGTGGTGACGGGATCTCTCCCCGGCAGTTTCGCGCCTCAGACCTCCGCTCCTGCCCCGGCCCTTTGAAGGTGTTTTCCCATGCCGTTGAACACCGCCCATTATGCGCGCTGTATCGATACGCTTGAATCGTCTCTGGTGTTGTTGCAGGGGGCGGCGTTGGGGTCCATCGAATATGAAATCTTCCGCAATGCGGTGGTTAAGGGCTTCGAGCTGACCTTGGAGACCGCTGGGAAGTTACTGCGCAAGGCGCTCAAGGACTATAGCGGCAATCCGCGCGAGGTGGATCGGCTCACCTTCAAGGAACTGCTGCGTCATGGGGGCAAGCATGGCCTGCTGAGCGTTGCCGCCGTGGAGCGCTGGTTCGACTACCGCGATAACCGAAACAGTATCGCGCATGACTATGGCGTCGCTTTTGCCGAGGAAACCCTCACCCTGTTGCCGGGGTTTATTGCCGACGCCCGCACTCTGGAAACCACCCTGCGGGAGCGGCTGGGGGGAGGCGATGCTTGAACTGCGACCTGAGTGGCTGGCCGGGGTGCGGCGGCTGCTCGCTCAATATGTGCCCGATGCGGAAGTACTCGCTTTTGGCAGCCGCGTCAACGGCAGCGCCCATGAAGGCAGTGATCTCGATCTGCTGATTCGTAACCCCGAAGCCCCCGAGCGTTCCCAGCCCCGCCTGAATCAATTGCGCACCGCTTTTGCGGAAAGTTCCCTGCCGATTCTTGTGGATCTTCTCGATTGGGCCGTGATCCCCGAGGATTTTCGCGCCGAGATTCGCAAGGGGCCGGTGGAGATTCTGCAACCGGGGCGCCGTCAGGATTAAACCAGAGTCAGGAAGGTCAAGTTCATGAAAATGCTGCTGATCTATCCCCGCTGGCCGAAGTTGGAGCGGCAGACCGAGTTTCACCTGCCGCCGCACGGGCCGGTGGTCTTCGCCGCGACGCTACCGCCCGAGGTGGAGGTCGAATTCGTCGACGAGAATCTGGAAACCGTCGATTTCAGCGCGAGCAGCGATCTGGTCGCCCTGTCGGTGATGCTCAGCTGCCAGCTTCCCCGTGCCTTTGAGATCGCCCGCCGTTTTCGCGAGCAGGGACGCACGGTGATCTTCGGTGGCATTGCCGTGATGCTCCACGCCGAGGAAGTTGCGCTTCATGCCGATGCCATTTTTCTCGGCGAAGCCGAAGGGCGCATGGCGGCGGTCATCGAGGATTTCCGGACCGGGCGACTGAAGCCGGTTTACGACTACATGAACAACCATCCGGACATCCACCTAGTTGGCACCGCCCGTCGCTCCATCCTCAATCGCGAGCTCTACAACTACCGAGGGGTGCAGATGCTTGATCTGGTTCACGCTTCTCGGGGTTGCAAGTTCAATTGTTTCCCCTGCTGCACCGGCTACCTTGGCGGCAAAAAGTTCCGGCCGCGGCCCATCGATCAAGTCATCGCCGAGATGGAGGCGATCGAGAACAACCGCCTCTTTATCGTCGACAACTCCCTGGCCCAGGATCGCCAGTGGCTGAAAGAGCTCTTCACGGCGATGATCCCGCTGAAGAAGAAATGGGTTTCCCACCCGATCCTTGACGATCCGGAAATCCTCAAACTGGCCGCCGACGCCGGCGCCTGGTATGTCTATCAGGCGGTCTTCGACACCTCCGACACTATCCGCAACCGCATCCGCCGCCTCAAGGAATACGGCATCGGCATCGAGGGGACGATCATCCTCGGCACCGACGACCAGGACGAGGACGCCATCAAGCGGCTGGTCGATTTCCTCATGGAGGTTGAACTCGACGTCGCTGAATTCACCATCATGACCCCCTTCCCCCACTCGCCGATCCGCGCCCAACTGGAGCGCGACGGGCGCATCCTCTCCAACAACTGGCTTGATTACAGCGCCGATAAGGTTGTCTTCCAACCGAAACGCATGACGCCGGAGAAATTGCAGGAGCTGTTCTATTATGCTTGGGACACTTTCTATGCCAACGGCGGCTACGCCCTGAGGATGGGGGAGTTGTTCAAGACCGTGATGCGTCGGGAGATGGACGACGGCACCTATCGCCGCTACAATCCCCGCACCCGGCGCGGTTTCCACGGCGTCCGAAAACAGGCATGAGCCGGGTTTTTCTCCTCTCCGCCAATGTCGTCACCGAACCCTATCCGGTCTATCCTCTGGGCATGGCGGTGATCGCCGGAGCCTTGGACCGTGCCGGGCATACCCTGCGCCAGTTTGATTTTCTTGCCGCCGGCCAGTCCGAAGAGGCGCTGCGCGCGGCCCTTCGGGATTTTGCTCCGGATTTCGTCTGCCTCTCCCTGCGCAACATCGACAACGTTGACTCCTTCGACGGTGAGGAGGGCTGGTATCTCGCCCGCACCCAGAGGCTGACGGCACTGGTGCGGGAGACGACGAAGGCGCCGCTGATCGTCGGCGGTCCGGCCTTCTCGATCATGCCCGAGGCGATTCTCGACTATTTCGGTGCCGACTGCGGCGTCGTTGGTGAAGGGGAGCGGGTCTTGGTGGGCTTGCTGGAGGATTGGGCGGCGGGGCGGTCGCTGCCGCGTCTGGCGAGCGAACCAGGGGCGGGGATTCCCGGAGCGGAGATGGCGGCGCCGCTGCTGGTGCCGGAGTTGGTGGAGTATTACCGCGAACGCTCGGGGATGGCCAATCTTCAAACCAAACGTGGCTGCCCCTTTCACTGCGCCTACTGCACCTATCCCGGTCTCGAAGGCAAGGTCTTTCGCTGCCGTCCGCCCGAGGCGGTGGTCGACGACATCGAGCGCCTGCACCGGGAACACGGCATCGACCATCTTTTTTTCACCGATTCCATCTTCAACGACCCGGTCGGTCATTACCTGACGGTCGCCGAAGAGATTCTGCGGCGCGGCGTACAGTTGCGTTGGAGTGCCTTCTTCCGTCCCCAGGGGCTTGGTTCCCCGGAACTGGCCCTGCTCAAACAATCCGGCCTCTACGCCCTGGAACTGGGGACCGACGCCGCCAGCGACGCGACCCTAGCTGGGCTCGGCAAGGATTTTTCCTTCGCCGAGGTTGAGGCGGTCAACCGCGCCTGCGTTGCCGCACGCCTCCCCTGCGCCCATTTCGTCATCTTCGGTGGTCCCGGTGAAACCGAGGCGACGGTGCGCGAAGGTCTCGCCAACCTGGAGCGGCTGGAACACACCGTGGTCTTTGCCTTTTCCGGTATCCGCCTGCTGAGCAAGGCCCCCCTGCACGCCCGCGCCATTCGCGAGGGGTTGGTGACGGCCGACCAGTCGCTGCTCCATCCCCTCTACTACTTCGCCCCCGGCCTCGACCGAGAATGGATGAACGCAACCATTGAACAGGCCTTTCATGGCTGTCGCGACCGCATCTTCCCCCCCTCCGAGGGGCAGAAACGCATGCAGGTGATGCAGCACTTCGGTTTTCGCGGACTGCTCTGGGACAGGCTGATCGCCTTCGACAGGCCGCGGAGGGGGCATGGCGGCCGCTGAACGCATCCTCTTGGTCCACCCCCTCGGCTACAGGGCGGAAGCCGCCGGGCGCGACATCTCGCGGCTGGCCAACATCATGCCTCCCTTGGGGCTGGCGAGCATCGCCGCCTGGCTGGAGCGGCAGGGCTGCGCCGTCGATCTCGTCGACTGCCATGCCCACCCCGATGCGGAAAGCCGCATCCATGAGCTTTTGCGCAGCGCACGGCCGGGCTGGATCGGTTTCAGTTGCACCACGTCCAGCTTCCTCGACGGTGTCCGCCTGGCGCGGCTGGCGAAAAGCGAACAGCCGGACATTCGCGCCGTCTTCGGCGGCCCTCACGTCTCGGCGCTAAAGGAGCGGGTGCTGACCGATTTCCCGGAGGTCGATGTCATCGTGGTCGGCGAGGGGGAAGAGACGCTGGCCGCGCTCCTCGCCTCCGGCGGCGAAAATCTCGCGGACATCCCCGGGGTGGTCTTCCGCGACGGCGGCGTACCGCGCTTCACCGGCTACCGGGAGCCGGGTCTGGAACTCGATAACCTGCCTTTTCCCGCCTACGAAAAGCTTGACGGCTACCCCAAGGCCTACCAGCTGCCGATCTTCAACTACCCCAAGGCGCCCAACAGCAGCTGCATCTCCAGCCGGGGTTGCCCCTACGCCTGCAGCTACTGCGACCGCTCGGTCTTCCGTCGCACCTTCCGCTACAATTCGGCCGACTACCTCTACGACCATCTGCGCTACCTGCGCGAGCGCTTCGGCGTGCGTCACGTCAACTTTTACGACGACCAGTTCACCTTCAACCGGGGGCGGATCGAAGCCCTGTGCCGGAAGCTCATCGATGAGCCCCTGGGGCTGACCTACAACTGCGCGGTGCGGGCCGAGCATGTCGACCCCGAACTTCTACGGCTGATGAAGGCCGCCGGCTGCTGGATGGCCAGCCTCGGCATCGAAACCGGCGACCCCGAGTTGCTGGCGAAACACCGGCAGAATCCCGATCTGGAGATGCTCGCCGAGAAGATTCGTCAGATCAAGGCGGCCGGCATTCGCGTCAAGGGGCTGCTGATGATGGGCCTTCCCGGCGAGAGCGAGGCGAGCATCCGCAAAAGTATGGATTACGTCTTTTCCCTGCCCATCGACGACTTCAACCTCTCCAAATTCACCCCCTTTCCGGGCACGCCGATCTACGAAAACGCCCGCGAACTCGGGACTTTCGACGAGGACTGGACGAAGATGGACTGCATGCACTTCCAGTTCGTCCCGAACGGCATGACCCGCGCGCGCCTGGAAGAACTCTTCACCCTCTACTACAAGAGCCATTTCCAGCGCCCGCAGGTACTCCTCGGCTATCTCGCCATGCTCTGGAAATCCCCCGATTCCTGGCGCCGCTTCGCTCTGAACCTGGGAAGTTTCCTGCGCTTCGCCCGCAGCAGCAAGCGCATTGATGAATCTTGAAAGAAATAGGTTTTACCGGCATGATTGTGACGTGTTTCTTCGATTTTGTCCCTGTCCCCTGCCACAGGAGATCCTTTTGCTGAAGACTATCGACAGCGTCAGACAACAGCTTTCCCCGCGACTTGATGCCCAGCGCAAATCCGAGTTCGGACAATTCTTAACCCCGGCGTCGGTGGCTCGGTTCATGGCCGAACTCTTTCCAAAAGGAGGAGGAACCTGCCGTCTTCTGGATGCTGGCGCGGGTGTTGGTGCTTTGACCAGTGCTTTTTTGGATCGCTGGGAACGCGGAGATATGAGGTTTTCCGATGTCGAGGTCGACGCCTACGAAATTGACCCCATTTTGCGACGCCATCTGCAAGAACATCTTGACTTTTACACTGGACGATTTCCGGTGCAAGTCAGAATTCATCAAGCCGATTACATTGAGGCCTCTGTGGATGAACTGGCTGGCGGATTTTTCGCGGGTACACCACACACCTTCACCCACGCTATCTTGAATCCCCCCTACAAAAAAATCAGTAGTGCCTCACGGCATCGGCGGCAGCTTCGGCGCGTCGGTATCGAAACGGTCAATCTCTATTCGGCGTTTGTCGCCCTAGCGACGGCGCAACTTGAAGAAGGTGGTCTCTTAGTAGCAATTATTCCGCGCAGCTTTTGTAATGGCCCTTATTATCGTCCCTTTCGAGAGTTTCTCTTGGAGCACACCGCATTGCGCCATATTCATCTTTTCGGGGCTCGCGACAAAGCCTTCAAAGAGGATTCGGTACTGCAAGAAAACGTGATTATTATGGTCGAACGAGGTGGCAAACAAGAGGCTGTTTGTATTTCGACGTCAACGGATGATGGCTTCGTCGATTACCAGGCAACGCCCATCACTTTTGACCGCGTTGTTTTGACGGGAGATAAGGAAAGGGTAATTCATATTCCAATAGATGGCGAAGATCAGCGGTGTCCCCTCTCCTCCATGTGCCGCTTTAATCTGGCCGAGTTGGGTGTGCAGATATCTACCGGGCCGGTGGTCGATTTTCGTTTGCGGGAACATCTGCGTGATAGCCCCGAGGCGGGGACCGTGCCGTTGCTCTATCCGAGTCATTTTGTCGCCGAAGGCATTGACTGGCCAAAGCCGCCTGGGAAAAAACCCAACGCCTTGGCACTACTGCCGGAAACGCAAAAATGGCTCTATCCTTTGGGATTTTACGTTGTCACTCGGCGTCTGTCGTCGAAAGAAGAGAAACGACGCATTGTCGCCAGTGTGGTGGACCCTGCCGCTTTTCCGGGATACGCGTGGCTCGGTTTTGAAAACCATTTGAATGTTTTCCACCAAGGCAAGCAGGGCATGCCCGAGAACCTAGCCCGAGGTCTGGCGGTTTTTCTCAATTCGACGGTAGTCGATGAGTCCTTTCGCTGTTTTAGCGGCCATACCCAGGTCAATGCCGCCGATTTGCGTTCGATGAAATACCCAAGTCAAGAAATTTTGCTTGCGTTAGGGCGTTGGGCCAAAACTCAAGGTGCAATGTCCCAGGCTGAAATTGACGAACAGGTGGAGGGGCTTATCCATGAATGCCATTGAGAAGAAAATTTCCCAAACATTGCGGGTTTTACAAGCGCTCGGTTTGCCCCGAGCCCAGCAGAACGAACGTTCGGCTCTCTGCCTGCTTGCGTTGCTGGATTTGGTGCCATCCAGGAAATGGAATGAAGCGAGAAATCCATTGATCGGTATCACACCCATCATGGACTGGGCGCGCCAACACTATGCCAAGGATTACGCTCCAAATACCCGTGAAACGGTGCGTCGCCAGACGATGCATCAATTTGTCGCGGCCGGACTGGCGCTTTATAACCCGGACCGGCCAGATCGTCCTGTCAACAGCCCTAAAGCGGTTTATCAGATCGAAGAAAATTTGCTGACATTACTGCGAACCTATGGCACCCGAAACTGGACGCGAAATCTCAAGTCCTATCTTGCCAAACGGCCGACCCTAGCGGAGCGCTATGCGAAGGAACGAAACCACGCCAGAATCCCGGTGCGAATTGCCTCGGGGCAGGAAATCAGCCTCAGCCCTGGAGCCCACAGTGAACTTATCCGTCGGATCATCGAGGAGTTTGCTCCCCGGTTCGTGCCGGGCGGCGCGCTGGTTTATGCCGGGGACACGGGAGAAAAATGGGGTTATTTTGACGAACACCTTCTATCCAAACTCGGAGTGACGGTTGATAGTCATGGCAAAATGCCGGATGTAATTTTCCATTATCCCCAGAAAAACTGGCTCTTGCTGGTCGAATCGGTCACCAGTCACGGACCGGTCGACGGTAAACGCCACGAAGAACTGGCTCAGCTTTTTTCTAGTTCAATAGCCGGATTGGTTTATGTTACAGCCTTTCCGAACCGATCGTTCATGGCACGCTACCTGCCGGAGATAGCCTGGGAAACCGAAGTTTGGGTGGCAGATGCGCCTTCGCACCTGATTCATTTCAACGGCGAACGTTTTCTCGGGCCGCATGTCTGAGCCAAGCGTGAACATCCTCATCGTCATCCCCGTCTACAACCACGCTGCGACTCTGCGGGCGGTGGTGGAAAAGGCGCTGGCGGTGCATCCCGAGGTGCTGGTGGTGGATGACGGCAGCAGCGACCGCCCCCTCGACACCCTGCACGGGCTCAAGGTGCGGATGGCGAGCCATCCCCTGAAACGGGGGAAGGGGGCGGCGATCATGACGGCGGCGCGTTTGGCCCTGAGGATGGGAATGAGCCACATCGTTACCCTCGATGCCGACGGCCAGCACGATCCGGCCGATTTTCCGAAGTTTGCTACGATGATCGCGGCGGAACCGATGGCGATCGTGGTCGGCACCCGGGATTTCACCGTTGCCAATGTGCCGGGTTCGTCCCGCTTCGGCCGCAAATTTTCCAACTTCTGGCTGCGCCTGCAGACCGGAAAGTCCTTGAGCGACACCCAGAGCGGCTTTCGCGCTTATCCGCTGGCGGTGTTCGACGGGCTCCGCTTGCGCCAGCGGCACTACGCCTTCGAGGTCGAGGTGCTGGTTCGGGCGGCCTGGGCCGGGGTGCCGCTGCGCGAGGTGCCGATTGCCGTCCATTATCCCCCTCCCGGCGAGCGTATCTCCCATTTCAAGGTCTTTCGCGACAATCTGCGGCTGACGCTGCTGAATACCCATCTGACCCTGCGTTCGGTCCTGCCTTGGCCACACCGCAAGCTGATTGCCGGCGAGGGCGGTGAACTCAAGGTCAGCGTCCTCCATCCCCTGCGTTCGATCCGAACCCTGCTCACCGAGCACGCTACCCCCGGACAGTTGGCGACGGCGGGGGCGGTGGGGGTCTTTCTCGGCGCGCTGCCGCTGATCGCCTGCCACACTCTGGCCATTCTCTTCGTCTCGTCCTTCTTCCGGCTCAACAAGGTGGCGGCGGTGGGGGCCAGTCAGCTCTGTATGCCTCCCCTCGTCCCGGCCCTCTGCATCGAGGCGGGCTATTACCTGCGTCACGGCGCATTTCTCACCGAAATCTCCCTGGAAACTCTCGGCTATCAGGGGCTGGAGCGCCTTTACGAATGGCTGCTCGGTGCGCTGTTGCTCGGGCCGATCCTGGCGCTGACGACGGCGGGGATCATCTTTATCATGGCCCGATTTCTGCTGAGGAGCGGCCGTGTCTCGAACTGAACCGGAACAGATCGCGCCTGCGAAGACATCCTGGCACAGCCGCAGCGTCGGCTCGCGCTTGCAGCACGGCATCTTCTATCTGCTGATTCACCTCGGCGGGCGGCGCGCCGCCTATTTTCTACTCTATTTCGTAATCGCCTACTATGCCCTGCTACGCCCCGATCTGCGGCGCAAGGGGGAACCCTACCTGCGCCGGCGTTTTCCCGAAGCGTCGTCGGGCGCTCTCTTCCGCCACGGCTGCCGGCTGCTTCTCGACTTCGGCAAGGTGCTGGTCGACCGGGCGGTGGTCGGCATTCTCGGCCCCGAGCGCATGGCGGTGCGACTGCACGGTCGGGAGGACTTGCTCGGTCTGCTCGCGGAGGGGAAGGGGCTGATCCTGATTGGTGCCCACGTCGGCTGCTGGCAGGCGGCGATGAGCGCCCTCGGTTTTCTCAGCACGCCGGTCAGCCTGCTGATGCAGCGGGAGGACGGCGACATCGACCGCCATTACTTCGAGCATGCCGGGCGTGAATGCCCCTATCGGATTATCGACCCCCGAGGGTTTCTTGGCGGCTCTCTGGAGATGCTTGACGTCCTCAAGCGCGGCGAGGTGCTGTCGGTGATGGGCGACCGCCTGCTCGGCAGCGACAAGAATGCCGTCACCGTCGATTTTCTCGGCGACCCGGTGCGCCTGCCGTTCAGCGCCTACAAGCTCGCCGCGACCACGGGCGCGCCCATCGCCGTCCTCTTTTCCGCCAAAACCGGCCCGGCGAGCTATGAACTGGAACTGGCCAAAGTCATCCGCGTGCCGGCCGTTGTCGGGCGCAGCGGCGCGGCCTTCGCCCCCTATGTGGCGGAATTCGCCGCCGCCCTGGAAAAATTCACCCGGGAGCACCCCTGCCAGTTTTTCAATTTTTTCGATATGTGGCAGTATGACCGGACCAAATAATTGAATGGAGAGGAGTTTCATATATGGACATCAAGGAACAGCTGAAGAAGATTCTGGTCGAGGAGCTGAACCTCGAAGACCTGACCCCCGAGGAGATCACCGACGATATGGCTCTCTTCGGCGAGGGTCTGGGGCTTGATTCCCTCGACGCGGTGGAGCTGGTGGTGCTGGTGCAGAAGCACTTCGGCGTCGAGATCAAGGATATGGAAGAAGGGCGCCCCGCTCTGCAGACCGTTGCTACCCTGGCGGCCTTCATCGAGAAAAAACGGCAGGGATGAAGCACCCGGTTCCGGTGGCCGTCACCGGCCTCGGCTGCATCTGCGCCGCCGGAAAGACCTTGCCGGAAACATTGGCGGCGCTTTTTCGCGGCGAGCGCGCTCCAGCGCCGTCGCGCCGTTTCGCTACCAGTTACCCGACTCCCTTCCCGGTTTTCGAGGTGACAGAGGACTTTGCCGGCCGCGACGATCTGTTGCGCACCAGTCTGCTCGCTCTGGCCGCCGCCGGCGAGGCCCTGGCCGATGCCGGTTGGAGCCGGGAGTCGCTGCGTCCCTTGCGGGTCGGGGTCTGTCTCGGTACCACCGTCGGCAGCGCCATGAACAACGAGGACTTCTACCGGGAATACCGGCAGGGCCAAGAACCGTCGCTGGCGCCGATCCGCCGCTTTCTCCACAGTAATCCGGCCGCAAGTCTGGCGAAGGAATACAGCTTCGACGGCCCCTGTCAGACCGTGGTCAACGCCTGTTCCTCCGGCAGCGACGCCGTCGGCCTGGCTGGGGCCTGGATTCGCGCCGGGATCTGCGACCTGGCCTTGGCTGGGGGCGCCGACGAGCTCTGTCGCACCACCTGCAACGGTTTTCACGCCCTGATGATCGCCTCCGATGCGCCGGTGACCCCCTTTGACCGCCGCCGTAAAGGGCTTAACCTCGGCGAGGGAGCCGGGGTGCTGGTGTTGGAGAGCGAAGCGCTGCGCAGCTCCCGTCCGGCGCGGGCTTTTCTGCGCGGCTATGGTGCGGCTTGTGACGCCTATCACCTGACCGCGCCCCATCCCGACGGGGCCGGACTCAAGCGGGCGCTCAGGGAGGCCCTGACCGAAGCTGGGGCGACGGCTCAGAATATCGCCTTCGTCAATGCCCACGGCACCGGCACGGTGGACAACGACCGGGTTGAAAGCCGGGTGCTGGCCGAAGTGCTGCCGAACGTCCCCTTTCTCTCCACCAAGGGCTACACCGGCCACACCCTCGGCGCCGCAGGCGGCATCGAAGCGGCCCTCACCGTCGCCTGTTTGGAACTTGGGAAAATCCCCGCCAGCATCGGCTTCGCCGAGCCCGATTCGGAACAGCGGGCAGTTCCGGTGACACGGACTACTACCGTTGCCGGCGACCTGGCGATTTCCCAGTCCCTGGCTTTCGGCGGCAACAACGCGGTGCTGGTCTTTGGGCGGGGGGCGCGGTAGAGGCGTATGGCCATACGCCCCTACGGATGATTGAAAGGGATTTTTTATGAACGGGATGGCCATTCAAGGCATCGGACTGGTCGGCGGTTTCGGCTGCGGACGGGATGCTTTCGCGGCGGCGCTTTCCAGCGGAGCGGCACCGACCCGTCCGGCGCCCTTCGCCGGTGGCGAGATACCGGCCCTGCTTGCCGACACTGCGCCGCTTACGCGTTTTGTCGACAAGCGTGCCCTGCGTCGCATCGATCATTTTTCCCGGCTGGCCCTGCTCGGTGCCCATCTCGCTCTGGAGGATGCCGGTCTTCCGGTGCCGGAGCGCGCGCGCCTGGGGCTGATTGTCGCCACCGGCTACGGTGCCACCGCCACCACCTTCGCTTTTCTCGACACCGTTCTCGACGGCGGCGACGCCCTCGCTTCACCGACCCACTTTTCCAGTTCCGTGCACAACGCCGCCGCTGCCCACACCGCTATTCTTCTCGGCATTACCGGCCCCAATCTCACCGTCAGCCAGTTCGAGATGTCCGTCCCCTCGGCCCTTTTCGCCGCCCAGGGCTGGCTGGCCGAGGGACGGGTCGACGCCGTTCTTTTCGGCGGGGTCGACGAGGCCTGTGCGGTGCTGCGCTACTGCTGGCACCGCTTCTTCCCCGAGCCATCGGACGTCATTCGCCCCTTCGAGTTCGATCGGCAAAGCGCCGTCCCCGGCGAGGGCGCGGCCTTTTTTCTCCTTACCGGCGATTCGGGTAAGGCCCGTTACGGGCGGATCACCGAGGTGCGCCAAGGCAACGCCGCTGTGCGGCCACCGCTGCTGGATGAGGCGCTCCTCTATCTGCTCGGCGCCGACGGCCATCGGGAATGCGGGGCGAGCTACCACCGCTATCTTCCCGCGTCGGCTCGGTGTGCCGCCTATGCTCCCAGCTATGGCAGCCTGCCGGTGGGCCCGGCCTTCGATCTGGTGGTGGCGGGTCTGGTCTGCCGGGACGACCGGCTTCCGTCCGGGGCAGGTGGAGAGGCTCTGGCCGGACGGGAGCTGTGCTGTCTCAAGTTCGGGCGCGGAGAAGATTACGGCGTGATTCGGGTGGCCCGGGATTGAAGGGCCGGGCCGCAGTCGCTTCTTTCAGAGGGTCATGGCGTCGGTACCAGCATCGACTGGTATCAGGTGATCCAGAAGTTCAATCAACAGATGGTCGACGCCGTTTCCCGCAAACTCGCCGAAACCGGCGGGCGGGGCTAACGCAAACGCCCAAAAAAAGGAGATTTCTCATGATGTTGCGAACCTTGTTGGCTCTTCTGATGCTGTTCACTCTCGGCGCCGGTATCGCCAGTGCCGATTTGGAGACCTATCTCAACAGTCTGAGCGCTTACGCGAGTGCCGATCTCGGACGTTTTCGCGCCGATCTTGGCACGCGCTTTGGCGCATCCGATGCCGATATCGACTTGGCGCTGCGGACCGTCTCCCGCCACGGCGACGCTGCTCTCACTTTGTGGCTGAGCAACCGCACGGGGCAGCCCATCGACGTGGTGTTGCGGGAATACCAAGCGCGCAAGGGACAGGGCTGGGGGGCGTTGGCTCAGAGTCTCGGCATCAAGCCCGGCTCGGCCGATTTCCACGCCCTTAAACGCGGCGACCTCGGTTGGCATCCCGACGGCAATGAGCGGCGCGACCGCCGGACTGACGATTACCGCGGGGATGAGGGTAAAGGGACGGATCAGCGCAAGGGAGACAAAGGTCGGGGGAAGGACAAAGGCAAGGGGCAGCGAAAGGATTAGCGATGCAACCAAAGACGGCGGGGCCTATGCCCCGCTTTTTTTTATACCACCGTCAGCAGAATCGTGGGGGAGGAACCCGTCCATCTGCTTCCGGGCGCAGTCCGTGTTTTTCGATCAGGCGCAGCAGCGTGCGCGTCAACAAGATCGTAACGATTTCGGCCCCTTCAGTTTTCAGGGTCGGACGCCCTTCGGAGGGAGTGGCGGGGAGAAAAGCGGCGTTGGTGCCGAGTTGGGCGAAATCCTCTTTGATGGTGTCAAAGTTGACGCAGGTTTTGACCAACTCCCGCAGGCTTTGCTTGCCGAGGCCGAGAACGACGTATGGCCGGTCAGGTCCGGGAGGTTGACTCTTTCGCGCGTTTGCCGGAGGGCATTTCCGGTTGATATCTAGAACACTTCGAGATTTTTTGTAGCGGTCAATTCCTTGTGAAACGCTAAGTTGCCGGCTTTGGTGGAAGTTTTTGGGGAGTGTTTCCGCGCTTTCGACGCATTGCATAAACGCCCGGATGCGTTAGGCTTTTAACTTAAAAGGAGATATCTATTGGGGAGACAGTCATGAAAGAAGCTACCGTGGAATGCTTGCGAGGCGATATCACCACCTTGGCGGTCGACGCCATCGTCAATGCCGCCAACAATAGTCTGCTCGGTGGTGGCGGGGTGGACGGCGCCATCCATCGTGCCGCCGGTCCGGATCTGCTGGCGGAGTGTTGCACCCTGGGGGGCTGTCCGACGGGGCAGGCGCGCATCACCGGCGGTCACCGTCTACCGGCCCGTTACGTCATCCATACCGTCGGGCCGGTCTGGCACGGCGGCAATCGGGGCGAGGATGCCCTGCTTGCTTCCTGTTACCGCGAAAGTCTGCACCTGGCGACGGAAAACGGGCTGCAAAGCATCGCTTTTCCCTCGATCAGCACCGGCGTCTACGGTTTTCCCATAGACCGGGCTTTCCGCATCGCGCTCAGGGAAATCCGCGACTTTCTGAAAGAAAAATCCACTTTGACGCGAATCCTTTTGATCTCTTTTTCCGCCGCCGATCTGCAAACCTGCCAAACGGCCTATGGCGAAATTTTCGGCGACAGCGCCATTGAGGAGGGGGGATGAAACGTTGGCTGAAATGGACGCTGGGGATTGTCGTCGGGTTGCTTATTTTGGGTGCGGTAACCCTGCTGGCGCTGCCGAATCTGGTGCGGCATTTCGGCGGCAACTGGCTGAAGGAAAATACCGGCCGGACCCTGACTCTGGGCGATCTTTCCCTGAACGTGCTGACCTGGAAACTGGTGGTGGAGGATTTCGCCCTCAGCGAACCGCACAGCGCTGAGCGCTTCGCCGGGCTGGAGCGCCTGGAAATTCAGGTCAGTCCTAAGTCGATCTTTGAAAAGGCGTTGATTGTCAACAAGTTCGATCTGGTCGCTCCCTACGCGCAGGTGATCAAGGAAGGCGAGGTTTTCAATTTTTCCGATTTCGCCGCTTCCGACAAGCCCGAGGAAGCTCCGCCGAAAGAGGCGGAGGAACCGGCCGAGCCCTTTCTCTTCTCCCTCAACAACCTGCGTATCCTCGACGGCGAGGCGCTGTACGTCGAGCGCAAGGAGGGGGCGGAGACCCAACGCCATACCCTGCGCGAACTGAATCTGGCTGTTCCGTTCATCGGCAATGTCCCGCACCTGCTCGACCAGTACATCACCCCGGCCCTGTCGCTGGTGCTGAACGACGCCCGGCTGCGCGGGGAAGGGCAACTCAAGCTCTTCACCGAGGCGGTGGAAGCCTCCGTCGATCTGCGCCTCAGCGACGTGGACATCCCTTTCTATCTCAAGCTGGTGCCCGCGCCCCTGCCGGTTCAGGTGCGTTCCGGCAGACTCGGTTCCGACCTGCAACTGGTCTATCGGGCGACGGCGGAGAAGGCGCCGGAGCTGGAGGTGGGGGGCAAGGTCCGGCTTTCGGCTCTCGATGTGGCCGAACCCTCTGGAGGCGATCTGGTGAAACTGCCCCAGGTCAATATCGATCTGGCGACCTCGCGGGTACTCGAAAATCAGGTGCTGCTCAACGGCGTCTACATTTACAGTCCCGAAATTACCCTGGATCGCAACCCGGCCGGCGAGCTGAACTTTGCCCAGCTGGGGCAACCAGCCGCCTCTTCAGGAGCGGAAAAAGCGACAGAGCCCGAGCCGAAACCGGCCGAAGCGGAGTCCGTCGCCGGGAAACAAGCCCCGTTTCTGGCGACGGTGAAGACCCTGCTGGTGAAAAACGGGCGCCTCGCCTTCCGCGATGCCGTTCCCGAAGGAGGCTTTAGGCGCGATATCCGTGACCTCGATCTCACCGTCAAGGATTTTTCCACGGCTCCAAAGCAGCGGGCGTCCTATGTCCTTTCCCTGAAGACCGATCAGGAAGAAGAGGTCAAAATCGACGGCGGGCTGGTACTCGAACCCCTGGCGGTGGAGACGTCCGTCGATCTCTCCGGGCTCGGGCTGGAGGGTTATTATCCCTACCTCAAGCCCTTTCTCAACCACCCCGTTTCCGGTGCCGCCGCCGTCACGGCCGGTCTCGATTTCCGCGACGGGGTTATCCGCGTCGCCGATGGCGTTCTCGACCTGCGCAACCTGCACGTTCCCTTTGGCGGCAACGAGGGTTTGAAGCTGGCCCAGGTGCGGGTGGCGGGCGTCGGCTTCGACGGCGGCAAAAACCGCCTCGATATCGCCAAGATCGATTTGGCCGACGGCGGCGCGACCCTGTCCATGAGCCCGGAAGGGCGGATTTCCGCGCTCAACCTGCTGCGGGAAAGCGAGCCGGAAACGGCTTCCGCGCCAAGAAAAAAGGCCAAGGCCGGCAAATCTGAAGGAACGGCGCAGCCCTTCCGGTATCACATGGAGGAAATCACCGCCCGCAAGCTGCGTATTGATTTCACCGACAAAATGCCGAAGAAACCGGCGCGCCATGTGCTGGCCGGGCTTGACCTCTCCCTCAAAAACCTGGCTGGGCCGGAGGCCGTGGTCAGCCCCTTCCGCCTGAAAAGTTCCTATAACAAAGGCGGATATTTGAACCTTTCCGGCGATGTGGTCGCGGCCACCGGCAAGCTCAATCTGCACAGCCGCCTGAAGGGGATCGCTCTGACCGATTTCGTCCCCTATTTCCCCGATTCGGTGCGGATGGTTTTGGCCGACGGTCAGCTCGACACCGATTTGAAGGTCAAGCTCCATCCGCAGAAGGGCGGGCTCACCGGGGCTTTTTCCGGCAATCTCGGCATCCGCAACTTCTATGGCCTCGACGGTGAGCATCGCGAGGAACTGCTGCGTTGGGGGAGTTTGCAGATTGACGACATTGCCGGGGATATCCAGCCCTTTGCCCTGCATATCGGCGGTATCGCCCTGAGCGACTACACGGCGCGCATTGTTATCGACGAACAGGGTCTGCTCAACTTGAATGGTATCGTCGCCGCCGATGAGCCGGAAGCCGTTCCCGGGGAAGCCGGGGCCGATTCCGTACCGGCGGAGGCCGAACCGGCGAAGCCCGATAAAGCCGTCGCGGTCGTCGAACCGGCGCCATTGGAAAGCGCACCCGCCGAACCGGGCCCGGAAATCGCCATCGACGCCATCACCCTGCAAGGGGG
This sequence comes from Trichloromonas sp., assembly GCF_034006665.1. Classification (GTDB taxonomy): domain Bacteria; phylum Desulfobacterota; class Desulfuromonadia; order Desulfuromonadales; family Trichloromonadaceae; genus Trichloromonas. Next base: position 59,396 of record NZ_JAVESI010000008.1, read on the forward strand.
TACCGTCTCCTTCACCGACCGGCAGATGCAGCCGGCTTTCGCCACCACCATGTATCAACTCGGCGGCAAGATCGGCCGCATTTCCACCTCGGGGGCGGAACCGGCCGAGGTCGATTTGCGCGGGCATCTGGAAAATCTCTCACCCCTGCAGATTTCCGGGCAGATCAATCCCCTGGCGCAGGAGCTCTTCGCCGACATCAAGCTCAGCTTCAAGGATATCGAACTCTCGCCGGCGACCCCCTACACCGGCACCTATCTCGGCTACACGGTGGAAAAGGGGAAGTTGACCCTCGATCTCGAATACAAAATTGCCGAAAAGGCCTTGCAGGCCCAGAACCGGGTGCTAATCGACCAGTTCACGTTTGGCGATGAGGTGGAGAGCGAGCAGGCGGTCAATCTGCCGGTCAAGCTGGCGGTGGCCCTGCTCAAGGATCGCAACGGCGCCATCAAACTCGATATTCCGGTCGCCGGGCGCACCGATGACCCGGAATTCAGCGTCTTTTCGGTGGTCTTGACGGTGCTGAAAAATCTGCTAATCAAGGCGGCGACCTCGCCCCTCTCCCTGTTGCAGTCGGCCTTCGGCGGCGGTGGCGAGGAAGTCACGGCGGCGGTCTTCCCTTTCGGCAGTTCGGCGCTGCTTCCGGCTGAAGAGCAGAAGCTCGATACCCTGGCGGCCATGCTCAAGGACCGTCCGGCGTTGCGTCTGGAACTCGCCGGTTTCGTCGATGCCGAAAAAGATCCGGAAGGGTATCGCAAAGAACTTCTGGAACAGCGGCTGCGCAAGGCGAAATTCCTCGAACTGGTGGACGAAAAAGAGAATTTGCCGGGACAGACCGAGGCGAACGTAGAGATTCTTCCGGAGGAGCGGGAGCGCTATCTGGAAGAAGTCTACGACCGCGCCGATTTTCCCAAACCGCGCAACGTGCTGGGGCTGAATAAAAGCCTGCCGGCGGAAGAGATGGAGAAGCTGATTCTGGCCAATACCGACGTGGGCCCGCCGCAACTGCAAGCTTTGGCCAAGGCACGGATGGCGGCGGTGGTGAATTATCTGACCGGCCCCGGCGGACTGCCGGCGGATCGTCTCTTTCAGACCCTGCCCGATATCGAAAAGAAGCCGAAAGAAAAAGAGGCCACCGGGAATCGGGTGGAATTCGACGTGGTCGCCCGCTGATGTCGCAATGCCCCCATCGCCAGGACAGGCCCCTCCGTTTGGGTGGGGCCTGTCCTTTTGTGGCCGGGGTATAAAGATTGCACTGGGCTAGCCTGTGCGAAAAAAGGTTGTTTCTACCATAACTTTCTTCCCGCCAATGGAGGAGCCCATGGCCGTCAAGATCATCATCGTCAGGCGCGTGCCCAAGGAAAAACAGAACGAAATCCGTCCGCTGTTGTTGCAGATGCGGGCCGTGGCCAACGCCCAGGCCGGTTACATCTCTGGCGAAACTCTGGTCAATTACGACGATCCCGAGGAGAATCTGGTCATCAGCACCTGGAAGTCCCTGGAAAACTGGAACCAGTGGCTGCGCAACGAGCAGCGTATCGACTTGCAGTCCCAGGTCGACCGGATCCTCGGCCACGAAACCCTCTATCAGATCTATTACAACGGCTGAGTGCGCAAGCTGCGCGCCTTTTCGTGCAAAGGACCATGGCCATGGCCGCAACGATGGAAGAAAAAATCAATCATCTTTTACAGATGCGTCAACAGGCGATGCAGGGGGGCGGGACCGCGAAGATCAGGAAGCAGCACGGCCAGGGGCGGCGCACCGCCCGGGAGCGTCTGGCTCTGCTCCTTGACGAAGGGAGTTTCGAAGAGTTTGACATGTTCAAGACCCACCGTTGTCACCATTTTGACATGGAGAAATCCCAGATTCCCGGTGACGGGGTAGTGACCGGCTACGGAACCATCGATGGCCGCCTGGTCTATGTTTTCTCCCAGGATTTCACCGTCCTCGGCGGCTCTTTGTCGGAGACCTTCGCCGAGAAGATCTGCAAGGTCATGGATCTGGCGGTACAGAACGGCGCGCCGCTCATCGGCCTCAACGATTCGGGGGGGGCGCGTATTCAGGAGGGGATCGAGAGCTTGGCCGGTTATGCCGATATCTTTTTGCGCAATGTCCGCGCTTCCGGGGTTATCCCCCAACTCTCGGGAATCTTCGGCCCCTGTGCCGGGGGCGCCGTCTATTCTCCGGCGCTCACCGATTTCACGGTGATGGTGCGGGGCAACAGCTACATGTTCCTGACCGGTCCCAAGGTGGTCAAGGCGGTGACCCACGAGGACGTGGACGAAGAAACTCTCGGCGGCGCCTCCGTGCATGCCGCCAAAAGCGGCGTCGCCCATCTGGCCGCCGAAAGCGAAGAGCAGGCCATTGCTTTCCTGCGCGAACTTTTTTCCTTTTTGCCTCAGAACAATCTGGAGTCGTCGCCGCGCTTGGAGACGGAGGATGCCCCTGACCGGGAAATTCCTTATCTCAACGAGGTGTTGCCGGAAAACCCCAACCAGCCCTACGACATGAAGGAGATAGTGTTCAACGTCGTCGATGACGGGCGCTTTCTCGAAATCCAGCCCGAATTCGCCCCCAACTTGATCATCGGCTTCGCTCGCTTCGGCGGCATGGCCGTCGGCATCGTCGCCAACCAGCCCCAATACCTGGCCGGGGTTCTGGACAATCATGCCTCCATCAAGGGGGCGCGCTTCGTGCGTTTCTGCGACGCCTTCAACATTCCGCTGGTGACCTTCGTCGACGTGCCCGGCTTTTTGCCCGGCACGGCGCAGGAATACGGCGGCATCATCCGCAACGGCGCCAAGCTGCTTTACGCCTACGCCGAGGCGACCGTGCCCAAAGTCACGGTGACGACCCGCAAGGCTTATGGCGGCGCCTATTGCGTCATGAGTTCCAAGCATCTCAAGGGGGATATCAACTACGCCTGGCCGTCGGCGGAAATCGCCGTGATGGGACCGAAGGGGGCGTCGGAAATCCTTTACGCCAAGGAGTTGAAGAAGCATCCCGAAGAGGCGGAGCGCCTGCTGGCGGAAAAGGAGCGGGAATACGCCGAAACCTTCGCCAATCCCTACGTGGCGGCGCGGCGTGGTTACATCGACGACATCATCCTGCCCTACCGCACCCGGCTGCGCATCATCAAGGCGTTGGGGATGCTGGAAAACAAGCAGGATTCACTGCCGGCCAAGAAGCACGGCAACATCCCCCTCTGACCGGAGCGAGGCCTCATCATGATTCACGTCAATTGGCAGAATGTGCTGGACGGTCACGGCTTCGCCATCACGATCATCGGCATGGCGATCGTCTTCTCCGGGCTGGTGCTCATCAGCCTGTTCATTGCCCAGTTGCCCAGGTTGCTCGCCTTGTTCGACCGGCTGACGACCAGCGCTCCGCGTCTGGCGGCGCCGAGGGAAGTCGTTGCCGAAGGAGCGGCCGTTCCCCGGGGGGAAGAAATCATGGCGGTCATCAGTTTGGTGGTGCATATGGAGTTGGAACGGCTCACCGGGGAAAGCCAGAAAATCACCATCTTGAGACGTTCGGGACAGGGCGCGATCTGGGCTTCGGCCGGCAAGGTGCGCAGTCTCTCGCAAAGGAGTCCCCATGCGTAAGTATGAACTGAAAATCAACGACAAACCCTTTTCCGTCCATGTCGTGGAATTCTCCGCCGAGGAGGCGCAACTGGAAGTGAACGGCCAAAGCTACCGGGTCGCTATCGACAAAATCAGCGAAACACTGGGGGCTTCCGGTGAAGCGCCGCCGGTGCGCAGCTTCTCCTCCTCCGCTCCGGTGACGGCTCCGGCCTATGTGGGGGCTATGCCGGGCTCCGACAATGCCGGCAGCGTCCGGGCGCCGATTCCCGGCTCGATCATGGCGGTCTTCGTCAAGGTTGGCGACAAGGTTCAGGCCGGCCAGCCTCTCTACAAGATGGAGGCGATGAAGATGGAGAACGAAATCAACGCCCATCTCGACGGTACCGTCAGTGCCATCCATGTCCATCCCGGGGATTCGGTCAACCAGGGGCAGGAGATCCTGGCCATCGCGCCCGCCACGGTTCTGAAAAACCGCCGCAAGGGCGACCTCTGACCTCTTCCCGGGAGCCTAAGTCATGGATATGCTGTTGAAATTTATTGATGGTACGGGCTTCTCCCTGATGACTTGGGGCAATGCGGTCATGATTGTGATCGGCATCGTCTTCATCGCTCTGGCCATCGTCAAGGAGTACGAACCGCTGCTTCTGGTGCCGATCGGTTTCGGCATCGTGATCGGCAACATCCCCTTCGTCGCCGGGATGGCGATCGGCGTGTATGAGCCAGGGAGCGTCCTCAGCTACATCTATTACGGCGTCAGCCAGGGGATCTTCCCGCCGCTGATCTTTCTCGGCATCGGCGCCATGACCGATTTTTCCACCATGCTTTCCAATCCCAAGCTGGTCCTTCTCGGCGCGGCGGCCCAGGTCGGTATCTTTCTGACCTTGCTTGGCGCCCTCTTGCTCGGCTTTACCCCGCAGGAGGCCGGCGCCATCGGCATCATTGGCGGCGCCGACGGGCCGACGGCGATCTTTCTTGCCTCCAAGCTCGCTCCCCACCTGCTTGGGCCGATCGCCATCGCCGCTTATTCCTACATGGCGCTGGTGCCGGTCATCCAGCCGCCGATCATGAAGCTTCTGACCACCGCCGAGGAACGGCGCATCCACATGAAGCCCCCCCGCCAGGTCAGCCGCCGCGAACGGATCATCTTCCCCGTCGCCGGTTTCATGATTTGCGCCCTGATCGCCCCCGGATCCATGGTGCTTATCGGCATGCTCTTCTTCGGCAACCTGCTTAAGGAAAGCCTGGTCACCGAGCGCTTGGCCAATACCGCGCGCAACGCCATGATCGATATCGTCACCATCCTCCTCGGTGTTTCCGTCGGCGCCAGCACCAGCGCCGACCACTTCCTGACGCCCCAATCGCTGCTGGTCTTCGGTCTCGGTGCTCTCTCCTTCTGTATCGCCACCGCCGGCGGTGTGCTGTTCGCCAGGTTCATGAATCTCTTTTTGAAGAATGGTGACAAGATCAACCCGCTGGTCGGCGCCGCCGGGGTTTCCGCCGTTCCCGACTCGGCGCGGGTGGTGCATACCTTGGGGCAGAAGGAGGATCCCACCAACTATCTGCTGATGCACGCCATGGCCCCCAACGTCGCCGGCGTCATCGGCTCGGCCATCGGTGCCGGCGTATTGTGGACGGTGCTGGTCAAATGACCCTGTGATGCCATGTAAAACAAGAAAACGCCCCTCCCGGTTTTTGGGAAGGGCGTTTTCGGTGGTGAAGCGGCGTTCCGCTCTGGTTACCGGGCCAACTCCTGTTGCCGACTACGAATACCGGCCAACCCCTGTAAGACGTTGGTGATGATGGGATTGGGCGCGGCTTCCCGGCGATGCCGTTGCATCAGCTCTTTGTCGCCGCCGAAGTAATAGCGCAGTCCGGCCAGGGCATGATCGTAACGGTTTTCCCCGGCGGCCAGATCGACATAGCCGGAGACCCCCCCCATCATCTGATATTCGGCCCCGAGATGAACCCGGTCATCCTCGCTATCAGCGAGGCTGCCGCCCGCCACCAGCATCAGATCGGCGCCGGGATACCAGCGCAGGTCGACCACGCCGAAGGCGATATCGTCGATATCCCCGATCTGGTGGCCGATCGTGGCGGCCAAAGTCACCGGACCGGCGTACAGTTCCCCTTCCACGCCCACCCGGTTGAGGTCGACATCCTGCAATTCAGCGTGATCGGCGAGCAGGCCGAGGAGATAGCTTTCGGATTCGCGGTAGAGAAGATGCAGTCCCACCCCCTTGAGCTGGTCCTCACCGAGTTCGGCATAGGCGCCGTCGAGTTGCAGGCCGAAACGGGAGCCGACGGCGAGGCTCGCCTCGCCTCCCTCCAGTTCATCATTCTCGACCTGTCCGTAAATCCCTTGAAGCTGCCCCGAAAAGGCTTGGGCGAAAGGTGTCGGCCAAGCCGTTACCATACCTGCAACGATGGCGAGAGCCAGGACGATTCTTTGCGGCATGAGTCTTTCCTCCGAAAAAATTAAATGCGAACAACCGGGGAAATCGCGAAGTTGCACCCCTGGATGGATAAAAGACGGATCTTTGTTCTGTGGATGCGAATATGGTCAGCGGCGGTTTTTTTTGAACTGTTTGAGCCACTCCTGAAATTCTTCTTCCTCATGCTCCAGTTCGAAGGCGTTGAGCAGTCCACGGCGCAGGGCCACGGCGACCGCGCGGTTGCGCAGGTTGAAAGCGTCGCCGATCTTTTCGCTGTTGAACTGGTCCTGATCAAGGGCGAGCTTGTTGTACAGGGAGTTGAGCCGGCTTTGCACACCCCGCCGACTGAGATAGCGGCGCTGCGCGATCAGGTTGTCGGTGAGGCCGAGGGCGATGTCGAGCAGGGCCTCGAATTCGATATCCGACAGAGCGGTTTGACTGTGTCCGGCCCGCCCCTGCACCTTGCGGACCTCGGGATCGATCCAACACTGCTCGTCGATAAGGACGGTGCGGATGGCCGAGGCGATGCGTTCTTTGGTGTTCGATTTGAGGATGTAGCCGTAGACCGTTTCCGGCGGAACGATCTTCGAGAGAGCGCGTACGTACATTTCGTCCTTGTACTGGCTCCAGAAGACGATCCGGGCCGTCGGTTGTCGCTGCCAAAGCTCCCGGGCGAATTCGATACCGTTGAGCTCCGGCATCTGGATGTCGCTGATGACCAGCGGGTTGGCCCGGTCCAAGGCCATATCGAGAGCGACCCGGCCGTTGTGCGCCCGTTCCACGCGAAAGTCCACCTCCAGGCCCTGAAGAAGCTGGTCGAGAAATTCGAAATCCTTGGGGTTGTCCTCGGCGATCAGGATATCTATGGGCGGCATGCTGAAGCTCCTTGCCCGATGGCGGGCAGCGGTAGGGTCAATTCGAAACGGGTACCGGAGGTAAAGCGGGACGGCCTCCAGGAAACCTCGGCGCCGACGGTTTTGGCGCGTTCACGGATGTTGTACAGCCCCCGATGCCCCGAGGCGGGGACCGCATTGGGGTCGAAGCCGCTGCCGTTGTCTTCGACAGAGAGAATCAGGGCATCTTCCCGGCGGTCGAGATTGACTTCATAGCGAGAGGCCTGGGCATGCTTGATGACGTTGTGGATGGCCTCCAAGGTGATGCGATAGAGAGCAAGGCGTGTGGTGCGCGAGAGGGGCAGGGTATCGACGCGCGGGGAGATGTAGAGATGATAGGGCGGCAGGGCGGGTTTGCTGAGATGGCGCTCCAGATGGGATTCGAGGGCCGGACCCAAGCCGAGAATGTCGAGGGTCTGGGGGTGGAGGTTGTCCATTACCTCGCGCAGGTTGCCGATAGCCCGGCGCAGTTCCTCTTCAATGCGCACTACGCCGTTTTTACATTCCCCCTCGCAGCGCACTTCCTGAATGCCGCGCAGCACCGAAGCGAGATCGGCCAGAGTCTGGTCGTGGATATCCATGGCGATGCGCCGCCGCTCTTCCTCCGCTCCTTCCAGCAGCTTTTCCGTCCCCACCACCCGTAGCAGACGGTCGGTCATGTGATTGATGGCCAAGGCCAGGGCGTCGAGTTCGTCGTGAACCTGGGTCGGCGCCGGCGGCGGGGTGAGATCCCCGGCGGCAATGCGGCTGGCGCTGTCGGAGAGCTCCTTGATCCGGCGCAGGATGCCGCGGCCGAAATACATCGAGAGGAAAATGCCGACGATAATCGCCGATCCAAGGACGATGATGGAAACAAAAGCGGTATGGTCGACCAGTGCGTCGACATCCTGGCTGTGCAGATCCCGGAGTTTTTCCCGCTGGCGCTGGATCAGTTCGGACAGGGCGACGAGTTCGGGTCGGAGCATGACGATGGCGGCGTTGAAGCGGTCGACGTCGATACCGAGCTCCGGATTGAGATCGGTGACCGCCTGGCGGAGCAGGGTGCGGGACTGTTCCGGCAGCGGCAGGATCTGGAGGATGCGGCCGGTGGCTCCGTCGAGGTGTTCATAGAGTCCGTTCAATTCGCCGAAACAGCGCACGTCGACCAAAGGCTTGCCGTCCAGCTGCATGATCAGGGCGTGCATCCTCTGGGAGGCCAGCTCCGCTTCTGCCAGGGCGACAAAGACCGTCCCCAGGTTCCGGGCTTCCTGACGTTTGCGGGAAAGATCCCAGTAGGTGTACTGCAAGAAGCCAAGGAGCAATGCCATCAGCAGCAGAACCGCGGCCGGTGCGAGAATGATCTGGTGTTTGAGAGTCAGGCGCATGAATGCCAAAATATCACAGGGTCTTTCCGAATTCACTGTGTAAATACACAGAACCATTAGCGCAGAGGAGGTCTTCGCAAAAGAGCAAATCGTCGTTTTTGGCAAAATATTCCATTGACAAGGCCTTAGCTCGTGATAATTTATAACCGTTTATGTCTTACATTTTCCGTCCGTTTCGGACACCCCTACCTGCAAGGAGGCCGTATGATGATGAAAAAGTTGCTGATGTTGCTCTGTTTGACCTTTGTGGCGACCAGCGCCTTTGCCGATCCACCCCCGGTTTTTCCTGTCGACCGGGATTTTTATCCCTATTATCCTTCGCTCATCAAATACGAGAAGAGCGGCGCCGAGTTTACCCCGCCGGAAGCCTGTGCCGATTGCCATGCCCAGCAGTACGAAGAGTGGACCGGGTCGATTCACGCCCTGGCCTTTAAGGATCCCGTCTACCAGGGGGAACTGAATCTCGCGGTGAAGGCTGTCGGTCATGAGATTTCCCGCCAGTGCGAGGGCTGCCATTCTCCCGCCGGTGTCGTTACCGGCGAAATCAAGGGCCCCGGGCTCAAAGGCTTGAGTCCCATGGCCCTGGCCGGGGTTTCCTGCGATGTCTGTCATTCTATTGTTGGCACGACCCACTGTCAGACCCCGACCCGCGAACCGGAAAACGGCTCCTTCATCATTCGGCCCGGGGTCGATACCCCCGAGGGGCCGCAGTTGAGAAAACGGGGGCCGGTGGCTGCTTCCGAGGATTGCGGCATGGGCTTTCATGAATGCGACGAGTCCCCCCTGCATCTGCAGGCCGATCTCTGCGCCGGTTGTCACCAGGTTTACCATTACGACAAGCACTTCCCCCTCGAATCTACTTATCTTGAATGGAAGCACGGCGCCTACGCGCAGAAAACCATCTTCTGCCAGGACTGCCACATGGTCGACCTCGAAACCTTCAAGCGTACCGCCGACGACTTTAAAAAACCCGAGCGGCACGAGTATCGCCACTATTTCAACGGCGCCAACTATCTGCTTTATTACCTGGCTTCCGGCGCAGCGAAAAAGGCCGGTGATGAAGCTCTGGCTGCCAACATTATGAACAAATACGAAATGGCGGTGGGGCGCCTCAAGGCTGCCGCTGATCTGGACGTCACTCCGGTCTACAACAACGGTCAGTTGGCCGAGGTGAAGGTGCGGGTGAAAAATATCCGCGCCGGACACAATTTGCCGACCTCCCTCACCAATATCCGCCAGCTCTGGTTGGAAATCACCGCTACCGATGAAAAAGGTCAGGTCGTCATGACCAGCGGCGCGGTTGACGCCAACGGCCAACTGCCGGAAAATACCCGGCTCTTTAATTCCGAAGGCATGGGTGATGATTTCCATTTCGCCGTCGATCCCTGGGTGATCACCGCCTTCTCCCGGCACGACACCATCCCCCCCAAGGGGCACAAAGATGTCTATTACGGTATCAACGCCGGTGCCAGCCCGGTGGTCAAGCTTGATGTCAAGCTGCGTTATCGCCAGGCCGACCAGAAGATCGCCGAAAAGCTCCTTGCCAGCGTCCCCGCGGATATCGACCTGAACGCGACCTATGGCCTCACCGCCGTGCCGCCCTTGCCGGTGGTTGATATGGTCGCCAAGCAGGTCAGCTTCCCGACCCGCCAATAGCCCTGCGTTTCTGGGTTCAAACGTAAGAAAGCGGCTCCGGTCATGATCCGGAGCCGCTTTCTTACGTTCGGGTCTTGTCGTTTTAGGAAAGTTTCTTTTTCTTCGGCGAAGGTCCGGTCAGAGGCAGGGTTACGGTGAAGGTGCTGCCCCGGTTCGGTTCCGAGGCGACTTCAATGTGACCGCCGTGGGCTTCGACGATCCATTTGACGATGGCCAGTCCTAGGCCGCTGCCGCCGATGTCGCGGTTGCGGGCTTCGTCGATGCGGTAAAAGCGGTCGAAGAGATGGGGCAGGTGCTCGGCGGCAATACCGAAACCGGTATCGATTATCTGGATGCGGGCCTGACCGCCGTCGCTGGCCAGATGGATCGCGACGCGGCCGCCTTCGGGGGTATATTTGACGGCGTTGGAGATCAGATTGAGGAGCATGCGGTGCAGTTGCAGCTGGTCGCCGCTTAAACGGATCTCCCGGTTGACCTCCATATGCAGGGTGAATTCGATCCCCTTGGGTTCGCTCAGGGTTTTGCCCTGGAGATAGAGGTCTTGCATCAGGTCGTTGAGGTTGACGTCGGTCAGGGCCAGGGGGATTTCTCCCGCCTCGCTCTTGGCCAGAGCCAGGAGTTCCTCAATGATCCGGCTCATGCGGTCGATCTCTTCCAGATTCGACTCCAGGGTAGTGCGCAGTTCCTCGGGACTTTTTGCCCAGCGCAGGGCGACTTCCGTTTCTCCGCGAAGGATGGCCAAGGGGGTGCGCAGCTCGTGGGAAGCGTCGGCGCTGAACTGGCGGATTTTGGTGAAAGCCTCTTCCAGGCGTGTCAGCATGGAATTGAAGGTTTCCTGAAGTTCGGAAACCTCATCCCGGCAGGAGTTGACGGGCAGGCGTTCGGACAGGTTTTCCGCGCTGATGCGCTTTACCGTGCCGGTGATGTGCCGCACCGGAGAGAGGGCACGACCGGTTACGAACCAGCCCCCGATGGAGAGAACGAGCAAGAGCAGGGGGCTGTAAATGGAAAGCTGCCAGCGGTGGACGCGGAGGGTTTTATATAGGGGGCCCAGATCTTCTGCGACCTGGACTACGTCCCGGTGATGACTGTCACTGCCTAAGGGAAAGGTCAACAGCCGCACGGGACGGTCATCGTTGAAACGGACGGTTTCAAAAAAGGGTTGGTGGCCACGCGCCGACCGCAGGGCTTCAGCGCTGATCGGCAGGCGCGCATTCAACAGATTGCTGGTATGGCAGACGATATCGCCATGTTGGTCGACGAACTGGACAAATTCGCTCCAGTTGTGTTCGCGGATAAAGGATTCGAGCTTTTGGCAGGCTTCTTCGGGGTTGTTGCGTTGCGACTCTGCCAGGTGGAAAGCGATGACATCCTTGGCGACCATCATCAGCATGGCGTCCACCTGCCCCAGCAGGTTTCGCGACAGAGTCCAGTACCAATAGGTTCCGCTGGCCGTCAGAATGACGGCCAGGGTGACGACATACCAGAAGGTAAGGCGGAACCGGACCGAACCGGGGCAAGGGATGCCGGGCAAGTCATTCCTCCTTGAGAACGTAACCTGCGCCCCGGACGGTGTGAATCAGTTTCTTGTCGAAGTCTTTGTCTACCTTTTTTCGCAGATAGTTGACATAGACGTCGATAATGTTGGTGAAGGAATCGAAGGTGTAATCCCAGACGTGCTCGGCGATCATCGTGCGGGTCAGGGTCTGGTTGGGATTGCGCATGAAGTATTCGAGCAGCGCGTACTCCTTGGCGGTGAGATCAATCTCCTTGTTGCTGCGCCAGACTTTGTGGGCCACCGGGTCGAGACGCAGGTCGGCGAAGTGGATCTCCGCCCCCCGATCCTGTCCTCCCCGGCGCAGCAGGGCGCGCACCCGGGCCAGCAGCTCGGCGAAGGCAAAGGGTTTGGTCAGGTAGTCGTCGCTCCCCGAGTCGAGGCCCGAGACGATATCGTCGACCGTATCCTTCGCGGTCAGGCAGAGCACCGGCGCGCTCATCCCTTTCTCGCGCAGTTCCCGAACCACGGTCAGGCCGTCCTTCTTCGGCAGCATGACATCCATCAGGATCAGATCGTAGGGATTGGTTTCGGCCATATAGCGGCCTTCCTCGCCATCGTAGGCGACATCCACCAGAAAACCTTCCTCTTCGAGGCCGCGCTTGATGAAGCTGGCCACTTTCTTCTCGTCTTCAACGACCAGAATTCTCATATTCAACTCCTTCTCTTGTTTGCTTCCGATGGATGGTATTTCCCTTGGGCCGAATCGCCTTTATTTCAACTTGAGTTTGACCAGAACCTCGTTGGCTGTTTCTTCCACCGCCTTGCCCGAGACATCGATCACCACCCAGGGATGGCGGCGGAAAAAGGCCCGGGCGTGGCGCAACTCATCTTCGATCTCGGCGAAATCGGCATAGGCCGCCTTAGGATCCATGCCCAGATGTTTCAGGCGCGTGACCCGCATCTCCAGCAGGCGCTGGGGATCGATGATCAGTCCCACCACCCGTTTCGGATCGACGTCGAAAAGCTCTTTGGGGGGATCGATGCCCTTGACCAGCGGGACGTTGGCGACCTTCCAGCCGGCGTGGGCGAGATAGATGGAGAGCGGCGTCTTGCTGCTGCGGGAAACCCCCAGCAGGACGATGTCGGCTTTGGTCAGATGGGAGGTTTCCTGGCCGTCGTCATGCTTGACGGTAAACTCCACGGCCTCGATACGGCGAAAATAATCTTCGTCGATGACATGCAGCAAACCCGGTGTTTCCTGGGGGGAAAGGCCGAAAAACTCGGTGATTTTCATCAGCAGGGGAGTGATCAGGTCGATACAGGGCAGCCCCAGGGAATCGCATTCATCGTGTACCAGACGAGCCAGTTCGCGGTTGACGATGGTGTAGACGACCATCCCCTGGGCCGCGAGGACTTCGTCGAGGGCTTCGTAGAGCTGGTTTTTGCTGCGCACATGGCTGATGCGCCGCAGCCGCACGTCCCGATCGCCAAATTGCAAAAGGGCCGCCATGACCATCTTTTCGGCCGTTTCGCCGGTAGCGTCGGAGAGCAGGAACACGATTTTAGGGTTGGACATCACCAGTCCTCATGAAAGAGCCGTCACAAGTCTAGCATGGCAAGCGGTCCATGCAAGAAAAGTGGGGATCGGGAAGCGGATTTCGCAGTTCTGGCCGGACGCGCCTGGAGAATTAATCTTAGATGATTTGTGTGAAATATAAACCATAAAAGGTATTTCACTCATTAAATATAATATGTTAATTAAACCCGAAAGATGTGATTCTGTCAAGATTTTTTAGCGGTTTTTATTTATTGCCTTGCCCCTTTATCTTTGCTAAAGAGGACGCATGAAGACGATCTGGTACGAATTGAAAATTGAGGTTCCGGCGAGCGGGCTCGATCTGGTGTGCAACGAGTTGGGCGAGCTGGGTTGCGCGGGAATTACCGTTGAGGATCGGGCACTGGACACCTTCGTCGTGCCCGATCCCGACGTCGATGCGCCGGAGCGCTACAACATCAGCGCCTATTTCCCCACCGAGGGGGATGAAGCGGGACTCAGGGCGCAGGTGACGGAACGGCTCGAATGGCTGGGGCCTCTGGTTCCAGGACTTCTGCCCCTGGCCATGCACTGCCAGCCGGTTCGGGAGCAGGATTGGGCGGAGGGCTGGAAGCAGCATTTCAATGCGGTGCGTATTGGCCGCCGGTTGATCGTCAAGCCGACCTGGGAAGACTGGTCCCCCGCCGCCGATGAAGTGGTGGTCAATCTCGATCCCGGTATGGCTTTCGGTACCGGCACCCACGGCACCACCCGCCTCTGTCTGGAGGCTCTGGCCGAGCGCTGTGACGAGTCCCCTGTTCCGGTGCGGGTTCTTGATGTCGGTACCGGCAGCGGCATTCTCGCCATCGCCGCCGCCGCCCTCGGCGCCCGCCGGGTGCTGGGTTGCGACATCGAGGAGGAGTCCTGCCGTGTTGCCCGGGAAAATGTCGCCCTGAACGGGGTCGGCGACCGGGTGGAGATCACTGGCGCCCCCCTGGAATCGCTGGAGGGCGATTTCGACATGATCCTCGCCAATATCCTGGCCGAGGAAAATATCCGCCTGGGCGATGAACTGGCTCGGCGGTTGGCCCCCGGCGGCACCCTCATCCTCTCCGGCATCCTGGGGGAAAAGGAAGATTTGGTCGCCCGGGTCTTTGCCCGTTATGCCCTGCACGGCCCGGAAGTTACCCGCGAGGCCGAGTGGGTCTGTCTGCGTTATCGCAAACCCGTCTAGTTTTTTCCCACCCGAAAGTGCGGCCGGCGACGCCGGGAAGAGCGATGCAGCGTTTTTTTGTCCCCTCCGAACTTGTCGCCGGCGACGAAGGTCTTCTGCCCGAGGATGTCGGCCATCACTTGAGCCGCGTGCTGCGTCTGTCGCCGGGCGAGGAACTGCTCCTGTTCGACGGCGAGGGCGCGGCCTGCCGGGCCCGGTTGCTCGCTATCGGGCCGCGCGGCGCCGAAGTCCGGGTACTGGAACGCTGGCGGGAAACCGAACACGGTCTGCCCATCCACCTCATTCAATCCCTGCCCAAGGTCGACAAGCTTGAACTGGTGCTTCAGAAGGGGACCGAACTGGGGATCACCGTCTTCTCTCCGGTTCTCAGTGAACGCTGTGTCAGTCAACCGACTGACACCCGGCAGTCAAAACGGCACCAGCGCTGGACAAAAATTGTCCGTGAGGCCGCCCGCCAGTGTCGCCGTCCGCTGCTCCCCCGGCTCAACGACATCCGCTCCCTGGCTGTGGCGCTGGACTCCTGCACCGAGCCTCTGCGTCTGATGTTGTGGGAGGAAGAAAGCCGCCCCTTGGCTGAGGTCCTGCCGCCGAAGCCACCTTCGGCGGTGGCTCTGCTGGTCGGACCGGAAGGCGGCTTCAGCCTCCGCGAGGCGGAACTGGCTCGAAGCGCCGGTTTTCTGCCGGTGCGCCTCGGACCCCGTATCCTACGCAGTGAGACGGCGGGATTCGCGGTGGCAAGCATCTTGCAATATTTATATGGAGATCTGGGCGCGCCGGCGGCATGACTGTCGGCACGTTGGTTGCCGAAAGGAGCCCTTATGAAGTGTCCGAAATGCGGCTATCACAGTTTCGAGTATCTGGAGAGGTGCCGGAAGTGCGGCAATGATCTTGCCGCCTTCAAATCCAAGTACAATTTGCGCAGCATGATACTTCCCAAAGAGCAGGGAACAGCACTCGTCTCCGCGTCCGCTGCCGCTGAGGATTCCGCTTTTGCAGCGGAGTCGGCGGCAACGGCGGCGACCGCAAGCGCGGCGGCGAAGGCAACCGATTTCGGCTTCGAGTTCATGGATGAAACCCCTGCTCCGGGATCTTCTGCGGCCGTTGACAGTTCCCTGGCCGGGGCCGACGCGTCGTTGGCGAAGGAAGATGCAGCGCCGGTTCCCCCGGCGGCCTTCGATAGTGATGTCTTTGACTGGAATGCCGAGGACGAAGGAGGCCAGGAAGCTGCGGTCGCCAATGGCGCTGAAGAAGTTGGCGCGGCCGTCGGGGACGAGACCTTCGGTCTCGACCTCTCTTGGGATGCCGAGTTGCCGGTGCTGGAACAGACGGCGGCGGCAGCGCCGGAAGATTCCACCGCTGCCTTCGACACAGATAGCCTTTCCGATTGGGATTTCGATGCCGAGCCTCCCCCCGAGGATGTTCCAGCTGCCAAGTCCAGGGCGCAGGAGGCGCCCCGCGACCCTTTTGACGTACGGGAGCCGGTTGTGGAGAGCCCGGTTCCCGAAGTCGATTTCCAGCCTCATGCCCCGGCGGTCTCCAGTTCTGCCGAGGGGACGGAAGAACCAGCGGCCGCCGCTGCTGCAGTGAGTGCGGTTGCGGCTGCCATTGAATTCCCGCCGCTACCCGCTCCGGAGTCTGCCGGCGCGGGTGACGCCGAGGAGCGGCAAGTCGCCTCTCTTGGCCCCCGGTCCTTGGCTTTGGGGGTGGATCTGCTACTGCTGAGCGCCGTCCTCCTCCTCTTTCTCATCGCCGGTGAACGGGCGCTGGCGCCGGGCTCGTCCGGACGGCTCCTGCCGACTTCGGATTTCCTGCTGCGTCTGGCCATCCCCTATTTTCTCGTCTCCTTCTCCCTGTGTTTCGGCTATTTCACCCTTTTTCATTTTCTGGTTGGGCAGACTCCCGGGAAAATGTTTTTGCGGTTGCGGGTCGAGACGGAGAACGGTTTGCCGCTGGAGTTTTCCCATGCGTTTCTGCGCAGTAGCGGCGGGCTCTTCGCCATGCTTGCCGGCGGTTTGGGCTTTCTCGGCATCCTGTCGCCGCGGCGGCGGGGCTGGAACGACCGCTTCGCCGGCACGCGCGTGGTGGCGGTCACAGCGGAGGAAGACGAGTAACCTGAACGCGGATGGATAACGAAGGGGCCCGACAAGGCGCGCTCAAGCAGAGCGCGTTTTTTTTGGCCTTGCGGCAGGATGAAGCAAACGAGATCGGGAAGATATGGATTGTACTTGGGTGACGAAGAGGATGTCGCCGGTCGAGCAGAACCTCGGGAGGGAAGGAAGGAGCGACCGCCACCTCTCGCCGGGTGGCGGTCGAGTAGATCAGATAAAAGAGATTGGTCCTCTCGCCGGCGGCGGACTAGGCCCTGTTCAGTCCGCTTAGAGCCACTCGGGAACCTTCGGTTTTTCGTAGCCGGCTTTGCGAATTTCCCCATCGATAATCTGGAAGATTTCGCCGGTCTTGAGCACCTGCCAGCGGTCTCCCTCGTCGGGGGGCAGGGGAAATTCGCGATTACCCAGATAGACGTCATCGCCGTCGATCATTCCCCACCAGTCGAGAGCGCCGGTCTGCCAGACCTTGGTTTTGAGATTAAAAGCCATGTGATTTTCTCCTTTACATTTGATGCTTTCGCAAAAAGCATCACGTTGGAGGGCTAAACAAAAAGCGCCAAAAGCAAGGTGCGCCATTGGCGAGCAATAAAGGGTAGTTATTTACGTCGAAGCTGCAAACCGATTGCCACAACGGCTACGTTGCTGAGTCTTCGCGCTGCCATCAGAATGAATTCGCCTAAATAACCTAGTATAGCACAAAAATGCGCAAGGTGTTTTCCAACGGATTTTGCCCTGCGGGTTTTGTCCTTGTGACCCCTTGGTACATCGCTTATAATTCACCTGCGCGTTTTTCTCAACCAAAACCGGGCAAGGAGCCTGTTCTTCATGAAATTCGCGAAAATGCATGGCGCCGGCAACGACTATGTCTATGTCAACGGTTTCGAGGAACAGGTGGCCGATCCGGCGGCGCTGGCCCGGGCCGTGAGCAACCGCCAGTTCGGCATCGGCTCCGACGGTCTGATCCTGATCCTGCCATCCGAGACGGCCGACGTGCGCATGCGCATGTTCAATGCCGACGGCAGCGAGGCGGAGATGTGCGGCAACGGTATCCGCTGCGTGGCCAAGTACGCCTACGATCACGGGCTGGTGACGAACACGGCTATCCGCGTGGAAACCGGGGCCGGTGTCAAACCGTTGCAACTTTTCAGCAACGCGGCCAACAGGGTCGAGCGGGTACGGGTCAATATGGGGCGGCCGGTGCTGCGACGTTCCCTGATTCCCATGAGCGGCCCCGAGGCCGAGCAGGTGGTGGCCGAGCCCCTCACCGTGCTCGATCGGACTTTCGCAATTACCTGCGTCTCCATGGGCAATCCCCACTGCGTGATCTTTGTCGACAATGTCGATGTCTTTCCCGTTGAACTCTACGGTCCGGCCATCGAAAACCATCCCCTCTTCCCTCGTCGGATCAACGTCGAATTCGTCCAGGTTCTCTCCTCCGGTGAAGTTCGCCAGCGCACCTGGGAGCGGGGTGCCGCCGAAACCCTGGCCTGCGGCACCGGCGCCTCGGCGGTGACCGTGGCCGGGGTGCTCGCCGGCCGTACCGACCGCCGGCTGCTCAATCATCTGCGCGGCGGGGACTTGGAGATGGAATGGGCAGAGGACGGCGACATCTACATGACCGGCCCGGCGGTGCAGGTTTTCGAGGGAGATTACCACCCCCAATGAATTGTCCCATGTGTACCCGCTGGCAAGACGAGCCGGAACTGCGCGTGGTCGAATTGGAGCTTTGTTATGTGCAGCTCAACCGCGACCAGTTTTTCCCCGGCTATTGCCTGGTTTTCACCAAGAAACATGTGACCGAACTCTTTCACCTTGAGCCGGCAACGCGCGCGGCCCTCATGGAAGAGGTCAACGCCGTGGCGGCGGCCCTCGCCGAGGTTTACCGGCCGAGCAAGATAAATTACGAGCTGCTTGGCAACATGGTGCCGCACATGCATTGGCATCTGGTGCCGCGCTTTATCGATGATCCTCTTTGGCCGCGGCCAATCTGGAGCGAACCCCACGAAGAAACGGCCTTGGACCCAAGCGACTACCGAGAGGTCGCCGACCGGATCCGCCGTGCCCTGAAATTCTGACCGCCATGCTTCTGTTCGATCTCGACAATACCCTCTACCCGCCGGAACGGGAGCTTTTCTCTCTCATCGATGTGCGCATCAATCGCTACATGTGTGAGGTGGTGGGCATCCCTGTTGCCGAAGTCGACGGGCTGCGTCGTCGCTACTGGGCCGAGTACGGCGTGACCCTGCAAGGGCTGATTCGCCACTACCAGGTCGATCCCGAGGATTATCTCGACTATGTGCATGATGTCGATGTTGCTTCCCGGCTTGATCCCGATGCCGAACTGCGCCTTGCGCTGGAGCAGTTGCCGCAGCGCAAGGTGATCTTCACCAACGGCTCCACCGATCACGCCGAGCGGGTGTTGGCGCGCCTCGGTCTGCGCGACCAGTTCGAGCGCATCTTCGACATCCGTGTCGCCCGCTATCAGCCCAAGCCCTTCGCCGCTCCCTATCATCAGGTTGTGGCGGAACTGGAGGTCGCGCCCGGTGACTGTACCATGATCGAGGATTCCCTGGAAAACCTCCGTACCGCCAAGGCGTTGGGGATGAAGACCGTGCTCGTCGGCGCCGGTCCGGAGGCGGATTTCGTCGACGCCCGCATTGACCGCGCGGCCCAGGTCCCTGCAGCCCTCGTCGGTCTGCACGCCCTGTCCGTACCGTTCTGATGACTGCCTGCCCGCACCCTCTCGGTGCCCATATGTCTATCGCCGGCGGCCTGGACCGAGCCTTCGCTCGGGGGGAAGCCGTTGGCTGCACGGCTCTGCAGATCTTCACCAAGAACGCGAGCCAATGGCGGGGCAAGCCGATTGATGATGCCGCCGTCCGGGCTTTTCGCGAGGCCTGGCAAGAGAGCGTCATCGGTCCGGTCATTGCCCACGACAGCTACCTCATCAACTTGGCCGCGCCCGATGCCGAACTCTGGGAGAAATCCAAGGCCGCCTTTCGGGATGAGCTTCAGCGTTGCGCCCGGCTCGGCATCCCCTGGCTGGTCATGCACCCCGGTTCCCACCGGGGGCAGGGGGAGGGGGCCGGGTTACTGCGGGTGGCCGCGGCGCTGCGGGAGATTCTCGCCGACAGCCCCGTCGAGGTCGGCGTGCTGCTGGAAAATACCGCTGCCCAAGGGAGCTATCTGGGCGGCCGTTTCGAACATCTGGCGGAGATTCTGGCGCGGGTTCCCGAGGGCCATCTCGGTGTTTGTTTCGACACCTGTCACGCCTTCGCCGCCGGTTACGATCTCGCCGGTGCAGAGGGCTACGAACGGGTGATGGAGGAGTTCGACCGCCGCGTCGGTCTGGAAAACCTCCGTGCCTTTCACCTCAACGACTGTCAAAAGGGCCTGGGCAGCCGGGTCGACCGGCATGAGCAGATCGGCCGGGGAAGCATCGGGCGCGCCAGTTTCGCTGCGCTGATGCGGGATGCTCGGTTCACGGCGATCCCCAAAATCCTCGAAACCCCCAAGGGGGAGAATGACGCCTGGGACCGGATCAATCTGGCGTTGTTGCGGCAACTGGCACAGGGAGATTGAGATGCGCGCCGTGCTTCAGCGGGTGGCCTCGGCCCATGTCGAGGTCGATGGCAAGAGGGTGGGAGAGATCGGACGGGGTCTGCTCATCCTGCTCGGCGTCGAGCAGGGGGACGGCGCGGAGGATGTCCGCTATCTGGCGGAGAAGTCGGCGCAGCTACGCATTTTCGAGGATGCGGCCGGGAAGATGAATCTCTCTCTCGCGGATGTCGGCGGCCAGGCGCTGGTGGTTTCACAGTTCACCCTGCTGGCCGATTGCCGCAAGGGGCGTCGCCCCGGCTTCTCCCGAGCGGCGCTGCCGGAGCCGGCCGACCTCCTTTACCAGCAATTCGTCACGCTCTTGCGCGAGCGCGGCCTGACCGTGGCCACGGGAATTTTTCAGGCCGAGATGCAGGTGCATCTGGTCAATGACGGTCCCGTTACCCTGCTGCTCGACAGCCGGAAGGAATTTTGATGCATTTCGAAGAAGAGATGGAGCTCCCGCAGTGGAGCGGCCCGAGCCGCTCGGCGAAAAAACGCGCGGCCAAGGCGGTGGAGACCATCGCCGCCCAGCTCCTCGAATTGCCGGAGGCGACCTGGGCCAAGGTGCCGGCGCCGCCGGAACTGCGGGAAGAAATCGATCTGGCTCGGCGGATCGAGAGTCACGGGGCGCGCAAGCGGCAGATGAAGCATCTGGCCGGAGTGCTCCGCGGAAATGAGGAGGAAACAGCAGCCATTCAAGAGTTTCTGGAGGGCCTGGACCAAGTTCATCGGCAGGATAAAGAGGCGTTTCATCTCCTTGAGGAGCTGCGCGACCGGATCTGTGATCCCGAGCAGAGCGCCGCCGCCCTGGTCGAGGTCGAGGGGCTGTTGCCCGCTATCGACTGCGCTGGCCTTGCTCGGCTTGCTCGGGCGGTGCATACCGGAAATGATCGCAAGGCCTATCGGGAAATCTTTCATCGCCTGCGCGCCGCCTCGGCAACAACCGCTGCCGACGACTGACGCAAAAAGGCCCGCCGGAAAGCGGGCCTTTGCTTATTTTCGGTAAGGAAAATAAAGGGTCACAGGGCTTTCTTGATCAGATTTTCAAGCTGGCTTTTAGGCGCGGCACCGACCAGCTGGTCGATGATCTTGCCGTCCTTAAAGAGGATCAGGGTGGGAATGCCGCGCACACCGTACTGTCCGGGGGTGGCGGGATTTTCGTCGACGTTGAGCTTGGCGATCTTGACCTTGCCGTCATACTCGCCGGCGAGGCTGTCGATGACCGGCCCGATCGCCTTGCAGGGGGCGCACCAGGTGGCCCAGAAGTCGACCAGAACCGGGGTCGAGGATTTAAGGACTTCGTTTTCGAAGCTATCGTCGGAAAGCTGAAGAACTTTATCGCTGGCCATGATGGAGTCTCCTTGCCGTGAAGTTTTGAAAAGCGATCCCATTGATTTAACTTTCGCAATGATAGAGCACCCCCTGAAAAAATCAAGGGGTTATTTGGTTTTCCGCTGGCTCCCGAACCTTGACAGGCGTTCGGGTGGCCCCTATCATGCCGAAGACTTCCTACGTGCGGAGAGTTGTAATGAAGCACTCCAAGATTCATCTGGCCGTTAAGGAACAGACGGCGCTGCTCGGCGAATGCCTCGCTGTTCACGGAGAGGAACTGGAGCGCCTGGCTGCTGAATTGGTGGTGGGCTTCAATCAGGGGGGGCGGCTGTTGCTGGCGGGCTCCGGCCCTCTTGGAACGGTGGCCGAGTTGGTTGCCGACCTCTTCCTTTACCACCTCAGCTTCGAGCGCCCCTCCCTGCCGGCTCTGGCCCTCGGGCGTGATCCCTCCCTGGCCGCCTGCATGCTTCGCGACGGCCAGGGGCGGGCCTATTTTTCCCGCCAGTTGCGGGCCCTAGTCGCCAGCAATGACTTGCTGCTGGTCCTGGCGGACGCCAGCCGCGACGAGGCGCTGCTTGATCTGTTGCCGCTGGCCCGGCAGCTGGACTGCAAGACCGCTCTCATCGTCCCCGACGGGGCGCCCCTGGCGGGGGAGGAAACGGATTTTCTCTTCGCGCTGAAGACCGCTTCTCCTACGCGCCTGCTCGAAATGGGCCTGTTCATGGGCCAGGCGTTGTGCGAGCTGGTCGAAGAGGAGCTCTTCGGCACATGATAACTGAGGTGGAAAGCGCCGCCGCGCACGGTTTCTATCCTTTGCAGCTGAAGCTTTCCGGGCGCATCTGCGTCGTCGTCGGCGGCGGCGCAGTTGGTCGGCGCAAGCTTGCCGGGCTGTTACGGGCCGGGGCCCGGGTGCGTCTGATCGACCCCGACGCGGACTGCGTTCCAAACCGGGAGGCCGCCCTTGACCTCATCCCCCGCTCCTATCGGGAAGGGGATCTGGAGGGTGCCTTCCTGGTCTTTGCCGCCACCGACAACCCGGCGGTGAATGCCGCCGTCGCCGCCGAGGCCCGCCGCCGGGGGATTCCCGTCAACCGCGCCGATGACGCCGCTGCCGGCGATTTCCTTCTGCCGGCCAATCTCCGGCGGGGGGATCTGCTTTTCAGTGTCGCCAGCGGTGGCCAGAGCCCGGCGCTGGCCGCCCTCCTGAGGGATCGGCTGGCCGGATACTTCGGTCCCGAATGGGGGACGGTCCTTGACGTCGTCGCCGCGCTGCGCCGAAAGCGGTTGACACCTTTGGGGAAATCCAAATATAATCAAGAGATTTTGCGCCGACTTCTGGCTGATGGCCTGGCCGAGCGAGTCGCCGCCGGCGACGGGGCGGGGATCAATGCCCTCCTCGCCTCCCTGCCGGATGGGGGCTGCTCCCTCGACGATCTCGGGATTCAACTGCCGAAAGGGATGCCATGAGCGTCAATCTCCTGCTGTTCAAGATAACCCTGCTTTTCTATACCGCAGCGACCGTTCTCTACCTGGTTGATGTGGTGCGGCGCAAGGAAAAGATCGGCAAGACCGGCAAGGCCGCTCGCTGGGTTCTGGTCGGCGGTTTTGCCCTCCATTGCGCCACCCTCCTGGCCCGCTACCTCGAAGCGGGTTACACCCCGGTGGCGAACCTGCACGAATCCCTTTCCTTTTTCGCCTGGACCCTGGTCGGCATCTTCCTGCTTTTCGATATCCGCTATCGCATGACCGTTCTCGGCGCCTTCAGTTGCCCACTGGCGGTGATCCTCATGCTGATTGGTTCCACCACGTCCAACACCGTTAAGGAACTCAACCCGGCGCTTGACAGTTGGTGGTTTCCGGTCCATGTGACCCTGGCCTTTCTCGGCAACGCCGTCTTCACCGTGGCTTTCGTCGCCGGGGTCATGTACCTGCTGCAGGAGCGGATGCTCAAGAGCAAGAAGTTCAGCGCCCTCTACTATCGCCTCCCCTCCCTTGACGTCCTCGACAGCATCAACTACAAGTGCCTCTCCTTCGGGTTCCCCCTGATGACCATGGGCATCATCTCCGGTGCGGTCTGGGCCAATTCCGCCTGGGGCGGCTACTGGCGCTGGGATCCGAAAGAGACTTGGGCGTTGATCACCTGGTTTCTGTACGCCGCCCTGCTGCACGGTCGGCTGACCGTCGGCTGGCGCGGGCGGCGGGCGGCGATCTTCGCCATCCTCGGCTTTCTGTGCCTGCTCTTCACCTTCTTCGGGGTCAACCTGCTGCTTTCCGATCTGCACAGCTTCAAGGCCATGGAAGGTCCCTAGGTAGTGGAAAGCATACGGAATTCACCATGATGAACATTATTGTCGTGGGGCTGAGTCATAAGACTGCCCCCGTGGAAATACGCGAACGGGTCGCTTTCGCACCCACAGACATGGCTCGCCCCTTGGGGGAGATGCGGGCTCTGCCGGCGGTAGCCGAAGCGATCATCGTTTCGACCTGTAACCGGGTGGAGCTTTACGCCGGCAGCCATGATCCCGAAGCCTGCGTCGGTCAGCTCAAGGGTTTTCTCGCCGCCTATCACGGCATTCCCCCGGAGCAGTTGGAGGGGCATCTCTACGAGTACCAGGGAGAGGAGGCCATTCGCCACGTCTTCCGCGTCGCCTCCAGCCTCGATTCGATGGTCATCGGCGAGCCGCAGATCCTTGGGCAGATCAAGACCGCCTACGGCTACGCTACCGAGCACAAGACCGTCGGCTCGGTGCTCAACCGTTTTCTGCACAAGGCCTTTTCCGTGGCCAAGCGGGTGCGCACCGAAACGGACATCGCCAGCAACGCAGTCTCCGTCTCCTTCGCCGCCGTCGAGTTGGCGCGCAAGATCTTCGGTAGCCTCGACGGTAAGAAGGTCATGCTCATCGGCGCCGGCGAGATGTGCGAACTGGCGGCGCGGCATTTCCTCAACAACGGCGCGGTCTCGGTGCTGGTTGCCAACCGTACCCTGGAACGGGCGGTCAAGCTCGCCGAGGAGTTCCAGGGACAGGCCGTTCCCTTCGAGGAATTTCCCCAGCGCCTGCATCAGGTCGACATCGTCCTGACGTCCACCGGCGCCCCTAATTTCATCCTCGGCCCGGAAAAGATGGAAGAGGTCATCCGCCAGCGCAAGAACAGGCCGATGTTTCTCATCGACATTGCCGTCCCCCGGGACATTGATCCTAAGGTCAACAAGATCGATAACATCTATCTCTACGATGTCGACGACCTGCAGGGTGTGGTGCAGGCCAACCTCAAGGAACGACAGAAAGAGGCGAAGAAGGCCGAAGTCATCATCGATCAGGAGATCGGCCAGTTCCACCGCTGGCTGGAGAATCGCGACGTGGTTCCGACCATCGTCGCCCTGCGCAAGAAGTTTGAGGAAATCCGCCAGGGAGAGCTGCGCAAAACCTTCTCCAATCTCAAGGAACTCGGCCCCAAGGAGCGGCAGGCGATCGAAGCCCTGACCGCCGCTATCGTCAACAAAATGCTGCATCCACCGACCTCGGTTCTCAAGCGGAATCAGGAGACGGCTTCGGGGAGCGACTACGTCGATGCGGTGCGCACCCTGTTTGATCTGGAAATCGCCGCGGAAGAAGACGACGGCGAACTCAGCTAAGGAGATAGAGAAATTCATGGCAAAAAAGACACTGCGTATCGGCACCCGCGCTAGCCAGCTGGCTCTTTGGCAGGCCAACTGGGTCAAATCCGAACTGGAAAAGAAATATCCCGGTCTCGAAGTCACTCTGACCAAGATCAAGACGCAAGGGGATAGAATCCTCGACGTGCCGCTGGCGATGGTCGGGGGCAAGGGTCTTTTCGTCAAGGAGATCGAGGAGGCCATGCTGCGCGGTGAGATCGACATCGCCGTGCACTCGATGAAGGACGTGCCGACTTTCTTCCCCGAGGGGCTGGCTCTGCGCTGCATCACCGAGCGGGAAGATCCCCGCGACATCGTCATCCTCAAGCCCGGTTTCAAAAGTTTCCGCGATCTGCCGCAGGGGGCGCGCATCGGTACTTCGTCCTTACGACGCAAGGCGATGCTGCTGCATCTGCGCCCCGATTTCCAGATGGTCGATATCCGCGGCAACGTCGAAACCCGTATTCGCAAGCTCACCGAGGACAACCTCGACGCCGTGGTGCTGGCCGCCGCCGGCATGCACCGCCTCGGCTTCACCGGGAAGATCGGCGAATACCTGGCCCCCGACGTCTCGTTGCCGGCCATCGGCCAAGGGGCGCTGGGTATCGAGTCGCGTATCGCCGATGCCGAAGTCAACGCCCTTATCGACTTCTTCAATCACCCGGAAACCGCTGCCGCGGTCAAGGGTGAGCGGGCGGTATTGCGCCGTCTGGAAGGGGGTTGTCAGGTGCCCATCGGCGCCTACGGCGAGGTCAAGGACGGCCGATTGACTCTGACCGGCGTAGTCGCCAGCGTCGACGGCGTTACACTGCTCAAGAAGACCGTGGTCTGCGCGCCGGAGGAGTCGGAAAAGGTCGGTACCTCCCTGGCCGACGACCTGATCACTCAGGGCGCCGGAAAGATTCTCAACGAGGTCTATAATCACGAGACCTTCAACGTCAGTCGCGAAGACGTCTGATCCCCGCACGCGAATCGATACACAGGGGCGACGCATGCGTCGCCCCTCCCTGTTTACGGCAGGTGAAATTGTGAAACCAGGCATCGTCTATCTCATCGGCGCCGGTCCCGGCGATCCCGGCCTGATTACGGTCAAGGGGCGGGAATGCCTGCGCCGGGCCGAGGTGGTGATCTACGACTACCTGGCCAATCCCGCCTTTCTGCGCGAGTCCCCGGACGCCGAGTACCTCTACGTCGGCAAGAAGGGGGGCAGTCATCACCGCTCCCAGGAGGAGATCAATCTTCTGCTGGTAGGAAAAGCCCGGGAAGGCAAGACCGTCGCCCGCCTCAAGGGAGGCGATCCCTTTATCTTCGGCCGCGGCGGTGAGGAAGCCCTCTGCTTGCGCCGGGCCGGGATTCCCTTCGAAGTGGTGCCCGGCGTCACCGCCGGTTTTGCCGCAGCCGCCTATGCCGGCATTCCCCTTACCCACCGCGACTATACCACCAGCCTCGCCCTCATCACCGGCCACGAAGATCCGGCGAAGAAGATGTCGAGTCTTGACTGGGAGAAACTCGCCGGTGCCATCGGCACCCTGGTTTTTTACATGGGGATGGCCAATATCTCCCTCATCGCCCGGGAATTGATGGCGCACGGCCGCTCCGCCGACACCCCGGTGGCCATCGTGCGCTGGGCGACCACGGCGCGCCAGCGGACCCTGACGGCGACTCTCGGCGATGTGGTCGAGAAGGCGCTTCGGGCCCGGATCAAGCCGCCGGCGGTCATCATTGTCGGCGCGGTGGTCGGCTTGCGGGAGGAGCTGCGCTGGTTCGACAACCGCCCCCTCTTCGGCAAGCGCATTCTCAACACCCGAGCCGGCGATCAGGCCGGCGAACTGACGGCGCTCCTCGAAGCGCAAGGGGCCGAGGTCATCGAAGCGCCGACCATCGTACTGGTCGCGCCGGAGAGCTATGGCGAACTCGATCGCGCCATCGCCGAACTGGACACTTTCGACTGGTTGATCCTGACTTCGGCCAACGGCGTCCACGCTTTCTTCCGGCGCTTGGCGGAACTCGGCCGCGACGCCCGCGCCCTGGGGCGCTGCCGGATCTGCGTGGTCGGGCCGAAGACCGCCGCCCATCTTTGTGCCTATGGTCTGCGCGCCGACCTCGTTGCTGCCGAGTACAAGGGGGAAGGGGTGGTGGCGGCCTTGGCGGAAACCGCTCTGCAGGACAAGAAAATCCTTTTTCCCAAGGCCGACCGGGCCCGGGAAGTGATCCCCACGGAACTGGCCAAACGCGGTGCCCGGGTGGTCGCCCCCGTCGCCTACCGCAATGTTGTTCCCGCCGCTCTGCCGGATGCGGCCTTGGCGGCCTTGGCGGAGGGCGAGATCGACTGCGTCGCCTTCACCGCCTCCTCTACCGTCGACAACCTCGCCCTTCTCCTAGGCGAAGACCTCGCCGCCCGAATCAAGGGCGTTGCCGTCGCCTCCATCGGTCCGATCACCAGTAAAACCTGCCTCAAGCACGGCCTGGACATCGCCGTCGAGCCCGTCGAATACACCTTGGAGGCCCTGGTCGAGGGGATCGTGGAGTACTTTAGCCAGAAGGAGTGATCGTCTGGACAAAGAACTGTATCCGTCAGACAATCTGTGTTATCAGTTGCATCCACCCCGCAAGCGCCTTTGAGATGTGTTGATCTGCGGGAGCATCAGGTTTTTGCTTTTCCCTGTCCAGAGGAGATTCGCCATGTTTTTCCCCGAATACCGCGCCCGCCGTCTGCGTCGTAACGACAACATCCGCC
The DNA here is from genome assembly GCF_034006665.1 of Trichloromonas sp. Taxonomy (GTDB): domain Bacteria; phylum Desulfobacterota; class Desulfuromonadia; order Desulfuromonadales; family Trichloromonadaceae; genus Trichloromonas. The sequence continues at coordinate 87,025 of NZ_JAVESI010000008.1, forward strand.
GCATGGTGCGGGAAACCCATCTGCGTGTCGACGATTTGATCTACCCCATGTTTTCCGCCTTCGGCACTGGGATCAAAAAAGAAATTCCGTCGATGCCGGGCATCTATCAACAGTCCATCGAGCACATCGTCGTCGAGGCTAAAGAGGTACACGATCTGGGCATTCCCGCGGTAATCCTCTTCGGTATCCCCGAGACCAAGGACGCTTTGGGTCAGGACGCCTATTCAGAGACGGGAATCATTCAGGAGACAATCCGGGCGATCAAACAAGCGGTTCCGAATCTCACCGTCATCACCGACGTCTGCATGTGCGAGTACACCGACCACGGTCATTGCGGAGTGATCAAGGACGGCGACGTGGACAACGACGAAACCCTCAAGCTGCTTGCTGCCGAGGCCCTTTCCCACGCTCGCGCAGGGGCCGACATCGTCGCCCCTTCGGACATGATGGACGGTCGGGTGGCGGCAATCCGCGAGATCCTCGACGGCAATGGTTTCGAGCACATTCCGGTGATGAGTTACGCGGTCAAGTACGCCAGCGCCTATTACGGCCCTTTCCGCGATGCCGCCGAATCGACCCCCCAGTTCGGCGACCGTCGTTCCTATCAGATGGATCCGGCCAACCGTCGCGAGGCCTTCCGCGAGGCGGCTCTCGACGTGCAGGAGTGCGCCGATTTTCTCATGGTCAAGCCGGCTCTGGCTTACCTCGACATCCTCCGCGACATCCGGGAGCGTTTCGATCTGCCGCTGGTGGCCTACAACGTCTCCGGCGAATATTCGATGATCAAGGCTGCGGCCAGAAACGGCTGGGTCGACAACGACCGCATCGTCATGGAGACGCTCCTCGGCATGAAGCGGGCCGGCGCCGACCTGATCATCACCTACCACGCCAAGGAAGCGGCCCGCCTGCTTCGCGGCCGCTAACGCGGAAGAAACGGCGCGCTTACCGATGCGAGAATACTTTAGCGACCGGCTGACCAACGGCCTGCGCCTGGTCACCGTCGAAATGCCCCACCTGCACTGCGCGGAGATGGCCTGCTACGTCCAGGTCGGCGGGCGGGACGAGTCCGCCGACCTGGCGGGTGTCTCCCATTTCCTCGAACACATTCTCTTTCGTGGCAGCCTTGACTATCCCGGCAGTTTCGTGCTCGAGCGGGCCTTCGAGGCCATCGGCGGGGCGGTGAACGCCGCCACCGATGTGGAAAGCACCTGCTACCACAGCCGTTTCCATCCCCTGCACCTAGACGAGGCGGCGCGCCTCTTCGCCTCGCTGCTGACCCGGCCGCTTTTCACCGACGTCGATGTGGAGCGGCGCATCATCCTCGAAGAAGCCTTGGACGATCTCAACGAACGGGGGGAGGATATCAGTCCCGACAATCTCACTGCCGGGCTGCTCTGGCCTGATCATCCCTTAAGCCTGCCGACCATCGGCACCACGGCGTCGATCAAGGCGATCGGCGAAGCCGATCTGCGCGCCCATCACGGCCGCTACTACACCCCGGTCAACACGGTCGTGGTGGCGGCCGGTAACGTGCGTCGCGAGGCGGCGCTGCGGGCCGTCGAGGGAGCCTTTGGCCACTGGCACGGCAGCGGCGGTCCCGAGCGGCAAAGCCCGGTGGTTCTTCCCGCCCGGGCGCCGGAGGTGGCCTGGGCCAGGGATTCGGATTCGCAGATTTCGTTGCAGCTGGCCTTTCGTGCGCCGGGCCGGGGGCATGCCGATACCCTGCCGCTGCGGGTGCTGCGCTGGATTCTCTCCTGGGGCGGGGCTTCTCGGCTGATGCTGCGCCTGCGCGAACAGCTTGGTCTGACCTATCATGTGGAGGCGGGGCTGTCGATGCTCGCTGACTGCGGTTCTTTCACCATCGATCTGGCGGTGGCGCCGAAAAATCTCGAGCGCGCGGTGACGGAGGTGCTTTCCGTGGTGGCGCGGCTCTGTCGCGAGCCGGTGCCGGAGGAAGAACTGCAGGGGGTATTGCGAGCTTATCTCTTCGATCTGGAGTTCAGCCAGGACCATACCGAGGCGATGCTTTCCCGCTACGGCTGGGGAGAACTGGCCGGCTACCTGCGCACCGTCGAGGAGGATCGGCGCGAACTCATGGAAGTGACGGCCGAGACGATCCGGCGGGCGGCGCGGGCGCTCTTCGCCCCGGGCAATCTCAAGCTCGCCGTTGTCGGCCCCTGGAAGGAAAGGCATCGGCGCGCAGTGAACAAGATCCTTGTCGGCTACTCCCCGCTGACGGAAGCCTAGGCGATGTGGATCGTCTTGTAGAGAAAGTTCTTGAAGCGGAAAAAGGTCTTGCGACTCTCCGCGTCCTTGGCGCGGGGGTCGCAGGCCTGAAGCATGACGGCGATCTTCGGCATGTTGGTCGCCCCTTCCCGACGGGCCAGATCGATGACCGCCGCCACCACGTCCCTTGAGATGCGACTCGCGGAAAACGGTTCGTAGACCTTTTCCCAGAAATCCCCTTCCCCCTTGCGCAGATCCGAAAAAATCTCCTCCGCGACCTGGGCGGTGAGCTTTTCTACCGCTACCGTTCCCTTGGGCCGTTCCGCTTCGCCGATCGCCCGGCGAATGTCTTCCTCGGAAATTACCCGCTTCTTCCGGAAAAAGAGAGCGCGCAAGAGGATGCTGCGCAACTCGCGGACGTTGCCGGTGTAGTGATGCTGGGAGAGGAGCTGCTGGGCGCCGCGGGTCAGCACCGGCGCGTCCTCCTCGCTCATGTCCTCCTTGCGGTAGACCTGGTGCAGTTTGCCGAGAAAGTGGGTGGCTAGGTCGGGGATGTCCTCGCGGCGCTGGTTGAGGGAGGGGACCTCGATAGTCAGCTCGGAGAGGCGGTGAAAAAGGTCCTCGCGGAAATGGCCGGACTCGATGAGCTGCTTGAGGTTCTTGTTGGTGGCGGCGATGAGCAGCACCCGGGCGAAACGGGTGACGTTTTCGCCGAGGCGGACGAAGCCGCCGTTGTCGAGAAAACGCAGGAGCTGTACCTGGGTCTTGGGGTCGGCGTCGCCGATTTCATCGAGAAAAACCACGCCGCCGTGGGCCTCTTCGAGAATCCCCTTGCGGTCGGTGTGGGCGCCGGTGAAGGCGCCGCGCTTGTGGCCGAAGAGTTCCGAATAGGTGAGCTCGCCGCTGTAGGCGGCGATGTTGGTTTTTTTCACCGGCAGCTCGCCGCGCGGGTCGATCTCGATCTGGTACATCTCCCGCAGGCGGGAGAAGATGTTGTTGAAGAGGAACTCCTTGCCGCTGCCGGTGTCGCCGGTGATGAGGATCGACGGCAGACCGAGGGAAGCCTCTTGCAGATCGCGCACCGTCCACTTGGAGATGCGGTTGAAGAGAGGGGGGGTGATGCGCTGGATGAAATCGACCAGTTCCGAGGTCTTGGCCGAGTTGCCGATGATGTTCCCCAGTTTGTAGGAGGAGATCTTCGGGTCTTTGTAGCCGACATCCCGACGCAGGTTGATGACTTCGCCGGTGAGTTTCTCGATGCGCTGAAGGTCGTAAAGAAAGGGGGCGATCAGCCGTTCGATGATCATCAGGATGCGTTTGTGTTCGTCGGTGAAGTAGTGGGGGCGCAGACTGTCGAGGCAGATGACCGCGATCACCTCGTCGTCATAGAGCACCGGTACGGCGATTTCGCTCTTGATGGCGCCGGTGATCTCCCGATAGAGTCCCTTTTTGCGTTTTTCCTCCTCGGTGTCGGCGATGACGTGGGGCCGCCCGATGTGGGCGACGTAGCCGGTCAGGCTGCGTTCCTCGGGGGGGAGTTTCTCGCCGCCGACACGGATCGGGGGAATATCCTTTTTCAGCCATTCCTTGCTCTTGGCTCCGACCAGGCGGCCGTCCGGTTCCTCGACGATCAGCCAGCGCAGGCCTTCCTCCTCGCGCACCAGAGCGATGCTGCCGGTGTCGGCGCCGATCAGTTCCGTGGCCTTGGACAGGGCGCGATTGAGAAAGGGTTGCAAACCCTCGAATTTTTCCTGTAACAGGTCGTTGATTTCGGAGAGGACCTGGATCTCCATGTGCTCGACGCCGATTTCCTGGATGACCCGCTCGGCCATCTCGGCATGGGCCTCCAGCAGCCCCTTTTCGAAATCGCTGAAATGGTAGGAGCCCCGGGTATAGTAGTTGACCAGGCAGATGACCCGTCGGCTGTGCGGTTCGTAGCGGGGAACCACATAGAGGGATTTCAGCCCCATCTGCTCGGTGAGATAACGTTTCTGCAGGGGCTCCGCCGGCAGATTGGGAATGTACAGGGGGGTGAGCAGGGTGTCGTCGCTGATGATGCCGGTGCTGCTGATGTAGCGGGAGAGAAGGGACTGGCCGGGGCCGAGGTTGATGAGTTTCTCGTCCTCGTAGATTTGGCGGGCGCCCTGGTCCTTGGTGTAGGAGGCGAGCACCTGCAAGCCCTCCTCCTTCGATTCGAGGCCGAGAGGCGAGGGGATGAGGACCGAGGCCAGGGTCAGTTTATCGATCAGACTTACCGCCGATTTCACCATCAGCAGGGCGGCTTCCTTTTTCTTCGCCTTGTCGATGCGCCGGGCCAGAACGATCTGCTGATGATACTTGCGTGCCTGGTCGATAAGCGGCACGACTTCGGCGAGAAACTCCCGCAGCACCCGGCGCTGGGACTCGGCGGGAACCCGTCCGACCCGGCTGCTGTCGACGCTCAACACCCCGGCCGAGCGCCCTTGATGGATGAGGGGGACAAGATAGCTGGCGCGGATTTCGAAGCGTTCGGCGAGTTCCAGGGCATTGGGGCCGGCCAAGGCCGTGACATCCTCGACCAGGGCCGCCTGCTGGGTCATGTAGACTCGCGACACCAGATAGTCGGTGCTGTTGAGGGGGAAGGACCGGCTCTTGACCGCCTGGGCCTGGGCGCCGTTGGCGGCGGCGCAGACGAGAATGCCGCCGGTCAGGTCTTCGAGATAGACGCGGCAGCGGTTCTGGCGGGTGATGAGGGTCACGGCGCCGAGGAGTACATGCAGGATGTCCTCCAGGTTTTCCTTGCCGTAGCCGGCGATTTTGGCTTTGAGATGGGAGAGTTGCGCGGCAACGAAGGATTCCATGGCGACCTCGGAGGCTGAGTGGAAATTCTACTCAGGCACTATAGAGCGAAGCGCTGGGATCTGTCAAAGAGACAACGGCATTTCCCGGCAAGCCGCTTGTGCTTTTTCGACCCTTAGTGTATAAAATTTGCCAGGTATTTTAATCTTTCCGCGAAGGGATTCCACTAGGCGTGCTGCCTCGCTTTCACGAAAATGAGGTCTTTTCGGCCTGCCGGACCCTGTTCGGTCCCGAGGTCCATCTCTCCCTCGATTTTCTCGGCTATCTGCAGCCGGGGGGGGTCAAGGCCGCTTTTCGCGAACAGGCCAAGCAGAACCATCCCGACCTCTTCGCCGCGCACGCTCCCGAGATCCAGCACCGCCAGTCCGAACTCTTCCGAAAGGTCCACGAAGCCTTCGAATTGATGCAGGCCTTCATCAAGCATCGGGACGAAGAGCAGGGGCAGTGCGTCCACCGCGTCTTTCACGGGGCGCGGCCCCAGACTTGGGGCCGACCCAAACGGCCGCCGCGCCGTTCGCCGGGGGGGCATTTCTTTCGCGGTTCCGTCCCCGCGCGACGTCTGGAGTTCGGCAGCTATCTCTATTACCGTGGGCTGATCTCCTATCAGTCCCTGATCGATGCTCTGGTCTGGCAGCGCCACCAGCGGCCGATGCTGGGGGATATCGCCCGGCGCTGGCAGTGGCTGAGCGAGACCGATATTCTCACCATCTGCCGGGATCGCGGCGGTTACGGCCGCTTTGGCGAAAAGGCGGTGCGCCTCGGGTTGCTCGGCCAGGCCCAAGTGCAGACCCTGCTCTTCTTTCAGCGCAGCCGCCAGCAGAAGATCGGCCGTTACTTTGTTGAAGTCGGCCTGCTCAACGAATTGCAGATCGAGCGCCTCGCCGCCGAATGCCATCAGCACAACAGCCGCGTGGCCGGCGCCTCCGCCACGGTTGGCCGCTGTGCCTCCGCCGGCTGATCTTCCCCCCGCTTACGTTTTTCATCCCTTCGCTTCACTTCACTCCCCATCTTCAATGACAGGAGCAATACTTCATGGGCATTCTTGCCAATAGCGTCAGTTTTTGCCAGTTTCAGGTTCTGCTCGACACCCCGCCTGACGATCTCTTCGCCTGGGCGAGCGAGCAACTCGCGGCCAAGGCCTTTCGCCCCATCGATCGCGGTAGCGAGGAGCTTTCCGTCGGCTGGGTGCTGGTCGACGATCCCCAGTCCAGTGATTTTTCCGAACCCCGGGCCTTCTGGCGGGATCATTACCTGGTCTTCTCCCTGCGCCGCGACCAGCGCCGGATTCCCTCAACGCTCTTGAAAGTCCATCAGGAGCGGGTCGAGGCCGAATTTCTTGCCGCCCATCCCGGGCTCAACCGGGTGCCCAAGCAGAAGCGGGAGGAGTTGCGCGACGCCGTGCGTGGCACCTTGCTCAGCCAGACTCTGCCGGTACCGGCGGTCTTCGATGTGGCTTGGGACACCCGCACGGGCCGCCTCTGCTTCGCCAATCTCAATGCCAAGGTGCTGGACATGTTCGAAGGGCTGTTCCGCCAGACCTTTGAAGGATCGAGTCTGATCGCCGTGCCTCCCTACGGCCGCGCCGAGGGCCTCCTCGACGAGGCCGGGCGCGCGGCTCTGGCGGTGGAAAACCGCGCCGGTGGCGACTCGGTGCTGGAGTTGATCGAGGGCAACCGCTGGCTCGGCGAGGATTTTCTGCGCTGGCTGCTTTACCAGACCCTCACCGAATCCTCCCGCTACGCCGTCAACCGTCCCGGTCCAGCGGCCACTGGGGAAGGCTTCGTCGCCTATCTCAACGACCGGTTGCTGCTCAAGGGGGGAAGCGAAAGCGGTGTGCAGAAGGTCACGGTGGTTGGCCCACAGGATGCCTTCAGCGAAGTGCGTACCGCCCTGAATGGTGGCAAGCAGATCACTGAGGCGATTGTCCACTTGGAAAAGCTCGAAGACCAGTGGAAGCTGACCCTCAAGGGCGAGACCTTCCACTTCGCCTCCTTCAAAACCCCGGCGGTGAAGATCGAAAAGGATCAGATCACTGACGCCGCGAGCGAAAAGGAGGCGGTCTTCTATGAGAAGATGCACCTTATGGAGGAAGGACTGCAACTCTTCGACAGCCTCTACCGGCATTTTCTCGACCTGCGCCTCGGTGCCGACTGGCCCGCCGTCAACGCTCGCATCGTCGAGTGGCTGGCGGCGGATTAAGCCGGCATCTCGCAAAAGACTTCAGACCGATAAAAAAGCCGCTGTTCCGATTGAGGACAGCGGCTTTTTCATTGGTGCGCCAGGCATGGCGCGTGGTGCGTAAGCACCAGATGATTGATCGTGGTGGTCAATCGTTGACTTGGAGGTGAAAGTCCTCTACGGACCCTGATGACGGGAACCGTTAGCTGAACGGCAAG
>NZ_JAVESI010000050.1:0-21997 GCF_034006665.1 Trichloromonas sp.
CAAAGATCGTCGCATGTAGCGGAACCCAGGAGGCCGTTTTTAGTTCACGCCACAATTCATGCCCCCGAATTCGCCCCTCAGAAAGGGGAAACCCGAGGTACGGGGGAAGAGCTCACGGATTCAGGATAAACTTCAAAAGGATCGAGAACATTCATTGCAACAGCATCGGTTCTCTGATTCGTTAAATGTCTCCTTATTCGAGTGCGAAGTTTTTCATTTGTTTGGCCGACGTATATAGGCTCACCATCATAGTCAAAGAAGGCATATACACCGAATTTATAATTTCCTATAGCAATTTCTCTGTTAGTGATAGGATCTAAGATCTTCTGATTTAAAAATTCTGATAATTTTTCTCGTAATTCCCTTGTTTCAAAAGGTGGCAATGGATTATCTGCCGATTGTATTGGCATCTCTTCTATCTCCGTTAAGCAGCAACTACTTCTTGAGTACGTTGAATAAAGTTTTGTGCAATAGGAGTTAAAATCCAGGTTGCTAAATGTGAGACAGCGGGGACAACTAGCCCATCACCAGCTAAGTGGTAAGCCTCATTATAGCTCTCTGGCAAAGCATAGTTTTCCGGTAACCCCATAAGCCTGGCCGCTTCCCTAGAGGAGATAAGCCTTGTCCGGACAGATTCTCCTTGCACTACAATTATTGTTTGCCTACTTGAACCACCACTAGGTGTGCGTAAGCAGCCAGCCACATCATCAAAGCGAACCTCTGCGCGGCATTTCCCATCGCGTGTCCGTTTATAAAGCGTTCCAACGCGCAAGCTACCACCTTTTTGAGCTTTTTTTATTTTTTCCCGATTCAAAGGGGACATCATATTGAGAAGGGCCTGAGTCTCTAGTTTTGAATGCCATTCAACGCCAGATGGTTGGTTTTCTACAAGATCAGCAAAAATGGTATCTCGTTCCGGCGGGCAGGGGAGGTTCCACCAAAGCCAATTATCTTGGGCGGGCGAAGAAAGTTTAAACTTTGCTTCAATAAGGTTTCTTGGGTGCCATATTGGATGTGGATCTGCTCGCGTTATTCCCTGCGGAATCAATACCCCTGGTGCAACGGCAATCACGAAAAGTCGAGGTCTGGATTGGGGGAGAAAATGAACAGAATCAATTACTAGAGCTCCAAAACGATACCCCATACTGATTATTACACGTGCGATTTCAGCAAAATCTTTTCCACCATTAGATGTAATAGCACCACAAACATTTTCAAGAACAATTAATTGAGGGGCTCTAGCTTCGTCCTGAAGAGAATTTATGAGTTTCCAAAATGGCCAGAATGTCCCGCTTCTTTTTCCATCTAATCCTTCCCCTTTTCCTGCAAGAGATAAGTCTTGGCAGGGGAAAGAGGCCCAGGCCAAGTTTGCTTGGCCTGGCAACTCATTAACTTTCAACTCGCATACACTCTTGACGCATAACGGGCCGGGTCCAAAATGCCTTTTATATGAGGCTGCCTTTTTTTCATCTATATCATTGGCAAAGAGGCAATTCCATTTTTCACCTAAGCCCAATCGGGCCATGCCACCACCCGCGAAAAATTCGTAGAACGTAGGCATTTTAAAACCTCCAAATATTTGAAATTACAATTAAATCTATTTTTAATCTTATGGTTTTTTGTTTGGAAATTTAAACTTAAATATAACATTAAAATACAAAAGAGGCAAAATTTGCCTGAATGTTTGATTGTGACAGTTTATACTTTTTGTCGGCTGGGTATTAGGTCCGATCACTGTCTTTGGCATTAACAAAAAATCAAAGAAGGGTGATCTAGCATCATCGCCACATCCCCCTAACTTTCCAGCGCCGCTGGCAAAATTTAACAATGCAATCAAATCCCCTACAAACCTTCATCCCCCTGTTCCTGATCCTCCTCCTGGCCTCAACAGCCCAGGCAACCACCCTCAGCGGCCGGGTTGTCAAAGTCACCGACGGCGACACCATCCAGGTCTTAGTAAGCGGCAAAGCAGAAAAAATCAGATTGGCCGGGATCGACTGCCCCGAAAAAAAACAACCCTTCAGCCAAGCCGCAACTCGCCACACCCTGAAACTCGCAGCCCAAAAAATCGTCACCGTCCAGGTCGAAACCACAGATCGTTATGGCCGGAAGGTCGCGGAAGTCTTTCTTCCCGAGGGCCAGAGCCTAAACCGCGAACTGGTCCGCTCCGGCTACGCCTGGTGGTTCCGCAAATACAGCACCGACCAGAGCATAGGAGAATTGGAAAACGAAGCCCGAGCCGCACGGCGCGGCCTTTGGGTCGATCCTCAACCGATCGCGCCGTGGGAGTGGAGACGCACCAAAAGAAATGAAGGATGAAAGAGGCCGTATGAGGAGCGAAATGTTTTCTATTATAGGTGAAGCCGAATAAACTTGGAGGGACTGCGATGGAGGGTTTGGCTAAATTAACTATAGAGATAGATAATAGTAAACCGGTTGAACTAATCGAATTGTCCCAAAGTTTTCAAAGTTTTGCCGATGAATATAGAAGATACCTTCTGCGGAAAGAAGAACAGGCTATTGCAGACGATATCAAACTCTATATTAAAGAAATACGGTCTGGAAGTATAATTGCCGATCTTGTCGCACTATCTGCAATAGCTTTGCCATTTGTTGAAAATTCAAATACGATAATCGGTTTTGGCGATTACTTAAAAAAAGCTTTTGATTATTTAACTGGGAAATCAGAAAATAAGCCAAATCTTGAAAAAGCGAACTACGAAAACTTAGCCCGCATTATAGAGCCGATTGCTAAAGATAATGCCTCTCAAATCAACTGTAGTACCATTGTAAATGGTAATCTTGTTGTCAATGTTCATCTTGATTCACCCGCTGCAAACGCTGCTCAAAATGTAGCAAATCGAGAGATTCGCGCATTGAAAGAGCCGACAACTGGCCTCAAGGAAAAAGTTCTCCTTCATTGGTATCAGGCTAGAAACGATGCCAAGAGCACAACGGGAGATAAAGCCATAATCGAAAGCATACAAAAGGGGCCAGTTAAGGCCATTTTTGCACATGCCGGGATCAAGGCAAAAATGTTACTCGATGCCGAAAACCCCTTTATTCACGCCTATGTTGTCGACGTGGTTGTAGAGACTATCAATGATAGGCCAGCTTTGTATAAAATAATCGACGTGCATGAAAAAATTGATATACCGGCAGAGGGAAGTCAGACGTAATTCCGTAGGGATGCCTGGCTACTTCCACCTCACCACATAATCCCCAAACTCTCGCGCATCCTCCGGCAGCCTGGCCGCTACCGGATCAAGAGCATCGGCCACGCCCTCAAGCGTAAGGGGAGCGATGAAATCGCTCCCCTTGCCGTCCCAAATCTGCACCACCGAGCAAACCAGAACCCCTTTAGCCACAAGCCTTTCCGCCAGAAAGGGCCTATCTCTTCCATCCTCCCACCGAATCTTTTTCGCCGAGTGAAGGCGACCAAGAAGGCAAATCACCTTCCCCTTGGCGATATGCGGCTCCAAAGCCTCAGCCATCCAGGTATCCCGATCAATCGTTCCCGGAATCCCATCAATAGCCACGACATGCAAACACCGCCTTTTGGCCTTCAACCCGCGAAGCCTGGCAAGCATTTCCCTGTAGCCGGGATGATCGATAACGGGATCTACCACTATTTCAGCAATGGAACCATGACCGTTCATGGCCCGATCAAGCGTTGGCTGCTGGTCGGAGCTGATTTCCAAAGCCACAGTCAAGCATTCCCCGCCTCGGGTTGCTTCATCGACAAGGGTCACAAACAACCCGGTCGATTCCGGTTTTCCGTGTTTCTCCCCAAGAATAAGAACATTGCTACCCTTCACCCTGCCCGCCAGTTGAGCGGGCATGGTGGCCCCGGAATCCCCCAGCGTACCCGCCGGCAGAAGAAACAGCCCCAGCCATATCAACTTAAAGAAAATGAACCTTCGCATTTCAATCACCGCTCCTGAACCAACTTCTCCCGGCCCCGCTTCGGCTCCCGGATCTTGACTTGCGGTAGCGGTTGCCCCTGTTCCACCTGGGAGGCAACCCGATCCACAACCCCGGCCATAAACCGCTTCTGGTCCGTCTTATTGGGAAAGCGCCGAGAAACCTTTTCCGCCAACTTCAACGTCACCGCCTCATTACTCAACCCCGGATACTCCTTCACCATCTCCTCCGGCTTTTTCTCCCACAGAGCCTTTTGCAAACTCAGCTTTTCCAGTGTGGCAAGGTCCGCCTCCTTGGGCACATACCCCTTGCACTCAATCCCCTGAACATTGGCCTTCAACCACACCGACCGGCGGAACTCCTCGGACCCCTTCACCTTAATCTCAGTCCAGCCCCGTGAGTTGGCAATCTCCACCAGCGTCGCCGCAACATTCACCCCATTCGACTTCGTATGTAGCTTATTCCCCTTGTCCTCAAAAGCCAGTTGGTCCGGGTTCTTCTCAAAATAAAAACGGTTCCCCACCTGGAGATACCGCTTCTTAACCCCCTCGGGAATCTCCGATCTTTTAAGAAAAGTTTCCGGCAGGGCAGTTTGCGTTTCGACTACGTTCTCCCCTTGTTTTTTCTCTTCCGGCGACTTTCTCAAACTCCCCGCCAATTCTTTCTTTTGAAGCCGTGCGGATTCCATAAGCTCCGCCAACCGTTTTTCCTCCAAAACCTCTTTCACGGTTTTCCCAAAATAAGCGGGACGAGACAGCGCCGGAGAAGTCTTTTGCTCCCAGGTGCTTACCGTTTTTATCGGATTGTTCAAATAGAGAAATTCAAGCTCTTTCCGGGCTTTTGGCGACAGCTTTTCAAGGGAATCAACCTTGCCCAACTCGCCGAAAACGGCTTTCTCCATTTCAGCATAGTACCCGGCCCAAAATTCACTATCCCGGCCTTGACGGTTATCCAGGGGCACACCCTTGTAGAAATCGGGGTTTTGTAAAGACCCGATCTTTTTGGTCGAGGCCATAATCCGCCCGCTGTTCCCTTGAGTCTGAATCACAAGGGGCTGTTTGGACACATCGGCATTATAAAAAGCCCGACCCGCCTCTTGAGCGTCGGTAAAGCTTTTCGCCGATTCTTCCCGGCCCAACTCCTCAACAACATCGTACCGATAAGAAGACATTTGGCATCCTTCCGGAATGATCTTCAATCCTTGTAGAACGTAAACGGCGAATACTCCAACGAGCCGTACATGGCGCTGATGTTGTCTTTGTCCCGCTGTTCCGCATCGGGGCACTTGTCCATGACCTTCTTATATCTCTTCGCCGCCGTGGCCCCCGGATCAAAGTAAGTCCTCGAATGCCGCTCCCGGTACACCCGAATCTTGAAGTAATCCTTGACCTCATCCCGGCACTCATGGGGCGCGGTTTTCCGCTGGCTCAAGCACAGCACCGCCGCGCAGGGATCAAGCGCGAACGCTGGAGCCGCAACGGCGGAAATCAACAAAGCCCCCAAAATCCTCTTTTTCATATCTTTCTCCCTTCGCAGTTAGCCCCCGGCACCCGGGGGCGGCCGGCCCCAAATTTCGTACGTACGAAATTTTCAGCCTAAGCGGCCGCATCGAGGCCGTTAAAAAACTGGTCCACGATTTCATTCATTTGCTGGTCCGAAATCTCCCCGGTCGGAATCTCCACCGCCGAAAAATCACAGGAAAAATCTTCAATATCGAGCTGGTCAATATGGGCGATATCCTCGGCAGTCACCGCCCTTTCAATGGCCCCGGAAGCCTCTTCCGGCGCACTCAGCCCGAACGCCGGAAACTCCCGGTCCTCCACCTGGATCAACGTCATTTCCGGCGGCGGCAGCAGCCGAGCCTTGAAAACCTTCTCCCTGTAATAGCGGATCTTCCGGCACAGAATAGGGGGGCAGTCCTCCACAATGATGATCTGCTTCCCCGCGCCCAGGGCGCGCAACTCTTGCGGAAGCAGCAGCGCCCGCCGCTGGTCGGACATACTGACGCTTTTACTTTCCTTCCCGGCAATGTTCCTGGATTTGGTCTTGCTCTTGACGGTGGTATCCCCGAGCATTTCCGAAATATCCTTAGCGTCCTTGTTCCCCTTGGGCGCGAAGAACACCCGCAATGCGTGGTTCTCCATAAACGTCTCGGCGGCCTCCTGGCCGTAAATATCCCGAATCTGCGCCGGGCTCTGCACAATCGGCAGCAACCGCAGCCCATACCCGGCCACATAGGTCAAACCCTTTATCAGCGTATGGTTGCGGCCAATGGCGGCGAACTCATCCATAAGCAAGAGCACCTGGAACTTCAAACCCGGGTTTCTCTCGGGCAATTCACGGGTATTCAGTTCAATCACTTGTTGGAAAAACAGATTCAGCAGCCGCCCCAGGCGATCCAGAGCACCAGGGGCAATGCCGACATAGATGCTCATCCGCTTCTTCCGCAAATCCCGCAGGTCGAAATCATTCCCGCTGGTGGCGGCATCGACCACCGGGTTAAACCAAAGCTCCAAGGCACTTGTGAAGGTTTTCCGGATCGAGGAGCGGGTAGTGTCGCCGGTATTGAGATAATCATTGAGCGCCGCGACGCACTCCGGCGACAGGGGGGCCTCACTCTCCTGTCGCTCCTTGATTAAGGTCGCAAACCGCTTATCGTTGCCGGTAGTGGCCTGGCGCAGCACTTCCCCCAGCGTCACCGGCAAGCCCTCGGTTTCCAGCAGGTAAAGAACAATCCCCAAAAACAAAGACCGGGAAGAGGACTGCCAAATCGGAGCCTCCCGATCATTATCGGGAAAGATCATCTGCCCGATAGCCTGAATATCCGTAATCCGAAAATGCCGGTCCTTGGAAATGTAGTGCAGGGGGTTCCATCGGTGAGTCCGGTAGTCGCGGGCCTCGGGGTTGAAGAGAAAACACCTTTGCCCATGCTTGGCCCGAAACCCGGCGGTTATCTCCCAATTCTCCTGTTTCACATCCAGGACCACGGCACTATCGGGCCAGTTCAAAAGATTGGGAATCACCATCCCCACCCCTTTCCCGGAGCGGGTAGGGGCAGCCATTAAAACATGCTGCTGGCCACCGAAAACCAGATAGCGGCCCCCACGCTTGCCGACGATAATCCCCTTGGCCGCATTCAGCCCGGCCCGCCGAATCTCGGATTCCGTCGCAAACCGCGCATCCCCATACAAAGACCGGGTTTGCGGGCGGAAGAAAAAAGCCAACGGCAACAGCGCCACAATCCCCGCCAGAAACGCCGACGTGCCGAGCCACCGCCGGGTTTCCTCCTCATGGCCGTAGTGAATCCAGTATTGATAGGCGGTCGAAAGGTCCGCGTCAGCGAACCGCTGGCCGCCGAAGTGCAAGAAAATCCCCCCGGTCAAATACAGCCACAGAACGGCACAGCCGAGGCCGCCAACCAGAATCAGGGCCGGTTTACCCCAGGAGTTTTCTTTTGAATACGGGATCATAATAAACCTCGGTAACGACGCGCCGCCGGTTGATGTTCTTGATTTGTACGATGATGTCGACGCACATAAAAATAAGCTGCTTAATATCCTCGCGGGTCATCGTGGACCCGCTGGAGGACTCCTTGAGAAACAGAACCAGTTGCTCAATCGCCAATTTTGCGCTGTTGGCGTGCATCGAGGTAATCGAACCGGGGTGGCCGCTGTTGACGTTGCGAAGGTAATAGAAAGCCTCATCCCCCCGGATCAACTCGGCCAGAAACACCCGGTCCGGTTTCATCCGCAAGGCGCTTTCCAACAAATGCTGTTGGGTGATGTTCGCGGCGCCCTGGCCGCCCGCGCTGTAAAACAAGGAAATACTGTTGGGGTGCGTCTGGTACAGCTTCAACTCATCGACATTCTCGATACTCAGCAACCGCTCATCCTTCGGCACCAGGCCGAGCAAGGAGCGCATGAGGGTTGTTTTTCCCGCACCGGTGGAGCCGGACACGATGATGTTTTGCCGCTCCGTCACCGCCAACTCCAAAAACTCCCGGAATCGGCGGTTTTGCTTGAGATCGAGTAGCTTTGTCTCGTGGGGCATGAGGCCCACCGAATAATCCCGGACCTCCTCAAACGATCCCGCCGCCTCATAATCCGCCAAGGTCAACACCACATCCGCCGGCCGCCGGATCGTCAGGCTCACCGTCCCATTCCGCACCGCCGGAGGAATGACCACCTGAACCCGCTCCCCATCAGGAAGCGTGGCCGAAACAATCGGATGCTGCGGATCGAGCTTTTGCTGTGAAAACGTCGCAATCAGCTTGGCAAGCTGCAAGCACCGGTCAAAATCAAGCTCCGGCGTGTCGTGCGTCACCCATCCACCGCGCCCTTCAGTCAAAACCTGCCCCGGCTTGTTGATACAGACTTCGGTATTGTTCGCGTCATCGAGGAACGGGCGCAACAGCGCCAAATATTCCAGGAGCGGCCCCGCGCTATTCGGCGGCGGCGACATCATAAACCCCCCGGAAATCCAGGTCGCGGGCGACAAAAATGCTGATATGCTCCCCTTGGTTCTTGTAGAGCGTCGGCCGGATATTGATCGAATTTTCCAGGGCGATAGACCCCGCCTCTTGGGCCGAGCCCGTGGTACTGCCTATCTGCACCCCGTCACTATCGGCGGCCTTGGCGGTCAGGTAGTTCCCAAAATCGTCTATCACGCTCAACAGAATGGCCCCGCCGAATCTCTCCCAAAAATGCGTGTCGATGTACCCGTCATGGCCGGACCTCCCCAAAGCATCGGTTCCCGGCGAGTTCAGCGCCACAATAACCCCGGTCGGCGTTTCGATCCGGCTCCACAGGGCAAAGATCCGCGCAATCCCCCTCTGGAGTCCACCCTGATATTGGCCGACAATCTTTGAACCGCGCTCCAGGAGCAACACCCTTCCATTGGTGCTGTAAACATCGCGGGTCGAGCGGCAACTGACAAAGCCGGGAACATCGCTGCTAATGGCGGTTTCCAGGGCGCAATCAATAAACGTCCCTTGCGTCACAAGAAAATTCCGGTCAGGGAGCAGACTAGCCGAAACTCCATTCATTTCAGTCGGGGCAAGCAGATCGTCCAGCGGCTTGCTCTTCGCCTCTTCCTCCTCCTGGCCCGTGCTGAACCCCCCGCCACCGGGGAGAACACCGGGGAGCGTCATCGACGGCGCTTCCGTTTTCGCCGTCTGAGTCGGGGCCGGGGCATGGCTCCGATCACCGCCCAGGTCGGCAAACAATCCCCCTTGCCGTTTCCGCTGTTCCGGGGTCATTTCCTGTTTCCCCCGCTCTTCCCGCCTTGACCCCCGGGAAGAGTCCGAACCAACATCGGAGGTCCGAATCACTTTCGGTTCAAACGGCTTCAACTCCGTTTGCGCTGGAGCCTTTTTCTCGGCTGGTTCCGGCATGAGCAGTTCCGGGAGGTTCGAGCGGACCACATTTTCTTTTTTGTCTTCCGCCACCCGGCCCGGTCCCGGCTTTTCCTGGGGTTTCGAGAAAACGCCATTTACCGCCAAAATAGCCAGGAGCGTTGCAATCCCGACAACGACCATGCCCAGCTTGGACAAAACGCTGCCGCCGCGCCGAGGCGGGTTGACCGGGGGAAGGCCGCGGTCGCCCTCAATCTCACGATTTTCCGGGGTTGAGTTGTTCCGGTTTTGATCATCCATGACTAGCTCCCCTTGATTACCCGTTTGACGCCCGGAACAGTGGTCCCGGAGGTGTTGGAAATCCCGTCCGGGTCATAGGCCCGATTAAAAACACACGCCACCAGCTTCCCTTTTCGCAGGACCAGCTTCTTTGCGATCTTGTGAACGGCAATCACATCCCCCTCGACGTGGACATTCACCAGGCTTTCCGAGCCATCGGCATTTTCGACATAAACAGCGGGCATTTCCTTGTTGTTGGCAAACGTCAAATAGGTAAAACGCCGGTCATCGTAGGCGACATTTGGAGACAACTCTTCCGCCCCTTTCACCCAATAATTCCAGTTCTGCGGGGTATTTCCGGGGTTGTCGAGCTTGTCTTGCAAGGCGTCCTGGTCGGCTTTCTGTCGCGCGAGCTTTTCAGCCTTCCGCGCCTCTTCTTCCGCCCGCCTCGCTTCCTCCTCAGCCTTTCGCGCCTCCTCCTCGGGATAGCGAAACACCACCTGGAAAAACATTTCTTCCAGCTTTTGTTTCCGCGCCGGCTTTCGCGCATCGAGGACGAAGTTATAAACCCGCTTATCCGACAAAACCGTCATGTTGGTAGCGGCCTGGTCCGCGACAGGCTTGATAAACAAATGATTGCCCATCTTCCCCACGTCCCAAGCCGTTCTATCGCCCAATCCGATTTTTTTGATTTCCTCGCCTTCGGCAAGCTGGATATGCGTCGAAAACCCGTAATGGGCCGTCACCCCGACAACCTCGGCGGCGTTGTAATCAATAAATTTCACCCGCTCATCGTATGGGCCGCCCTTTGGGATTTCCAAAGCTAGAGAAGACAGAGGGAGGGCAAGCAAACAGATCATGAGAGCAAGAGATTTCATAGTCCCTCCATGACGGTTTCCGGGTCATTCCTGTACCCGCCGACAACCTGGAATCCCAACGGGTTTACCAGCCGATCCTTTTCCTTCATCGGCGCGGAAACATAAGTAAACGGCACCGTCGCCACCCAATGAGTCGGTCTTTCTCGTTCCCCCGATCTTTCCACCGTCTTGATATAACGAACCATGGCCACGCCATCATTGATGAAGCTGATGTTTTTAATCTGTACTTTGACTTCCGCCGCCTCGCCAAAGACATTCAACGGAGACTTTGGGTTGTTCCTTGGATTCATATAAACCGCATAGCTTTTCTGTTCTTGGGAGTCACTGAGCAGGCCGACTGTCTGATAGTCCTCTTTGTACGTTGAGAAAAGCCAGTGTTCACGGGCCATGACATATTTGGAGAGGAAATATTTATTTACGGCCTCGTCGTAGTTGGTCTTATCTTCCTTGAGCGCGGAAATCACATCGACAATGCCGGTACTGCTATCAACCCGGACCACAAAAGGCTCCGTTGTTTTCAACGGCGTCAGACCCGCCACCGCCACAACGGCACATATCGCAATGAGGCCCGCAGCGGCGGCGACGATCCAGGCCCGCCGCTCTGACTTCGAGGCCCGTTGAACCCGGTCATTCTCCCAGGCCGTCGCCTCCTGGAAATACTGTTGTTCCGGGGTCAACTTCCCTTGCGGAGCCTCAGCCCCCTTTTTTCTAGTTTTCCATAACATAGGCTCTCTCCTGGCGCAGCCGTTCCGCTTCCTCATCCGCTTGCGCCCTCCAGGTCGCAACCTCTTCCTCAGTGATCCTGTTTGGGTTGATTGGCCGCATCCCCGAAAGGCTGTTGTCGCAGCACGGAGGGCGCGGCGCACAAGCACACAAAGCCAGCAGCAGAAACACAAAGAGCTTTTTCACGGTCAGTATCCTTTCAAACTAATTAATAATGATTGTCAATTTCACGCATTTTGATTAGGGGTGAAGCCCGGCCCTATGAAACCGCATGGATCTTTCCGATCTATCGCCCGGAAACGCTATTCCCGCCGAAGCGGCGGCGATACAGATTCCCGGCAGCCCGCCCAGGTGCGCCGAGTGTTTTAATGTCCCTCTGGACCCCCCGAGCACTCCGAGCAATGTTGGTCGGTCGAGTGGCCATCATCGTTGAGGCGGGATTGATTTTTCTAAAGGCCGCTCCCATCAGCCCTTGAGTGGCTAGGGCAACCCCACCACCAAGCGCCATGGCAATTTGGGGCACTTGTCGGAGGATTAGAAAATTGATTACGGCTGCTATGACTAAAGCTACTGAATCTTCCAAACTAATTCCAGAGGCCGCACTACTGGCAATCATACTATTCAAGATAAGACCGAATAAGGTTAAAAGTAGATCAATTAAGGCGACAGCTAACACGACTAGAATTGCATAGTTTATTACCTGACCTAACCACATTTCAAAAAAGCGTTGTGTTGCTTGAAATAGAATCATAATTATAAAAATTGGGCCGATAGCTAACAGAATAACAATAGCGATTTTGGAAAAAATAAGCAGAAAACCAGCATACCCAACTACTATAATAGAGGCGGCCCATATGATAATTGCAATTATTAGCAATCCAAAATTACTGAGCAATCCACCCTTTTCCCAGGCCGTCCACCCAAGATCAAAGCCTTTGCTTATTAATTCATCTAGCATTGCCGTTGTAGGAGACACACCGGTAATTACTCCGCTTATTTGGTCTGGTGCCCCATACAAAAAGTTTGCAATTCGTCCACAATACAGACCAACATTAAGAGCCAACGCAATTATAAAAACTATTTTTATGATTCTTCCAAAACCATCTTTTAATGGCTCCTGTATTGTCCCTCTTATGTGCGCGATCCCCCAAAGCGCAATGTAGATAATCAATAGATTATTAAATATTGGAGTAATGAAATTAATAACATCTGTTGCTGTTGAGACAATATATGTCCCCATTGCGGTTTCTAACTTTGCGAATATATCTCTAAAAATGTAGAATGTAGACATAATCAAAACCTAGTGGTTTTGCCTTTAGAAATCAACTGCAACTCGGCCTGTTTTGCGTTTATACAATTTGGCGTGTTCTCTAATTCGCCTGGGTTGTCGTTACATTCGATAAGTTTTTGTTTTCTTTCAGAATCATTTTCTTTATACCAAGAAACTGAATTTGTTTTAGTCTCGGTTGTTTCAAAACAACCCGATAAAGCAATGAAGCAGAAAAACACACATCCCAATCTAAACATTGTAAATCCTCCTAAAATCTAGTGTTTTCTCCGTTTTTCATTTGTAGATGCATTTGAAGGGCACGTTGTTCATTCATAGCCTGTTCCGCCTGAGCCTGAGACTGCATCATTTGCAGTTTCAGCATTTCGTTTTGTAAAAGCGTCTCTTCCGCCTGAATCCGTCCCTGCAAGTCCAGAATATCCTTTGCATCCGGGGCTTGATTGACCTTGACCACCAGCTTTCTTAGCTCATTGAATCGTTCAACCGCCTGATTCAAGAACTTGTCAGACCGCCCTTTCCATTGAGCAGCGGCCCGGTTCTTGTCGTTGTAGATCGTCGCCGTGCGCCCGGACAGCCCGTAGTCATCCGCCGTTTTTATATTCGCGGCCCGTAAAATATCCTCGTAATCAATATCCAGATCGTTATCGTAGGCGGAATCGATAATGCCGCCCATGCCCCGTACACTCGACATGCGTTCCAGGTCTTTTTCGGCGGTTTCCAGTTGGCTTTTCGCCGTCTCAACCTGTTCTTTAAGCTGGTTCACTTGCTCAATCATGTGAATCACCTGCTGGATCGACTGCATAAGCCCCGCAATGTCGATAACGGGGATCCCCGAGGCCCTGACGGAAACGGGCGCAACAAGGAAAGCAATCAGGACCAGCCCACCGATAAAACCCACCCCATTCTTCATTTCCCTACCTCCTTTGAGCATGGAAAAGCGGCAGCCAAACCGCCGGATCATCCCCCACCCTCTCTGTGATTTTCGACACCAGCCCTACATTGTCCGTGGTCCCGGAAATCACCGCCAACTCGTTATCAAACCCCTGCAAATTCAGTTCAGCCACAACGCTGCTATGTCCTTGCTTAATCAGGAACCGCCGCGATCCAGGTAACATTTCCTCGCGAATAATCTGAAACTCCCGGTTTGTGAGCTTGAACCCGTCAACATAATCTTTAATACCGGCCTTCGGGTTCGGCATGAAAATCATGGTGGCGCATTGTTCGATAATGGAATGGGATATTTTCGACTTCAAAACATCGGCGGCACTCTGAGTGCCGAAGACCAGGAACCCGTTTTGCTTGCGGATAACCTTCAGTTTGTTTTGGGCCAAGTCTTCAAATTGTTCATCCAGAAGCAGTTTCCAAAACTCATCCATGAAGCAGATAAACCGGCGGCCATCGATGAGGCTTTCCATCCGGTGAAACAGGTACATGATTATCGGTGTCCGAATCTCCGCATCATCCAGGAAGGCCGTCACATCGAAACCGAACATCCGCCGGCCCGTGAAATCCAGATTGTCGGCTTCGTTGTCGAACACCCATCCCAACGGCCCCCCGGCACACCAGCGGCGCAACCGAGCCCCTGCGCCTTCCGGGTTGGTCTGATCCATAAAGGCCAACAGACTTGAAAGGCGGCGGCCAGCGGGTTGCAGTCCGGTCATCACCCCGCGCACCGCGTCGGAAATTTCCTTCTCTTCCTGGACTCCAATGCTACCGCCGGAGATTAATTTTTTTACGAGAGCTTCAAGGAACAGGATGTTTTGCGGCGTTGCCGGAAGCTGGAACGGGTTGAACCCCGTAGGCACTCCGTTTTCCAGCGGGGAATAAACCCCGCTCATGGCCCGGACAAAGATTTCAAGGCCCCGGTCTTTGTCGAAAATAAACATGGTTGGTTTGAACTTCTGAGACTGAGCCATCATGAACCCTTGAACAACAGTCTTTCCCGACCCTGAAGGACCGATAATCACGGTATTTGCCAGAGCCTTTTGTTCATCTTTTCCCGACTCCTCCCCTGCCCTCCCTCGATCCTCTTTCTTCTCCCTCAGAACCTTGTCGGTCGGCTCATGGAAGTTGAAGTAATAGGGAGCGCCGGAGCTGGTTTTCAGAAGCGTGACCGCCGGACCCCATTGATTCCGCTGGCGGCGGCCCGAGGGATAGTTATGCAGCGAAGCGAATCCCGCCAGGTTGCGGGACGTGATCGGCGCCGGGCGCGGCCTGAACCGGAAATTTCCCGGCAGTTGTGCCCAATAGGCTGCCTCCATAGCTAAATCCTCGCGGGCTATCACCATCCCGCAATCGGCCAGGACCGCCCGGGCGGCGGTCAAGTTATTCTTCAAGGCCGCCGGGGAAGGTGCGAAGACATTCAAGGTCAGGTGATGTTCACCCATGACGTAGCGCCCGGCGGTAATATCGTCCAGGGCGTCGGTAATCGCCTGGATTTGAGACTCGGCCAGATCCCCGGCGTTTATCATCCGGGCCTGTTGGCGCTTGAGCATTTCCAGCGCCACCGGGCGACTGAGAAAGGTAAAGGATTGCGTCAAAACCATTGGAAACGGCGAAGAGAGCAAAGCATTCAAAAGCCCCGGCTCCGTCGATTCCGGGTACTCCTTAATGGCCAGCATGGCCCCGAAAACTTCTTCGGTCGGGGTGCGGACCTCAAAGACATCCTTGCCGAAAAACGGGCGAGACGTAGGCAGGGCATGAGCCAGCGGGGCGCGAGGCAGGGGAAAAGGCTGCCAATCGGCATTGACCAAATACCCCAAAAACTCCAAGACCTCGGAATAAAGCACCCCGTTCCGGTCATAGCAGCCGAGCCGGTGCGGGCTGTATTTGTCCAGGCTTTGCACCGCTATCGCGGCAACCTCGTTGATCCGCTCCAGCGCCGCACGCTGATCGTCTTCCAATTCCCAAGCGGGCCGTTTCTTGTCGAGCTTGGCGAACAGTCGCGTCACCTGGACCGGATGAGGCCGATAAATCACCGACAGGTAGAGCTTATTGACCATCATCCGGGTTTTTTCCAGGTGAGCGCGGTATTTGCCGTTAAGGTCCGAGGCGAAACCAGAATCAAACTCGCCATCGGGAAAGGTGTTCTCCTCCATGCGGACAATATGGGTCCAGAGAGCCACATCCGGCCCGGCGATGTTCTTGAAAAGCTGGTTGAGCTGGTCCAGATGAATATCAATATCCTGATCGTCGGCGGACTCGTGGGCGAAGCCATCGACGCGCACCACTTGCAGGTAATCCCCTGCGGAAGTCTTGACCGTGTGCCGATCCACCTGAGCCGAATAGGGGATGAAGTCAGCCAAGGAATTTTCTTTCGGCCAAACGGCCGCGCGTGTCTGAGTCGGCATTTACAACGTCCTCTTTTTAGGGCGGGTATTCGGCAACGGCGTTGCCGTGCTGGCCTTCCAGTAAATCCGAGCCACCGATTTGCCCCGGGTTTGCAGCCACAGCCACAAAAACCGAAAGGCGCGGGGATCATGAAGGCAGACCAGATAACAGACAGCATGAACCGGAATGCAGAGCAACAGCCCCAGGATGCTACCGCTGCCGATAAACACGATGCTGGTCAACATGCCGTTGAAGATAACGGCATCATAACTGACCCCCCATACCATCGAGGGGCGCGTCAGCCCGGCAAAAAGAGTATCCGAGGTTGTCGCCATGATTACGAGACCGCAGCAATCACGATGTCAGCAATCGAGGCGCCGCCGAACACCAACACAATGCCGCCGATCCACTGGCCGGCGCGGCCCCAGGTCAGCTTTCCGGCCCAGGCCATGTAGCCCAGCGCAACAATGCCGATAATCGCCATGCTCCGGGCAATACCATTGGTCAGCAGGTCCAAAAGCCAATCAACACCTTCCTCAATAGGACCGGCAAAGGCGAGACTCGGCACCAGGGCCAAGCACAGAGCCAGGATCAAGACAAGTTGTGTGGTAGCTTCGGGGGAAAGAACTCTCTTTTTCATTGCGTTGTCTCCTTTAGATGCAGAAATACCGGCGAAATATCGCCGTAGTTATGGTTCATGTGTCGGGTCAAGCGATCCAGGCTAACCCACTCTTTCGGGGTTTTCCGTTGCGTTACCAACAAGACTTCCGAATCTTTCCAGGTCAGCTTTGAATAGACGCGGAAACCTTTATCCACCTGGACCACCCGCAGATAATCAACTGCCTCGTTTGCAAGATTGTCGATTAGCTCATGTTCCAGGATCGTATCAATGCGCATGTCTGATAATTTCTCTCGGCCGAAAAACACATAAGAAGGAAATTTCATGGTCATTTTTTTGAGTTGAAGGTTATCGTTAGATCAATCGGAGATTTCAGTTATTCACTCGATTCTCAATAGGCCCCTCCTCTTTATTGGTTGAAGAAAATGCGTCCCAATGCGTATCGGCGACTTCCTCACCGCCGAAAACATCCCATTCCGGCGCTGGTTCCGGCTTGAGTTCCGCAACGGCGGAAATCGCCGGAACCTTGTAAGTCGAATTTTCGACAACTTTTTGAACGTAGCCGTTTTTTATTCCAGCCGTTTGATTGCCGGTGTTATAGGCTGATAGAGCGGCATAAAGAGCTACTTGCTCCTGCCCTTTTTGCCGGTGAGCACGTTGATAGTTTTCTTCCAGGATTCGAGAGCCGGCGGCGAGGTTCTTACAGGGATCAAAAGTATCCTCGATACTCATGCCCAACCATTCCAGGTTGTCGCTGTTGATCTGCATAAGACCCAGGTCAACGCTTTTGCCTTCGGAAATCAGTTGCCGGGCAATAGAAACGGCTTCTTCTCGATTTTGAGGAGGGACAGGTTGATTGCTGCCATTTACATGCAGAGCCAGGGGATTCCCCCCGCTCTCGTGGCCCACAATCGCGCTGAGAGTTTCGGGATGGACGCTTGGCGCGCATTGCGCGGCTAAGGTAAGCAGGACGGCCAAGGTGATAGACATGGTTGGTCCCTCGTTTTCATTTAAGTTTTGAGAATTACATGGAATCTGCAATAATGACCGGATCATAAGCGGCCATTTTGATCTTCAGACTAATAGAAACATCTAATTTTGATAAAAAGAATACCCCTGGGTTTTTAAAAAGTAAACAACTTTTTGCATACTTTTTTATGCTTTTTTTCCTGTGAAGGTAAGGGAGAATTATATGTCCGAAGGTAAAAAGTCGGGAGTTGTGGTCAGAACGATGCTGTCTTGCCCGGAAATGCTGCTGGAAAAAGCTGAGGAAGAGATTCTAAACGAGGTCCGCGAGAAAACCGGGTACAAGCTGACGAGATCGAAGCTTATCCAGGCCCTCCTAGAAATCGCAATCGAACATAAAAAGAATCTCGATTTTAATGAAGTCTGTGACCAGACCACATTGAGGCGGGAGCTTGTCCGCTCCTTCCAAAAAAAGGACAAATAAGGTCTTAATAAACCCTACACCCCTCCCCTTTTTCTGCCTCTACGCCCACTCCCTTTCGCTCATCCCTAAGCTTTCAATAACAAAGCAGACAATACCAACCCCGAAAATTAATTAAATTATAATCAAAATAAATAAATTTAATGTCGGAAGATAATAAAAAAGAGAGGTCCGAAAGGCAAGCCAAAAAAAGAATTTTTTAACAAATATTTCCTATTGCACAGGCGCATGTGTATGTGTATCTTTTGGGAAACTTTTCAGGAGCCACCACATGCAAAGCGACCCAAACAGCCTAGTTAGAAAGCAATTCCTGATAACAAGAAGCCAGGTCGAAAAACTGGAAAAACTGGCGGGCGGCGTCGGCACATCCGCGACCGAGGTTTTGCGCCGGGCCATCGACGCTTACGCCCCGGAGCGGACCACGACGGACATGGAGGCCCCGGAGCTGCTGAACCTTCTTCAGTCGCGTTTGAAAGAGGCCATCGATACGGCCAAGGCCGCGTCAATCGCCGTGGGATCGTCCACCGGAGAGAAGGCGAGCTAATAGATTCAGCGTTTAGGTTTAGGAGTTGGTTCATCGTTCGCCCCGGTTATTCGTGAGCAAAAGTGGTTTTGGAAAACACATAGCCGCCATGATTTTGGAGATTTCTGAATGAGAACCATCAAGCGCGATACCCCCCCGGTGAATCAAGGGAAGCTGCGAGAGATCTCCACTCTCTGCCGGGCGTATGCGCGGGAGAAGCGGTTCTGGCTCGATGTCTTCGCCTCTCGGCGAAACCAAGCCCGGATTTCCCGTCATCGGGAGGTTCGCAACGAGGCCCTGGCCGCCGGATACGTCCCGGCGTCCGGTCTTCAGGCGCGGATGTGGAAACTGGCTCTGGTGGATGCCGCCGAGACCTGGGATAAATACTGGCAGGCCGTCTTTGTCGAAACCCGACGAAGGATCGCCCGGAATACTTCGCTGGACGCGCCCCAGCGGCGGTATCTGTTCTGGTTGCTGAAAGACTATCGGCGGTTCGAGGCCGCCCTGCATGGCGAACTGCCGGTTCCCGGCTTTGCCGTCGACGGTTCCCTGAAACGGCTGACGCGCACGCTTGGAAAGGTCGTGCGCTCCCTGCGCGGGAACCCGCCCCGCGTCCGGATCGCCCGGAGTTTTTGCCTGGACGCGGGCTGCTACACCGTTTTCGTCGAGAACGGCACGCAATACCTCAAGATCATGTCGCTGACCCGGGGCAAGCGGGTCACAATCCCCCTCTCGGGTCAGGCGGCGATTCGCGGCAACCTGCGGGTGGTGATCGATGGCGACCGGGTGCGGGTCCATGTGTCCCAGGCCCTGAAGACCAAGACCGCCGAACTTGTCGGCACTGCCGCCGTCGATCTGGGCTACACCGAAGTTCTGACCGACGATCAGGGAACCGACTACGGCAACGAATTCGGGGCCGTTCTCACGGCGGCCTCCAACCGCCGGCATCGTAAAGGGCAGGCCCGGAACCGGCTGCACGCCCTGGAGAAAAAGCACCGGGCCGCCGGGCGTATCGCCAAGGCCGACCGGATCAGAAAGTACAACCTGGGCCGGGTCAAGCTGGAAAAGCAGACCGCCCGGGAGCAGTCCCATCTGGCCAACATCATCAATCGCGGCATCAACGCCTTTCTGCGGGAGCGGAAACCGGCGCGGGTGGTCAGCGAGGATCTGCGGCACGCATTTACCTTCGACCGGCCGAGATGCTTGAATCGGAAACTGTCGGCCTGGACCAAGGGCGTCTTGCAGGACCGTCTGGAATACAAGGTGTTGGCGGGAGGTTCCCGCCATGAGCAGGTCAACCCAGCGTATGGTTCTCAAACCTGTCCGAGGTGCGGATTTGTGGATCGTAAGAATCGCGCCGGAGATCGGTTTCTGTGTCTGCATTGCGGATACGGGGGTCATGCCGACCAGGTGGCCGCCATCAACTACCTCCACAGGAAGGATGATCCCCGGATCACGCGGTACACGCCTTACCGTGAAGTCAAAACCTTTCTGATGGCGGAGTTCGCACGCCGGTTGGAAGCGCAGCGTTCGGGCGCGACTGTTCCGGGCAGGACTTTAGATGCCGTAGGGCCGACCGCATCCACCGGCGGCCTCGTGATGAAGACCGGATCTTCATCCCCACGCACCACGGGAAAGCGGGGAGGCGGCCGAGCAGCCGCCGTGAACCCGGCGGCCTAGCAAAGAGCGAAACGAACGCTCAATGTACCGTGAGCACATTCACTCACATTGAAAGGAACAGGGCGTCTTGTTAAACAAAGTCAAAAAAGGGAAAAAAGCTGTTGCCGTCAGCAACATCGAAACAGCCCTTGCAAGCGGCCAGCTTGAACTTTTTGATGCTAAATTCATCGACCCGCCGCCGCCGATCAAGGGGGACCAGCACTCCGGCCAGCACCCGCTTTTCACCTTGCAAACCATCCGGCCGGACATGGAACCGCGCGTTATCAACGTCCCTGGCGGCAATCCCATCCGCATTACCCCGTCGTTTCTCGGCATTGCCAACATCGACGACAAAAAGGTTCTGACCTACATCATCAGCCAAATGGCGGCAGGAAAAAACGCCGGTCATTCCCTTTCCAAGGGCGACAAATCCCCGATAGACTGGGTAGCGATCAACACCACCGATCTTTATCAAATCACGACCGGCGGGGAAGGCTCCGCAACAGCCAGTTTTCGGGACACCCTCAAAAACCGCCTGCAACGGCTGAAAGGCACTCAGTACGAGGTCGATCTTAAAATCGGCGACGAAGCCTTTATCGGCAACTTCTCCTTCATCGGCGACTTCGTCATGCCCAAGAAAATCAAAGGGCACCACGGGAAATTGTACGTGCAAATCCGGCCCTGGGTTGTGCAAATGGTCCAGTCATGGGGGGTCCTCACCTACCATCCCGACTACTACAAGATCGAATCCCCCCTAAAGCGCCGGATATACGAGATAGCCCGCTTCCACGTCAGGGAAAAGGAAGGGCAAGGCATGTATCTTCAAACCCTAAAAGACAAGTCAGGAAGCACCACTTCTCTACGCATGTTCCGCTATCAGGTCCGTGAACTCCTCAAAAGCCCTGATGAGGGGATGTGCGATCTTTTGGATTACGTTATGTGCTTCGATGCCGAAAAAGACATGGTGGTGTTTGCTCGCAGCTCAGACTTCCTGAATAACCGAGCCCTGGAGCAAGAGGCGGCTTTGTTTTGACCCTCCCGCACCGTTTTTTGGGGCTTTCCAGGGTGTCAGCCAAATAGTCTTTTTTGCGCAAAGCGTTTGTCAAAAGGTCTAATTTTGATTGGATGAAGACGGAAGGCGAAAAAGAAGATTGGCAAGGGTAGGAATTACAGGGGGTTAGCAATCGGAAGAAAATATTTTCAGTATTTTAGACTATTTGGCTGACGGTTTATCCACAGGAGCAGAAAAAAGACTATTTGGCTGACACAAAAAGACTAATTGGCTGACGCTATCCACAGAAAAAAAGACTAATTGACTGACGCAAAAAGACTATTTGGCTGACAGGGTGATTGAAATTCAATAATAATTTCGAGTGTTTGCAAGCCATTTTTTGGAGCAAACGCTTTTAAGCACTTAAAACCTTTAAACACATCTTTAAACACCGTGAAAAATGGCCTAAACGCGCCCTACTCGGGCGCAGGCAACACTTTGAACCCCTAAACCCTCAAAAACCATATATTTGGCCTAAACGTGGCCTACGGCCACAGGCAGAAATTGAAAAAATCAAAACCTTGAAGGCGGCATTTAAAGGATCGATGAAGGTTTCACCGGTTTTGGTCAGATCAAACATCCAACGTCATTGAACCGGCGATCTTTCGATTTTCCTTGAATCCGAGCCCGTGACTTCCCTACCCTGCCCCAAAAAAATCGATTCCAGGGCAAATCTGAAGCCCGGTTTTTCCATAGGTCCGGGAAAAATTTCGTACGTACGAAATTTTCACTCTGCCAAAGAGCCCGGCCCGGTGGCATTGGTCTTGTGCCGAAAAAACGTCCTCTTCCCGATCCCGACAACCTTGCAGGTTTCCTATCAATCATGTACAATTAATGCTTGAAAGTAGTCTTGATTGATAAAGGAGCGCACCATGCACAGCATGACACTAGAGCAGCTACGCGCCACGGCTAGCGCCGGAGGC
>NZ_JAVESI010000091.1:0-3232 GCF_034006665.1 Trichloromonas sp.
GAGGTGTTCGGCTTCTGGTAGATGGCCGAAAGTCCCATCAATCGCATCAGGCGGCTGATCCGCTTGCGGCTCACGGCATAGCCTTCCCGACGCAGGTGCCGGGTCATCTGCCGAGGGCCATAGAAGGTTGGCTCCGGAGGCCATTATTTTCGAAAAACATATTCCTATTATTTCTATCAAAAAATGAAAATAAATGTTATAAAACAATGGCTAATACCGGTTTACTGCTTAGCCTAAAATGTACTTCTAGAAATTCTAATTATATTTTCAGGATAGTCTTGCCGGTTTTACTGTGAGCGTTTCCGACTTTTGGCGCTAGCTCCGCCGCCCCCCAGAATAGGTCTTGGGCGAAAGAATCTGCTCCACGACGGCGGCCGTGGCAGCTTTGGACTGACCCACTCAGGCGACGAAGCGTTGAGGCGTCCACTCGGCGTATTCCCGATGCACCTCGGGGGCCTGTCCCGTCAAGGTGCTGTTCTTGGCCGCGAAAAACGATCGGGGATGGGACGCCACCCAATTTCCCTTGTGCAGACATTGCGATGGTGGTGACGGTAGCGCGGACCTCCAACGGTTCCCCCACCAGGCAATGAGGAACGATGTAGAAGTGGTGGTCCACCTCGACGTGGTAATCGCGATATGGACCCGGGCCTTGCTTCACTGGGAGGGCTGATGGGGGGGGGCTGGCAGCGGCCGCATCGCCGGCCGGTCGAACTCTTCGAACCGGATGCGCCGACTGCCGGGGAGTTCGTGGAAGGGGCGGTTATTGAGCAGTTACGGGCATTGCCGGATGGCGGCGTTGGCCTCCGCCAGGGCTGAAAAAGGTGCGTCGGTATGTGGACATTTTTCCACCTCTGGGATGTCTACAAAATCGAGAGCATCAAAACTGTCTTGACAATCTCTCTTAAAGTCTTTAAGCATGTCCATAGTCCGCGGACAGCGGACACACCAGAGAGGGTCACCGTGAAAAGTCAAGATATTTTTATTCTGCTCAAGTTGGCCAGCCTGCAAAGACAGGAAAAGGCCATTATCGAAAAGCAATCCCCGTCCAAAATGTACATTCACGGATGGGAGGGCTGGGAGATCGCTCCCGAAGAAGTTGACGAAAGACAGCTCGCTCGCCAATTGCTCCCCCTGGAGCAGGCCGGCCGATATACCGCAAGAGGGCTTGCCAAAGATCTGGGCGTCGGGAAAACCGAGGTGAATAACGCGATCAAGCGCTGCATTGCCGTTGGTATGGCTACCCTGGACCGGCACACCAATCGCCCCAAGGCTAACTTCAAGGTCCTGCGGGAATTCATCGTCTATGGTCTAAAGTATGTTTTCCCCGCCGCTCCGGCCGAGATCGTCCGGGGGATACCGACCTCGTTTGCCGCCCCGGTCCTGGAAGGGCGACTCATGACCGCCGGCGAATTGATCTATGTCTGGCCCGACGCCCGGGGGAAGAGCAAGGGCCAATCTGTCACCCCCCTATTCAATAGCGTTCCCTACGCAGTCAAAAGAGACCCCCTTCTCTATGAATATCTGGCCTTGGTGGACGCCATACGGCTGGGAAGCCCCCGAGAAGCAGACCTCGCCGAGCAATTGCTCCACGAAAGGTTGAAATAGCCATGGCAGACAACTACAACAGGTTGCACATAATGATTGTCACCGTCGCCCGAGCCCTCGGCCCCGATTTGCTGCAGGAGGTCGCATTTGTGGGCGGTTGCACCACCGGGCTGTTGCTGACCGACGCGCTCAGCAGGGAAGCG
Source organism: Trichloromonas sp. (assembly GCF_034006665.1). Taxonomy (GTDB): domain Bacteria; phylum Desulfobacterota; class Desulfuromonadia; order Desulfuromonadales; family Trichloromonadaceae; genus Trichloromonas. The sequence continues at coordinate 1,749 of NZ_JAVESI010000091.1, forward strand.
GTTCGCTATACCGACGATGTCGATCTTATCATCAACGTTGTCGGCTATGCCAAGTGGGCGGCCTTTCAGGAGCGGCTGCGCGCCCTCGGATTCCGGGAGGCTATGGACGAAGAGGTGAACTGCCGCATGCGCCTGGGAGAGCTTCAGGTCGACTTCATGCCCGACGACGAGAATATCCTGGGTTTCAGCAATCGCTGGTACGCGGCCGGGATCGCCGCCGCCCAGCCCCATGAGCTGGCGCAGGATCTGACGATCAGGCTGCTGACCCCGCCTTTTTTCGTCGCGACGAAACTGGAGGCCTATCTTGGCCGGGGCAACGACGATCCCCAAGGCAGCCACGACATGGAGGACATCCTCACCCTTTTCGACGGCCGCGAAGAGATCGTCCGGGAGATCGCAGCCGCAGATAAGGACCTGCGGACCTTCATTGCCCATCAGATCGGACTACTTCTGGCCAATGACGACTTCGATTACGCGGTTCAAACGGCCGTCAGAGGTGACCGGGATCGGCAAATGCTCATCTATGAGCGCTTGGAAGCGGTCAGAGATCTTGCGGAGGAGAATTGACCGCGTTGGAATATGCCTGGCATTCCCGACAGGGCAACTTGACGCCCGACAACCGCGATTATTGCGGAATCTCAAAAGCCAGCGTCACGACACTGTGCGTTCTCGCCGATGGTGCCACCGGTTGTCCCACTGGCGGTGACTTGGCCAAGGCGCTGGTCTGTCGCTTGCTGGAAGGTTTTTTGCGCCTGAGCCAGCCCGCTTCTATCGCTGGGATGGTCGGGCTTTTGCTGGAAGCACATGCCGGCCTTCGCCGAAAGCATCCAGCCGATTCGGCTAGTTACATTATCGCCCTGATGGGAGAGGGACCGACCGTAACCACCTTGCACGCTGGTGACTGCCGCCTTGGACGGTTAACCAATCAGGGTTCGATCCGGTGGCTGACGCGAGTTCATACCCTGGCGAACGCCATCCAGGATTTGGACGAACGGACATTGAGGCTGTCCCCGGATCGTCATCTGCTTACCAGGTCTTTCCGAGCTAAGCGCTTCCAGACCCCCGATTGCGTCATCCATGAATTTGATGAGCGTGATAGAGGTATCCTGATTGCAAGTGACGGGTTCTGGGCTGATTTACCAGAGGATGAACAATTGGAGCTATTGCAGGGAATTCCCACGGGAAAGCTGACCAGTCCTGATGATGTGAGCTGCTTATTCCTGCCACATCCCATGGGGGATCAAGGGCGAGCGCTACTTGTCGCCCAGCGGGATGCTTCAGGTCAAAGACCTGAGAACCTCATTCTCGCCACTCGGGAAACAGGAGCTTGATCGTCAAAATACTCCCAATGATTTGGACCTGAATCCGTGAGCTCTTCCCCCGTACCTCGGGTTTCCCCTTTCTGAGGGGCGAATTCGGGGGCATGAATTGTGGCGTGAACTAAAAACGGCCTCCTGGGTTCCGCTACATGCGACGATCTTTGA
>NZ_JAVESI010000051.1:0-21657 GCF_034006665.1 Trichloromonas sp.
TTATAATAATATATCTTTTTATGGTAAAAAATATTATATTTTAGGATATTTTGAGGGAGTTAATTCAAGATTAGCAAAAATTAAAAACATTAAAAAAAGATTAAATGAGAGAATATGATATTGAAAATAGTTTAATTATACAAAATGAAAAAGAAATTAATAGAATTTAATAAAATAAAAAATGGAATATATTACGATATAAATAGTTGTGATTGGAATGATATTATTAATAAATCAAAAAATGGTTTATTATTAGGTGAATTAGGACATCAACAAAATAATCAAGTTATGTTAACTAATATTTCACATATAGTAAAAAATATACAACTTTATCAAGATGGGATAGTTGGTGATATACAAATTTTAGATACACAAAATGGCAAAATATTAAAAGAACTAGTTAATAATGGATTCAAAATAAATTATTCTGCAAGATATAATGGTAATGTCGATAGTAACGGTAAAATTATTGATGCTAAAATATTATCATTTGATGCCATGCAAGTTCCATATGATATATTAGAAATAAGAAATCAAAAAATTAAAAAAATTAAAAAATTGATTAATGAAAAAAGATTTAATTGATAAAATAAATAAAGCATCTAACCTAATAAACCAAAAACAACGATATGGACGAGGTAATTATATGATAGTTAGTCCAATAATAGCGGAACAAATTAAAAATATTAATTTGTTAGAAGAAAGAAAAAATAAAATTAAACAAATTTTTAAACGAATTAAAAATAATATATAAACTAAAAATAAGTAATAAAAATGGGCAAAATAATAAATTTAAAATCACCGACTGATTTTTCTGGATTTTATGTAATATATAAAGGTTCAGTTATGAATGAAGAACAAAAAAATTTTGGAATATCACACTTAATGGAACATTTGATGTGTAAATCATTTGAAAAATTATATGATGATTTTGACAGGTATGGTATAAATTGGAACGCATACACATCATCAACTGAAATAGTGTATCATATAACTGGATTAGATGAATATATCTATAAATATAGACACGAATTAGTTAATATGTTACTTGATTTTAATATACCAAAAAAAGAATTTGAAACGGAAAGAGATGTCGTTATACAAGAATATAGAGACACTTTTCAAGATCAAGGAACAAGTCATTATTATAATATATTAAGAAAAGAATTGGGTAATTATGGTCCAATAGGTAAAATGGAATCTTTAGAATCTCTAACATATGATGATATTAAAAGTTATTTTAAAGATTATTTATCTAAACCATCTTTAATTATAAACGTATCTAAAAATAATAAATTTGAAGGATTTGATATATTTTCAGATAAAGAATATAAGAAATATATAAGAAAGGAAGATAAAAAGGATTTAATAATTGAAAAGATGGCTGACTTCAAAAAAAGTTCTATAATTGGTTATAAACTTGTTGATGATGATTTTGCTCATATTAAATTTATATCTATGATGTTATCTGGATCTATGAAATCCCCATTAATGGATGAAATAAGAAAGAAAAGAGGATTAACCTATGGTGTAAGTACAAGTGTATATGGTTATTCATATAATAATGGATTTTTAAGTACAGAATTAATAACTGATGATGATAAAGTTGATGAAGTTTTAGAAACATATAATATGGTATTATCTAATCCTGACAAATATCTAACAAAAGAAAGATTTGATCTTATTAAAGATTTTTATAAAGTTCAATTCAAAAAAAATGAGATAAATAGGTATAATAGTATCAGACATTTAATAACACCAGATAGTTGGAATTTAGAAAAAATAATTGATGATATAACATATGATCAAGTTAGAAAAGTGTATGATAAATATTTTTTATTTGATAAATTAAAGTGGTCTATAGATAAAAAGGATTTTTAATTTGTTTTATTAAATATTTTTTAATATATTTGCAAAAAACAAATATATGCAATCTTTTAAAAACATTTATAAAATAAAATTAAAAATAGAATTTTTAACTAATTATTCAATAAAAATTACACTAATTGGACTTGATGATAGATTTATTTCAAAGAATAATGATACATTAGCATATTCTAGTTCATTGAATAATTTTTATATATATTCTAGAAATAGTTTTTGGTTAGGTGTTAATTCAATAAGATTACCAAGTGAATCTAATTATAGACCTAATGAAAATTATTCAATAAGAAGATTCTTTAATGACAAAGAAAGATATGATTATTTATATAAATTAAAAAAATCATTATTGGAATGGAGTCAAGATTATAGTAGATTTAAAAATAGTGTTAAATCAGAAATAATTTATGAAGGTGATACATGGACAATAAAATAATAAAAATATGATAAAAGATTATAAAAAACCAATAAAAAAGAACAAAACAGAAACACCAGTTTGTCAAGAGTGTTTAGATTCTACTAAAGATAAAAAATTATATTTTTGGATAGATAAAGAAACACATTTTTTCTATGTTGCATAGATTGTATAGAAAAATTTGATTATAAAATTGGTAAACCATACCATGAAACTAAAAGAAAATCAAAAAAAGACATTTAAATTTTAATATATAGAATAAAATATATAATAAAAAAAGAATAATTAAAATATGGCAGTTATAGAGTTTCCTACAATGAATGTTCAATATATTGCAATAAATGATGTTTATTTAGTTGCAAATGATGATTCTGTTAATCAATTTTGTACTGAAAATGGTTGGACGATGGATTCATATGAATCAGAAGAACAAAGATTTTCAAATGATGGTAGTTTATATTATCAATACTGGGATGGTTCTCAATGGGTTTTAGAATCAGGATATAGAAAAATAGTTACTAAATTAGTATATACCGAATAAATAAATATTCAAAAGTATTTAAAAAACGATATAAATAATGATTTATATCGTTTTTTTTAATTTATTTTATCTTATAAAAATGGAAGGGAAATCAGCACTAACCTGACTTCCCTTGTATATATAGTGGTTGAAGAGTGGAGCTAGTTTGTTACTATATTTACACCTTTACCACGATTATCTTGCATTAATAATAATTAACGAAGATAACAATTCTATATTTATATATTTAATAAAAAAACTCATTTTTTTCCATTTTTAATACTTTTATCCACCAAAACCTATTTTTTTACTATCACCATCGACATCATGTGTTATTGTTTTTGTATTCTTTTTTAATGAATATATTTCAGCTAACGTCATTTCATCTTTTGATAAAGATATATCTATATTTAAAAATTCTAATAATTTTTTTAATCTTTCACCTTTAACTTTTCTAAATTCCTTTCTAGCAGTTAGTCTTTCTGGTCTTAATAATGCTAAATCAATATTTTTTGGACTAGTATTAAATGTTGCAATAACTTGTATATTTAATATATCATTTAATAGACCATCTGTTAAATTTAACAAATTTGTTATCCCTATGTTTCTTGTCATATATCTGGATTCTAATAATGGTTCTGCATCTTCTATAAAAATATAATTTTTCCCTTTACTATCTGATACCCAATCTGATATAAAATTTATAAAACTAGGATCTGTTATAGAATCTACCATTGTTGGAGGAAAATATAATACGTTATTATCTTTATTTAATTCTTTAATTTTTCTAAGTAAGTATCTGATATAGGTAGTTTTACCGGATCCAGCCACACCATGAAATAGTGTTAAACCTTTTGTATCATTATTTAATCTTTCTAATAATTTATCATTAAAATCTATAAATCCATCACCATAATGTAAATCTAGTTCTACTAATTCTACTTTTTTATTATTTATATCAAAATCTTTAACATAAAAATTGCCATCATCATAAGATACCATACCAATTGTTATATTTGTAACTTCCTCTATTATATTGTTATTAAACAATTCAATAATTTTATGAAAATCATCAAATTCACCATTAACCAAAAATAGATTATCTGAACATATTAAATTAACATTATCTACATTGTGATTAATAAGATAAAAATCTTGTGGTATACCTCCACTCAATAAACAAATAACACCGTTACCAAAATCATATATTTTTTCTCTGTTGTATTGTTTATCTAATGATAAATTATAATAAGCATCTTTAAAATAATATTTTATGTCTGGATATAATTCTCTTAGTCCAATTTCTATCTTATCCCAATCAAAATAATGACCAGAATTGGATATTATTCTATATAAATTAGGATTATTATTATATTTTTGATAAAATATTTCTAACATATTAATATCTTCTGGGTTTTTACTTCTTCCATTAGATCTTAAAACATTTAAAGTTATATTATCAAATTCAAAATTACTAGTTGTCATTTTTTTTAATTCATTAAAATTCATAAAATCATTTTATTTTTTAATATTCTTATATATATCTATTATTTAATAATGTTTTATTTAAAAAAACAAAATTTCCTTAATTTTATTAGGAAATTTTATTAAACTTTTCTATTTTACTTATTTTTAAAATTATAGTTTCAAATTATTAATAATTTTATTAATAATATTAATATTAAACCAATTTAAAATATTACTTTTTAATTTTATTAAATCTTCTTCTATTTCAATCGTTTTTATATCATTAATATCATTTAACAAATCTTTATCCACATTTGATATAATATTGTCTAATTCTTCGTCTTTTTGACCTTTGTTGGTATTTAAATTAAGCGATTTAGATAAATCTAAAATAAACAAATCAACAAATCCATTAATATTTTTATTAAATACTTTTTCATCATCTACAAATAATCTTTTAATATTACTATTATTTGAATCTTTGAATACATTTGATATATTATATTCTTTCTTATTTATAAATGATATAAATGATTTTAATGATATATAAATAAATGATAAATTATCCTTAAATATATTTTTTATATCTTCTATATTATCTGTTTCTTTTAATAATTCCTTTAATGTTTGATTATTATTTTTAAGATAATTTAAAAATATTTTTTCCATATTATCTATATCTTTAGAATTATTTAATTTATTAATAAATAATTCAACTGATTTTTTTGTATCACCTGATGTTGAATATAAAAATTTACCGGCTAAATTTTTCATTTCACCAAAAATACTAAGTTTCTCACTAATAAATTTATTATAATTTAGTATCATTTTTAAATTGACTGAATTTTAATATATTATAACTTTCTTCTATTTTAATAGGGAAAGTAATCGGTTTTGTTAATTCTACTTTAGTTGTTTTAAATCTATTTAAACTATTATTTGTTATTAAGTTATTATATAATATGGGTTTAGATGTTTCTAATAATTTCATTATTCTATTAAACACTTCATCTTCAGTATTTCTTAAATATTCTTCTAGTAATATTTGAATTTCATTTGCTACTTGTATATTTTTAAATTCATCATCATAAAAATAAATAATATCATATTTATCTTGTTTTATTGGTAAGAAATGATCATTTTTTATTTTAAACCCTATTAAATGTTCTAATATTACATTTGATTTTTTATATGCAATATCATCATTAACTTTACTTTTAAAAAAATCACCTACATAATAGAATTTATCAATAAATAAACCATTATTTTCTAATTCTTTTTTTAATGCGGATAATAATAAGTTATCGTTTTCTTCACTATATCTAGCTGATAAGATACCAATTTCATCATCTTTATTGCCTATTATATGTCTTATATTTTCTCTAAATATAGATATTTTATTAATAATATAAGGATTTGTAAATTCTATAAAAGATATACCTATTTGATCTTCTGATATATTTGGATATCTTTTTTTAATTTTGTTAAACATATTTTCACTAATCCAATATGTATTACCATTATAATCTATCATTATTTCATCATTTATATGTATTCCAGATAATATATCATATAATTCTATTTTATTTAATTTTATAATTGGTTTACTTGGATTATTTTTATTTATTATCCATACATTACCATTTATTTTCCATAATGTATCATCTAAGTCGAAAAAATGAATTGTTCGCATTTATTAAAAATTAATTTTAATGTATATATAAAAAATAAAAGGAGAAATAAATTCTCCTTTTTATATTCTTGGAAATGCTGAATTATTTCCTCCAAATTTATTCATCATTGTAGATGGATTATATTGTTTAGTAAATGAATTTGGATTAAAATTAGATATATTAGAATATTTTTCTTGTTGTGTTTTCTCTTGTTTTTCTTTTTCATCATTTTCCTCTTTATTCTTTTCATTTAATAATTTTATATATTCTTCATATTCCCAATAATACCAATTATCTACCACATTTGTTGGTATACTATGTTGAACCATCCATTGAAATTTATTCTTTAGTAAATCTAAAATATTTGTTTGAAATAGTGCAAATATTCTTGATTTTAGTTCATTGTTTTTATTTTCCGAATCTATCCAAGATATTTGGGATTTCAAATAGTTTAGATGCCCCTGATGGAAAGGTCAATTCAGTGTGGACCTCCATGCCACACTCACTACATTTCATTTTTAATCCTTTTATACCAACTGTCATGTTATTTATTATTTCATTTAATCCTTGAAAAAGAATTAAATCATCCATATTATTAAAATCTTTTAATTTTGCTTTTATACCATCTTCAGAAATTGAAGATCTATCATGAAGTAAAAATGGCATTACTTTCATAAATGCAACATTCGGTTTTTTATCAGATTGTACATTTCTTTTAATTTCATCATAAAAATCTTCTTGTATTCCTATTGTTGGAGGAGCTAATCTCCATGATACACCCTTATTCAATAATTCATATACTTTATCTTCTTTATTATAAAATCTTGAAATATTTTTATTTGGTGTATGTAGTTCAAATGTTGACGGTCCATATTGACCAGGTGTTGATCTAAATGGAATATTAAATTCATGTCCACATCCTGAACAAACTACTTCTTTAGTTAAAGTATTACCACCTTGGAATGTTAATTCTCTTATCATAAATATTAAAAACATCCTATCAGCATCTTTTATATCTTTATAAGATCCCTTTGTACCATCTGGATGATAATATATAATATTCTTTGATAATAAATCATTCATCTTTTCAGTTATATCAACAAAATTATTATCATCTACCATTGAATACGATTGAATTTCAGATACTTTTGCAGCTCTTATTGATATTTTAGTTCCTGTTTTATAGAAATTTCCAGCTGGAAGAATATCTAAATTAATATTATTATATTCTGATGATGATATATTAATATTATCTGATTTTTGTTCACTTTTAATTATTTTTTTATCATCACCTAATAATGATTCAAGATATTTTTCATTCTTCTTCTCTATATTCATTTTATTAGAATTTTGCATTTCTTCATTCATATATTTAATTTATTTTTTATATTATATATTTATAATATGTGGGCACAACAAAATTAATTTGATATTTAAAAGTAAAAAAAAATAATTGGGATATTTATATTAGTATATATAAAATCTAAAAATTATAATTCGTTGAAAATTTTTTCAATTTTTTCAATCGTTAATTCATCTTTATATATATAATTTTCAGCACCAGATAATATCATATTATTCATAGTTTCAAAATCTTTATTAAAAGATACACATATTATTATAGTCTGTCTATATAATTCTCTATTTATCTTTTTTGTTGCATATATACCATCTATTTCTGGCATATTTACATCCATAAATATTATATTATAATGATTAATTATTGCCATTTCTATAGCATCTTTACCATTATAGGATTTATCCAATAATAATAATTTATCACCTAATATGGTTTTTATCATGTAACTTAATGTTTCAACAAACGTTAAATTATCATCGACTACTAATATTTTATAACTATTATATTTCATAATACTATATATTAAATGTTAAATGTTAAATATTAAATATAAATAAACCCCTTATTTCTAAGGGGATATAAATGTTAAATTTTTATTTTTCTTAACTATTTCATTATCAACTAGTTAGAAATAATAATCTTCCCAATAGTCTGCAACAAAGTTAGCGGTAAGTTCTTGAATATCAGCACCACCTCCCCATGTTAGATCTTCACCAACATTGAATCCGGTAATTTGTGCATTATGATAAGTAACTCTTCTTATAATAACACCTTCTCTATCATGTTGGTATACAATTATTGTTCCTGTCATTGTAGATTTATAGTTTGATGAACCATCTTCATTGTTCCATGCTAAATCATACCAGTCTTTTATCATTCTAAAAGTAAACATTTGCTTATTATCATTCTGATTTATATTAAAAACTAAATCTAAACCAGTAACAGATGTTGAATCAGGAAAACCAACAAATATTCTAGTTGAGTATTTATATCTTTGTTCAGTTGTTGATAGTGTAGGATAAGTTGGTAACTTAGCACTCTTACAATTTTCTAATAGTAATAATTTACCATCTGTTCCATGTATTTCAGATAAAACACCAGGTAAAAATATTTCTACTTCAAATAAATTCTTATAAACTGGTTCCCATTTGCTATTATGACTTGTAATGTTTGTAAAATGTGGTAATCCTCCCATATTATTTTTAATTATTTTTTCTTTTAGTATATATTAAATATATTTTATCATTTTTATATACTATATATAAAAAAATAATACTTATTTTTTATCTTTTTGTTCTTTCTTATTCTTTGCATCTATAGATGAATATTTAATACCAACCCAATCTTCTGGTATTTTATCCGATATACTCATAAAATATTCATTGTCAATGGGTTTATCTTGTCTTTTCAATTTTTTTCTAAATGTATACTCTAGTGAATTTAAGATTAAATTAAATTCATTATTATTAAATGATTTTTTATCACCATTTAATAGATCAAATAATTCATTTTCTTGTTCTATTGCGGTTTTCTTTTTTCTATATTCTAATTTAGACCATAAATATTTTTTTTCATTATCATTTAATTTAATATTTTCAGATAAATTAAAATCATTAAACATTTTAATATTTTTCATCTTTCATATTTTATTTTTATTTATATATAAAAATTTATAATTACCTGAATTATAAATTCTATAAATTTTTCTTTCTAACATTATATCATGTTCTGATTTATTTTTATCATAACCCTGTTTAATTAAAACATCCTTTCTAAAATCAAATCTATATTTTCTAATATCATCAACTACATAATAATAATTTGGTTTTGTTATATTTAACATTTCAAATTCTAATTTTTTATATAAACTACCATCACTGTAACTTCTATCAGCGTAACTTATAATTTTTTCTGGTTTATAATTATTTATAAAATATTTAAATAATTTACTAGCACCTCCTATTACATTTGTATTTAATCTATTGCAAAATCTTATCATTTCATACTCATTATTATTCAATGATTTTGAATTCATATTTCTTCTTAACTGCCCAAAAGTCATTAAACTAACTAGTTCATTGTTATAAAATAAACCAATTTTAATTTTTGAACCCATAAAACCTTGAATATGATTAAAATTTAAAAAATTTCTTATTAAATTATTATCAGTTATTTCTTTTATTTGACATTTTCTAGCAAATATTTTATATTTAGTCTTATTTAATTTATTTAGTATCATAGATTTAACTATTTCCTGTTTATAAATCCAATCATCTTCATAAATATGTATTAACTGAATGTTTTTTTCTAAACATAAATTTGTTTTATTAGAATGATAATCATTTGGTTTATTTAACTCATTATGCCAATAAACACCGTTAAATTCAAATGCCAAATTTAATTTAGGTAAGTAAATATCTAGTTCATAAGGAGGAATAATATTTTTTGAATTTTCTATTATTTCACCATTATAGTTTTCTTTTATAAAATTTAATAAATCTACTTCTAATTGTGATATATTATTTTTATATGGTGGATAACATACTGTACAATATTTATAATTGAATTGTTTTCTACTTTTATATAAAGGGAAAGATATTTCAAAAATATGATCTTTATTACAATCACACTTCATTATATATTTTTTATTATCTATATCGATATCTAATATTAAATTATTATTTTCTTTTTCCTTTAATCTTTGTGTCAATGATATATTTTTTCTAAATTTTTCAATGTCCATTGCATTAAAAACACCATATCTATCTAACATTGTATTTTTTAAATTCTTTTGCCATATATTTTCATCTCTACTATTTAATCGTTTATCAATAATTTTTTTAACTTTATTTGGATTATCTTTACCATATTTATTTATATTAGTATTTTTTATTTTTTCTTTAATATCATCATTTTGTAAAGCATGTTTAACTCCATACTTTTCTATCATAGTTTTTTCAAATTTTTTACGCCATTTTTTAACATCAAAATTATTTATTCTTTTCTTTTGTATAATAGATGATTTTAATGGTACATCAACTCCGTAATTTTTCATTAATGTTTTTTTGCTCTTTTCTTTTATTTTTTCATTTTGTAAAGAACAATTATAACCATACCTATAATTATTTGTTTTAATAATCTTATTTTTTATAATATCAGATTCAGCTGGTGTATTTGTTCCAAATTTTTCTAAGGATTTTTGTTTTTTAATATCTTTAATAACTGGGTCAGAACTGATACATTTTATCGAACAATATTTTTTATAACCTATTGTAGAATTTTTAAATTTAACATAATTATTACAATTTGGATTACTACATTTTGGTGGAACAATATTATGCTTATAACAATAAACCTTTTCTTTAAAAGATATATGTTCTATATTATTTAATTTACTATAATTTATTATATCTAAATATAATTCATTATAATTATTTTTTAAATATAACTCTTTTGATAATTTACCAGATGGATCAGGTTGTTCTAATATATTATCCATAAATAAATTATCTTTTAATATTTTATCAATATCATTAAAATTTTTATATGATATTCTAATTAATTTAATATTATTAGTTGCACAAAAATTATTTTTAATATTATCTCTTTCTATTTGTTTATTTATATCATTGTTTTCAAATATTTTTTTATAATGAAATTCACCATCATATTCTATACATAAATTATATAATGGTAAATAAAAATCAAAATATAATTTATTAATATTGTCACACCCATTTAAATATTTTTGAGTTTCGTATTCTATATTATTATCAATTAAAAACTTTTCAATTTTATTTTCTCCTTTACTTTTATTACATTTATTACAACCAAAACCTTGTAAATGACCAGCAGCTCTTTGTTCAAAATCACCATGTATAGGACAAGTTATAGTTATATAATGATCACTACCATTATAATTAGAATTATTATATGTATAATAATTATTATGCACTATTTTTGCTTTCTCTATATATTCTATTGTGTTCGATTTTCTTGTTTTACATTCTGGACAACCAAATCCTTTTAAATGCATATTTGGACTTTGTTTGAATTCACCATGAATAGGACAAATTATTATACTTTTTGTTTTATTATTAAAATAATTAAATTTGGTGTAGTTATATTTATGATCATGTATATGATTAGAATTTTTAATAAATTCATCAATATCTTTGGGTTTTGTACCACCACAAACAGGACAACCTCTTCCACTTAAATGATCTGATAATATTTGTTTAAACTCACCGTGAACTGGACATATTATTTTTATTTTATCACTATTTTTATTAAATATTAAATCAGTATATTTATATTTATTGTTATGAATAGAATTTAATCTAACTAAAACATCATCCTTATTTAATCTTTTTTTATCATTTGCACATTTCCTACACCCATAACCTTTCAAATGAGAAGATGGGCATTGTTCAAAATCACCATGAATTGGACAAGTAATTATTACTTTAGTTTTATTATTTATATAGTTAATTTTATCATATTTATAGAAATTATTATGTTTTTCATTTGATAATTTTATAAATTTATTTTTCCTATCCATACTTCACCGATTATTTTATACTTATATATAAAATAATAATTATTGTTTAATAAAAAACCCTACTATTAATAGTAGGGTTTTTAAATGTATGTAGTATTTATTGTTGGAAACCTGACGAACTAATACCACCTGTTTTTTCAATCGTGATATTATTAACAATCCATCCCATTCCTTTAATTATCTCAATATGTGTATCTAATACTCCACCCTGTAAATCTATTATATAATTAGTATTATTTGTTTCGTCACATATATTCTTATAATCATATAATGCATCTATATCAACATATCTTTGACATATCATGTCAGCTCTATACTTTATTTCTGCTCTTATTCCAGGTGTATTGAATTTCCATTGATATCTTAATAACATGTCATATAATTCATTTTCAAGTTCAATTAATACTTCTCTTGAATGTATGTAACTTAAGCTAGATACAGGAAAAACTTCAGCAGTGCTTTCTTCGCTTATTATATAACCAACATTTCTAATAAACATAATTGGATTACATCCCATATCTGATAAATTATCTAAATCATTATCAGTAAAATCCATTTCAGTACTTGCAATATCAGGTATTCTACCCATATTAACACCGGCTACAATTGTATGTGGATATACACCAGAAGCACTAGTAGTGAATTTTCTCATATATGCAGTTGCTACATTTGCTGCAGGTGGAACAAATCTAGTTATATTATCTTCTGTTACTCTAACATATGGGAAGAAATAACCAACTGTTGATCTACCAACACCTTGTCCAAAAGTATATCTGAAATTTGGGTTTTTATCTTCATTTGCACCATTCTTAATATATTCGGTATTTAATGATCCATCATCATTAACAAAACTTGGGTTTATTGATTTTTTAAATTGTTTAGCACTTGGCATATTTATAAAACCAAAACAATTTAGTTTCTTACCACAAAGATCCAAATATTGTTGTTTTGAATTTTGTGTTAATCCTAAACCAAATGAATCAATTAAATATCTCCAACTTATTTTATTCTTATTAACTAAACCATTATACAGTGAAGTATTTTTAGAAATAACATTTAAAATATTATTTTGTCTATTCTCTGTACCATCAGGTATAGAATCTTGATGAATAACAAATGGTTTTAATGCCACACCTTTCAATGTAGTAACATATTGATAAACTGGTGGATAAACAATTGTATATAATCTACTTGAACCATCAATATGTTTAATTGCTATTGGTGCATCAGTATAAATAATTTTAAAATCCGTATTGTCTGGATCATTCTTAACATCTATTATTCTTGTTAATTTTCTATGTACTGTTGTAGTGTCATCTTCGTCATAATATGCTTCTACATACATATTTCTTTTAATTTCAGAATATCTATCTTTATTAATTCTTATAGATACGGTATTTGTTTCATCCTCTATTATTAAATCTTCTATTTCTAATGTTTGTTTCCAATTTCCAATATCAGATGATACTGTTATACCAGCACTACCATTAATAAATTCTTCTATTTTAACAGTTAATATATCATTAGTATTTAGGTACATATTTATTTTAATTTTAGTACCTAAATAATCAATATAATCTCCATTTGATATTATACCGTTAAAATAATCTTCATAAAATTTAGAATATTTAGCTACAACATTTACATCACTATCATATTTTGTAACAAATTCATTTGTATTACTACTTAATATAAATTCATCATCGATATAATATAATAAAATATTACCAGAATTTATATAATCAGCAGGTGTATCAACATATATATGAATTTGTGAATTATTAGATGATGTATAAGACAATGAATTAATATCTATTATTTCAGTTTTATTTAATCCATCAGTGTTAATAATAACACCTTTATTTAATTGTAAATTAGTAGATATTTCATTATATATCTTTTGTAATCTCAATTTAAAATATTCATTATTAGATATTGTTGTTCCACTAGTTCCTAAAAATTCAATTTTAATATGATCTGTTTCATCAGTTGCTGTTATACCAATTGTATTTAAATCACTACTTTCAGTTATATAATCAAATGAATGAATATATGTACCACCGCTATTTTGTAGTTCTAATGTTCCAATTATTATTGTATTATTATTATCAAATGTTATTGATCTATTTATAAATGTTTCACCTGATAAATTTTCCAATCCATTCATAACATTTAAACCAGTTGAATCTAAATATATCACGTCTTTTCTTTGGTTTCCAACAGTAACATTACTTATAGTAACACTATTACTCATACTTAATGCAGACATGTCATATTCTACGCCATTTATAATATATGTACCACTATCAAATGATAGTAACATTGTACCAGAATTAAAATTTTCATTTTCTATACCTATTTGTGTCCAGTTATTCCAAACATTTGTTCTATTACCAAAAGAAGTAGTACCAAATGTATTATTAGGAGAATCTAGATGTTTTATAGAATATTCGATATCTTCTTTAATTGATTGATTATATGATAAGAAGTTTATATTACTTACATCAAGTCCAACTAATGTTCCACCAATTAAATCTATATTTTCAGTTAATCCATTTTTGTCTTGTATGATATCTCTATTATATGTACAAAATAATCCAGTTTTATCTGTATTATTATTTATAATATTTTCAATAAACATGTCATTATCATTAATATCTTTAAAATCAGGTATTAAACTAACGTCATATACACCTAATGTTATAACATTTCTTTCATTTACAAAATCTTGAATGTTTTCTGTTATTAAACCATTAGTAGTAAAGTATTTTGACCATGTTGTACTAACGCTTAAATCTTTATAATTTGTCCAGTCACCACTTAATACAAGAACAGTTACCATATAATCTGATATTAAATCATTTGGATGTATAAATTCTGGAACTTTTACATCACCACCATACCATTGTGAAGCAGTAATATCAAACCCTCTTAGTGTCGATTTAAATATAAATGTTGTTATTTTTTTATCACCCATGTTTGTAAGATGAATTAATCTATCATTATCAGGCGTTGGATCATTAACAACATCTAAGAATGATTCTGAATCTCTTTCCCAAAAATCTTGTCTATTGAAAAATCTTTCATAATCAGCTGTTTTTAAGTTTGTAAAATCTGAATTTGGATATAATGCACTTGTAGATACAGATGCGTAATTTAAAATATCTCTATTTGGTAAAGTTCTTAATAAATTAAGTGCCCAAACAGGTCCAGTTTCCAACATTTTTATAACAGTTCTATGAAAGAATGAACCTTTACTTTCTAATTGTCTATCAACAGTACCGAAAATTCTTTCAAAGTCTATTCTATTATCTACATAGACTGGTCTATTAACTGGTCCTTTTTTAGAAAAACCAGGTACTAAATTTATTAGTACATTTTGTGCAGGTAATTCTATTATTGAATTATTGATCTCTTCGATATAAATAGCTGATCTTTTGTATTTACCTAAATCTTTTTCTTGTATTGGCATTTTGTTATATTTATTTTTTAAACTTTAATTAACTAATCTATATATAAAATATATTAACTCATTTTTTGATATTTATAAATTAAATTTATATTTATATATATTAAAAATATAATCAATTTTTATATAATTATGGATAAAAAAGAATTGGGCAAAATAAATCTGCTAACTTTTAATTATCTAAGTCTAATTGGATTGTATAATGATGAAAAGTTAGATAGTAATAATATAATTATTAAATACTTCTTTAATAACATTTATAATAAGGATATTAATGATATTAAAGATATTGACAACATCAATGATATAATTAATGAATTTTATAGAATTTATAAAAAATTAGAAGATATTTTAATTAATCAAGACGAGAAATACAAAATGATAATATCACAAATAATAAATGATAATGTCGATTACTATATAGAAGAAATAATTAAACAATATAAAGATAATTTATTTGAACTTATTTTAAATATTGATAATAATAATTTATATCACATAAAAATAAATATCTTAAATGATAAAATGTTAGATTATGCTAAAAATGAAGAGTATGAAAAAGCCAATGATTTAAAAATAGAAATAGAAAAAATAAAGGGGTTTAATCTAAATTAAACCCCTTTATTATTAATTTGTGTAAATTTTAAATATATTATTATCGTTATCCCATGTTATACCATATGTTTTATCTGGATCATTACCATTATAATATATCCAATAAATTATTGATTCAATTTTTTTATTATATTTATCTAATATTTTTTGCATATTAGCTGCAGATATTTCATTATTATTTTTAGAATCAACATAAATTATTATATCTTCTAAAAATTTAGTCATGTCCAATTTATTAGTAAATTCATTTGACATCTTTTCCATATTATTTTTAAAATTAAAATCATCATCGTCATCGTCAACATCTACATAATCATCATCGTCATCGTCATCGTCAATATCTACATAATTATCATCTTTTTCATTATAATCAAAATAAAATAATAATGCTTCTTTTAAATCATTATAATCTCTAAATGTTTGATTATCTACTGTTATTGAACCATCTTCGTGTATCCATACTGATGTTAAATTTTCTGTATTATAATCATAATATATCATTTCTTTTTCCGGTATGAAATCTTTATAATTTTTACAATATACATCAGCAATTGATTCTAATATATCATCAACATCTATAAAAATATCCCATAATTCATCATCAGTTAAATCTCCTTGTGTTTTTGGTTTTCTTTTAGGATCTTCTGTCTTAAATGGATTTGGGTTTCTTTTTGTTGGTAATGATTCCCAATCTATTTTAGTACAAGTATTTGCTAATTTTATTAAATATGTTAAATTTTGTGATTCAAATTCAGTGTGCTCATCAAAATACCCAACAGATAGATTAGTGCATTCTGGTATAATACTCATAAATGTTGCTGAATCTGTATATATACCAGTTGGATCATTTTCAAATTTCATTCCATGTTTTTTAAACTGTATTGATAATTCATTGACAAAATCATTAGAACAACATTGCATCCCCATTTGCCTAGATATAATTGAACCATACCCTCTTCTATCAAACGCAATACATCTTTTATAACTTTTAAAAATATCTTTATATTTTTTTAATGCATGTGTTGATCCAATTCTACCTACTTCTTCACCAACAAAAAAGTAATATAAACCAGGTATATTATTTTCTATCATATTTAACATTATGACAACACCTGCTTTATCATCTGCTCCTAATAATGTACCTTCTTTTGCATCATATTCAATAGATTCTCCTTTTTTATTTTTATATGTTCTTTTAATTATATCACCTTTAGTACCTACAAATAATTGTCCTTCTGTTTTCCAAAAATCATGCTGAACTTTTTGTTTTTCAAATGCTGCGGTATCTAAATGCGAACAAAACATTGTTTCGCTATTTTCTCCGATTTTAATAAAAAAATTACCAAATTCATCACTATTTATATTATCGGGTAAGTGTTTTTTTAATTCATCCTCGTCTCCATATGTATATGTATAGTCTGTTAAATCTAAAAATTTTTTAATTATTCTATTCATTTTATTTTATTAGTTATTTTTAATTTATATATAAATTATAAATTATTATATTTATGATATGTTTCTACATATTTATGATTCCATGATTTATCAGGTAAATATTTAGTTTTTTTAAAATATTTATAAATAGGATACCAATCAATATATGGATTAAATCCTGCTTTATCTTCAAAATAGACATTAAAATATGGTTTCTTTTCATAATACCCAAATGAACCATTAGAATCTGATATTTCTAGGTTTTCATTAATATATTTAAAATGTATTTGATCTTTTTTAAATATATCCATATATTTATTTATTTCATCTGAATATGAAGATGTAAAAAGAAACATTACAATATCATCTCTTTTACTTAATAATTGTAATGTTTCTTTAGCGTAAGGATAATAATTTATTTCTTTTATTGTTTTTCTATAATCAGGTTTAGATATAACACCATGTATATCAAGGGCAAAATAAACGGAGTACCATTTTCTTTCTTTAGAATAATTAAACATTTTTATAATCCACTTTAAAATAGATGATTTATAAAAATACCTATAAAAATATATCATATAATTATTTTTTCTATATGGTTAACTTCGATTATATTACCAACTGATGTAAAATGTCCTTTTTGTTCTAAAATATCATCACCCCATTTGATAATTTTATTATCAAGATCATCCATATTATAATACATTAAATATTTTTCTATTTTTTTCTTGAAATTTCTTGCATCATTTAAAATATTAAATTTTTTAAAAGATTTTTTTGTTTTATTATTATTATACTCATAATATAAATATTCAACTTTATAATATACCATAATTTTTATTTTTATTTTTTAATTATATCTACAAATTCTCCTTTTATACCAGGCCAACTTGAATGTACATTGTATTCAGGAAAATCTACACCTAATTCTTCACAATAGAATTTTAAAAATTTTGCACATTCTAATCCATCTTTTGGACATAATCCTAAATCATAATCAAATGATACAAATTTTGGAACTCCTTCTCTTTTTATGATTTCATAAAACTTATCGTAATCCCTAGCGATAAAAAACTCTTCTGTATCATAAATTGATCCATCACCATTATAATTTCTACAATCAGTAGGAACTTTCCAATCATCTAAAAATAAATTATAACTCATAATTTTTACTTATTTTAATTTAAAAATTCTTTTACCAGAACCATTAAATGATTCATTTTCCCATACCATTTCAATAATTACATTATCTTTACCATATTTATCACCATATACATCTCTGTATTTTCTGAAAAAATCCATTTTATCTTCAGATATTGATGGTATCGCAGTATGTATTTTTATTCTAAATAAACCAAATAATAAACGATATATTATTAAATAATCAAATTTCTTTTCCATATCTATTTAATGTTAAACATTTCAATTAATTGCCCATAAGTAACAACCTGTACTCCCAATTTTTGAGCCTTTGACATTTTTGATGTCATTGATGATAAATCATCAGTAACTAAAAAATTACAATCTTTATTTAAACTACCTTGCACAAAACCAAAAGGACTAATAACTTCCATGAAATCAGATTTTGTATTAAATCCAAAATCTTTAGGAGAACCAGTCATTTCAATAATTTTTGTGGATATACCATCTTCCATTTTTTCTTCAACCATATTACCCAACACATTAACATCACGTATTCTTGCGATATTATCAACAATTTCATTAATCTTTGAATGTAATTCAGAATTAGGATTTTCAATTTGTTCACGTATCGAATATTCCATACCAGATGGATTATATTTTCCTGTCATAATATATTTTTCAACCTCTTTACTAATAGTATTGCCAATACCATCAATTTGTAAAGATTCAATAATATTAGATAGTTTAATATTTTTTAATGATAATATTGATTCCATCATTTTATCTAGTGATCTACCATCTTTAAATACGCCACTATTAATATAATCTTCTTTGGTAAAAGTCAATAAGTCAACAATATTTCTAACACCAGCTTCATATAATTTGGTATAAACAGCTGGACCAATTCCTGATATTTCAAAAGATGACATACCTTTTTGGAATTTTTTAAGAGAAACACCAATACAATCTTTATTTGGACAAATTAATTTTAACTTTCCATTTTTTCCTTCTATAATCGATAATTTATGATCACATTCTGGACAATTTGTTGGAATAAATTTTATCATAATTTTATTATTTAGAATGCAAATATACAAAAAATATTTTATTATACAAAAAATCCCGATTAATAATCGGGATTTATTTTCAAATAAATAATTCATCAATATCGATTTCCTGATAATCCATCTGATTAAAAACAGAATCCATATAAAAAAATATCTGTTCTCTTATATTATCATCATATATTTCAGGATTATGTATACTAATATCTTCTATTCCGTTTTTTAATTTTTTAACAATTTTATCTCTCTTAGTTCTTTTTAGTGTTAAATCAACACAATTTTTAATCAAATTTGTTAATGTTTCATTGACGTCATTATTAGACATCCCATAAATTTTAACATCATTTTTTTTAATAGATAAATTCTTTTTCATAATTCAAAATTAATTTTTATTTTATTAAATAGTTGGTATGTATTTTCTTTTTTAAAATAGATTTTAATTTACTACTTATAATTTTTCTCTTTAATGGATTTATTTTATCTATAAAAAGAACACCCTTTAAATGATCATATTCATGTTGTATTATTCTGGCAATATCACCCGAATAATGATCAACCTTATTATTAAAATCAATGTCTTGATATTCAATTTTTATACTCGATGATCTAGATACATCATCATATAAAGATGGGAAACTTAAACATCCTTCTTTTGAAATTTGTTTATCATCACTATATTCAATTATATTAGGATTTATAAAAACTTTACTGATAAAATCATCATTATACTCATAATTAACTATAAATATATTTAATGGTATATTAACTTGATTTGCTGATAACCCTACTCCACCTGTGTTTTTAAGAGTATCAAACATATCATTAATAAGAATAATTATATTTTCTGTTATTTCTTTAACATTATTACATTTCTTCCTTAAAATAGGATCACCATATGTTACAATTGGTAATATCATAATAATTATATTTTAAAAAAAATTAAAAGTTTAAGAACCTGAACCTTTAGTTCTCCAGTCACTTATTTCTTTTTCATTTAAATATTCTCTAACTGCGCTTTTTATAGTTAATGGTACAAATTTAATATTAGGATTTTTAATTTTTGCATTATTAAAAAAAGGCACAAATAAATTTAAAGCATTTTGTTTTTCTTCTCCTCTTTTTGGTATCATATAAGATTCACCGATTGCAATAATATCCTTATTCCATACTCTTTGAACCGTTATAAATTCATTTGGTTTTCTATTTTCTAAATTTTCCCATTTAATATGACTTTCACTTATTATGCCTTTGTTTTTTAAAAATAATAATATGTCATTATGAATAACATCACTCATACTATCAGATATATACAAATCACCATTTTTAGTAATTACGCATCTTACACCGTATTCTATATTATCTAGATTAGATGGGTTTTTTATTATACTAGTTTTCCCGATAGTGCCTATAATATCATCTTTTTTTAATTTAGATTTATTATATGTTTTTTCAAAATCTTCAAACTCATCTGATATATTATGTTTTCTTTTAAGATATTTATCACCTACACCTTCTTCTATTTTATTTAGAAAATCATTAAATTTTAATATATTTGACATAATATAAATATTATTTTTATTTATATATTAATTTTTACATATTGATAAATTTATCAAAATCATTTAAAATTTTATCAGATGTATTAAATAAAGCATATTTTCTAAAATCACCAATATATTTCTTAAAATTGTTAATTGTATTTCCCAATTCTTTACCTTTTAATTGTGGATATTTACTCATAATAATTCTACCATTAAATTTATCTGATATTATTTTATTTTCTTTTTCCTTTATTTCGTTTTCTTTAATATTATTTTTAATATCACTGATATCTTTTATTGGTTTGCATTCTAATTCACTACCACCATAATCTGCGGTTGAAAATTTTTCTAGGTATTTAAAATATTTATGATTTATAAGATTTTTCTGTATGTTTAATCTCATTTCATCTATATGTTTATATCGCATATGATTTTGAATAACATACTCTATAATATTTATATCACCTCCCATTTTTTTAATCCAGTTAGAATATTTATTTAATATTTTAACTGA
>NZ_JAVESI010000009.1:0-92191 GCF_034006665.1 Trichloromonas sp.
AAACCGGGTACCTGCCTCAGATGTACTGAGGGGAAGAATGGACAGGAGCCGTATACGAGGCCCGTACGTACGGTTCTGTGAGAGGGATGAGGCGAGCTTGATCTGCTCGCCTCACCCTACTCGATTGCCCAGAGAAGCGGGTAGCTTTCGCGGAGATTTAGTCTGCTGCTGGTCGTAGCAGGCGGATTTCGTCGGCGGTGATCTTGCCGTTTTCGATTGAACCGGTCACTAGAACCCGGTCGCGCTTTTTGAAGGTGGACAGGTTAATTTCTTTGTCCTGCGCATCAATAAACCGGGTATCCCACACTTTAATCCCTTTCTCGATGTGCGATTTCAGGTGAATTTCCTTTTCGGCAATAATCGCCAGATTATCGTCTGGAACAATGTACATGACTCCTGCGTCCAAGCGGTAAGGTTGTTGACTCGCGGTTTCAGCGGCCATTAAAAGATTTCCTCTTGCGACAATGAGGAGGAAAGCCCCGAGAAACAGGATGAAGATATTTTTTTGAATTTTATGCATGCTGTCTCCTTGATGAAAGTGTGAGTTAATTAAGGTTTAACTGCCGCCAGAAAAATCGCTCAACTACATTTTTCTTCAAGTCTGGCCAAGGGTCAATATCGTCATCCTCATCATCATCATCTGAGGGGCCTTGTGTTCCGACTAAAACGATCGGCCCCTCTTCTGTCACGATTAGTGTCGGTGCTGGTGGAATGCCGGATTTTGCCAAGGGTAAACGTCGTTCTTCAACGAGGTTAAAGGCGTCTGCGCCGGTAAGATAATCCAACGCATAAAGATAGCCTGTTCCACTGCTGCCTGGGCTGGCACAGGGATCATTCCCGGCGTCACAGCTTCCATCGGCATTTGATTCAGGGACGAAGGTAGTGAAAAGGACAATACCAGAGAAAATAAGAGGTGATGAAACCAGCTTTTCACCTACAGAACTGCCATTTTTCTCGATCAAGCGCAGGAACCATCCCCTGTTGTTTGGTTTCTTAAGAGCAGTCTTTACGAAATTATTAAAATCAATACGCACTTGTTCATCTACTTGCTGGTCATGGATCCGATTGTCAGTGACATCAAGAATGAAATATTCTTCATCAGTAATTATGTGATTGTCGGATTTTGCTTTTACTGTACCATTGTCATTTTTATCGACATAGGCTTCGATGATTGTGGGTGAATTGTCAGGCCACTGCCAGTTGTTTTTTATGGCGTAGAAAACATTAACGGTGCCTGTTTCATTCGGGCGCGAACGGTCGCCGGTGCCAAAGAATACGAAGTCGCCTACTCGGTATTCGGTACGAATCTCTTCGCTAGAGCCGCCGGTTTCGTTGGCGGGGTAGGTAAAATTAACCGGATAATATTCGTAGGTAATTTCTGGAGCGTACCAGATTTTCTTGCCTGGGGCGCTATACAGTTTCAATTTCTGCTCCCAGTTCCCATCTTCTTGGCCGTCGTATTTGCCCTCAAAATCAGCGCTTTTGCTGGCATCACGATTACGATGGAAGATGTCATCTCGGAACGCGAAAAGATTTCCATTCAGATCACCGGCGTAGATGCGGGTGCTGGTTCCTGTGTATGGGCTGGGATAAGCGGCGGCGTCAATAATGGAATGGGTCATAGAAGCATAGTTAGAGTGACTGAACAGGCAGTTACTGAACAACGCGCCCGTCTGTGCGTCAATGGCAAATACGGCGCGGCCTATGCTGTCTTCTGTTGCTTTTTCTTCCCCTTCCTTGTCTTGGTTGATGTCGTAACCGCCTGATAGGAAGAAAACATCCTTGGTTTTGTAGGTAGAGTTATCCATGTAGCCCATGCGGCACGGTTGGGGTTCTGCCCAGGATTGTCCCAAAACCTCTTGGCCACTACCGAGGTGGTCCGCATCGATACTGTATTTATATAGCGGTGCACTGTGATTGGTCACATCCAAAGTGGTGTAGCTGAAACCGCCGCGCCGCTGACCGAAGATGAGTAATTTTTTGTCAGGGGTATTGGCACTACCATCGTCGTCATAGTGATACAGACTGGCGTTGCCATCGACAAAGTAGAGCAGATCATCTGCACTGCTCAGCAGGTTGATATTGGATAACAGATCAGGCGGAATAAAGCCCCAAAGCTCTTCGCCTGTGCTGTCATCAAAACAATGCAGCAAACCATCGTTGCCACCGACAAAAATGACGGATTTGTCGCCGGAACCATCGTAGGCGCCATCGTTGTCGATATCGTAATGTTCCACCAATGGCTGAAAGTGCAACAGGCTGCCCAAGGGCCAGTCATCAGCCACGCCTTGATGCACGGCATTTATGTCATCGAGGCTGAGACCTAAGCCCGGTGGGTCGGCCTCCGTGGCGGCTGTTAAAACCGTGTTGGTGGCCGTGAACAGGTTGCTGCTGTGGTTAAGGGCGCTGTTGCTGCCCGTGTAGGTGTACAGTACCCGATCTGTTGTACGGTCGCGCAGAAGTTCGCCGGCGCCACCGGCTGCTACATTTGGCCCGTCGGCTGCTGTGCACCAATAGGAGGTGGCGCTGTCGAAAATGGTGCCCTTGTCATTGGCTGCCGGATTACCAAACTTGTCCAAAATGGCACCGTCATCGGAAAGGCCAAATTTTTTCAGATTTCCAAGCCAGTTGCTCTGATTGGTGGGTTGAAACAGGCCAAGATAGATGTGATTTCCTGAAAATACGCCGTCCGCAGTGCTTACGGGCACCGTGGAGGCCGTAAACATTTCATTAAGCTGACCAATGGTATCGATGATATTGGTCAGCGATTCTCCCAGTTCAGCGGCGCTGGTGGCGGTATAGTACTCGCCGCCACCACGGCTGGCGGTGCTTTCCAGAAGATCCTGGTCTGTCTGAAAGCCAACCGTGTAGGTTGTAACTGTCTGATCGGGGAAATCTCCAGCTGAACCGAGTTCTGGTAGAAGATCGTTGGCATTTAAAAATTCGGCGACATCATCCAAATAGCTGTTGTTACCATCAGTTCCACTTTCAGTCAAGCGCTGGTTGATAATGTAGTTTAAGCTGTCAAGTTTGTCATCATCGTGCGTTGGCTCTCCATCGGTAACCAAAATAATATAATTTTTCTGACATCGAAATTCGATGGGACTGCTCGCGTTGTAGTTTTGACAACCATCATTGTCTTGTGTACAGGAATAGCTGTATTTCCCAAGGGGATAGCTGCTGCCGGTAGATGTTCCATTGAACCAACTTTGTTTTCCGGCGAAGTAGAGCCCCGCTTCTGCCATGGTTTCAGATAACGGTGTCCAGGTTGTGGAATAAAGAGTTCCGACCGCGCCAAAATCATTCTGTTCATTATCAAGCATGACGGAGGTTCCGGGAGTATATGAACCGATCAGGGTCTGCAACTCTGCACCGCATTTAGCCACGATGTAGCCGCCATTATCAGCGTTGCCCCCTGTATTGAATGCCATCAGACCAAAATTAACTTTTTCATGGTTTTGATAAATCAGATTGGCGACTACCTCTTTGGCCACTTCCATGCGGATACGATAAGCACCGCCTGATGCCAAAAAGTTGCGATAATTACCAAGCCGGTAATCATGGGCTGAGCCCGAGTTTGTGCATGTAACAATTCCTTTTTTTAGGCGGAGCTTTCCTTTCCAGGAACCTGTGGTTTTAAGTTGTGTACGAGCGGGTTCACAGGTCCAGTTCGCCGAGTCAATATCGGAAAAATAGAAATCCCAACTTTTTCCATCCTTTTCATAAACCCGGTTGGTTTCATAGTTTCCTGAATAGGTTACATTGGGATCGTAAGGTTCTCCTGGAACGTCGTTTTCGTCCATGCTGCCTGAATTGTCCAGGATAATCAGCACGTTGGGCTTGAGGCCCTCACCAATGCCGGAAACCCCGTAGATGTCGATATCGTCTGCTTGGGCGGTAAGAGCCATCAGCAGCAGACTGACCAGAAATAAGAATCGTGAAAGTTTCATAGGGTACTCCTTGTTCGGGGTAACGCCTGCCGATGGCAAGGCAGTAAAAAGACCTCATAGTTATGGTGTCTTATTGTGGAAATGCGCGAATCAGGCCCTCTTGAAGAATGACATTACGATCGTTTCTGGGTGAATAAGCGGTTAAGGCATAGCGCCTTAACACATTACCTGCTCCGTAGCCGCTTCCAGGAACTTTGGATGCGTCGGTTTTATGTTCAAGTACCGGAATCTGATTTGCCGGATGATTGGCGGCACTGCCAAATACGTCCGCATCTTCCCACGTGCTGATAATTGCTGCTGGAGAATCGATTTTACGAGCTTTGTAGATGGCGATAACCTCCCCGGCGCTGTTGGTGATTTCACTGCGATCATCGATGCCGTTTCCGTTAGCATCTGTACCCAGGGTGCCGGGTTCTGGGAAATAAGCAGCCGTTGTACTGTCTTTAACAAACTCACTGGTCATCCAATCCCGGTAATTTATTTTTGCAACCGTCAACCCCATTTCCTGGTTGTAAAAGTTTTCTCTGGTGATGCGGTCGTTGGTAGAAATCTGCAATTCCACTGTGGTGATGTTGGTGGCTAGAATGCCAATCGTGGTCAGGATGATCAGAAATAGCATGGCGCTGATCAGTACAAAGCCTTTTTCGTTGGTTTGTAGACGGTCGTTCATGAAATCCTCGTTTGGCGGAAATGCCATTATGGGGTCTTTATGGTGGACAGGATGAGTTCCTTGCTCTGCCCCTTGTCAAACCAGATGACGGTGACATCTACAGTTTTGCTGTCCGCTACCGGGGTATTTTCCTGGACATTCCAGATGATGTCATAGTTGCCACCGGCATCCAATTGATGGCCGTCGGCAACTTGATCTGCGCCATTGGTGAGGGTATAGATGCCGTTTGTGTCTTCTTCAAGGCGGTTGTCGTTATAATCCCAGCTGAAAATCTGTTCGATCTGATTACTGGCGATGTTGGCTGCTTCTGTAACCCGGTTGGCAACGGAGTTGCCCTTGATGGCCGAAATCTGCATCAGGGCCAGCCCCAGAATGCCGACGGCAAAGATTACCAGGGTGATGAGTACCTCAATCAGGGTGAAACCGGAAGAATCGGACAAAAGTTTTGGGCACATGATTCATCACTCCATGTTGCGGCATTGCACCGTGATGATTTGGAAGCGTCGGCGGAAGTTGTCGTTGTATGGCCCCCAGACGGCGCCGGATGCCGCGGTATAGGTTTGGGTATTGGTGAACTGCATGTCAGGTCGATCTGCGCGGGCCAAAAGGGAGGTTTGCACACTGCGGATTCTGCGAAGATTCGCAGCGATGCTGGTATCAAGAATTCCGCCATCTTGATCAAAGTAAAGAAACTCGATGGCCTGAATGTTGTCTGTTACTGGCTGTAAGCCTCCCCCGGTATCTCTACCAAGAGGAGCTACATCATTGTTGTCTACTATGCCATCGGGTTCGCTATCAAACTCATCTTTGAATCCATAAATAACCGATTCATTCGGGTCTTCGATGTCGCCGTCAGCATTAAGATCCTGCGTAAATCCAAAATGCCCAATCGTAGCGACTTCAATCCCGGCTCTGTCTGTTCCTGTGGGGTCGTATCCCGCCATGCGCATTTCGCGCACCATAAAATCTATGCCTGCACGGATGTTTTGCTGTACTTCTGCAACCTGATCTTGGGCCAGATAGCTCTTCTGCTGCGACTGGAAGGCCGCATAAACTGCTGTCAGCAACAGGCCGGATATGGCCAGAGCGATAAGGATTTCAACCAGAGTGAAGCCCCGTTGTTTCATGTGCGAAGCTAAGGGTTTATTCTTCATGACATTCATTCCTATTCAGGTTATTGCCAGCTGCCATCGGCGTCGGTGAAACTATGGGTTATTGGTTATTGCGGCATAACCGGCTATAGAGAGAGCTACATCGAACGAGCGTGATCTGGCGTTTCTGATTGTGACGGTACCTATTCGGTTTCCCAGAGGTAGTCCGCGAGAATTATAGCCCGTTCTCGCGCCGTTAAAGGTTGCAGTAACCAGCGAGCAGCCGGGCGGCATGGTGATCTGGAACAGCAATCGTTCACCGCCGTCTTGAACGGCATTGCCGGGAGTGCCTCCACCTTCACCGTCATCGATAAAAACGGTGTAGCCGCCGCCCGTAGCCGGAAACACAACGGTGGTGAATGCGATGCCGATACTGGTGTTGCGTTTGACGGCCTCAGATTTTGCTTTCTGCATGTTGGAAAACAGTTCTCGCGCGGCGCCACTCAACCGGTAGTTCGGCAGCCAGTTCATGATGCCGGGAATGGCGATGGCTGCGCTGATGGCGATAATGGCGACCACGATGATCAGTTCCATCAGCGTGAACCCGGTTTGTCGGTTGCGTTGTTTCATGGCTTGTGTCCTTTTTGAATCGCTCATCATCACAAGAGGGCTGTGGCCAACTTTTATGAAAGTTTTGTGCCAGCGCCCAAGTTGCTGATTTATTTCGTTTTGGGGTGCGCGAATCGTGCAATTCCTGCATAGTGTACGCAATTTTTGCACAATAAGGCCAGTGCGGTTCGGCTGCTTTCGGGACCTGGGGATTTTGAGACGGGGAGGGTGAAAAGCGCATTCCTGCCTCAGGCATCGACGCACTTCGTCCCTTAGGTAAACTCGGCGAGCAAATTTATACGATGTGACGGTGATCGCCCTGGGGTTACCAAAAGGGCTTTTAGTCCTTCAGATAAACGCCCAGGGCGCTTTGGAATCAGAACAGACTGGGAGGTCTGTGGAGGGAGCAACCATGAGAGCGGATTTTGTGTTAGTGCACCAACTGCAGCCAGGCACGCCCGCTGCCATTTTCCTGTTCATTGAGCAACAGAAGAACGGCTAAATCTTTTCCTGAACGTTCGACCAGAGCAAAGTCGATGATGAAGGCTTCCACCCCGGCGAAGGGCCGTTCCAAGTGTAGCCCTTGGCGATCACGTACGATACGCACCACGGCATCCTGGCCATTCGGTTTGCCGAGCAGTGGTAAACCCGAACTGCGTTTTCTTTCGATGGTGTAGGCAGCCCCATCGGTACCGAAACTGACTCGACGCGGTAGGGGAAAATTGCGTTCACGCACTTGGTCTTCCTTGCTGAACCCCGAGCGGTACTCGGGGGTTTCCAAGGGAATAGCGATCTCGGGGCCGCGGAATTCGCCGAGGTCTGCCAGTAGGGTTGTTCCCGGTACCGCCTTTCCGGAAACCCGATCAACCACCTGCATGCGTCTCGCCTCGTCCCAGCCCAGGGCCTCGTCGGCGCTGAAGGGAGAGATGTCATAGAGGCTTCCCCCGCCCCAAGGGCACGGCTTTTTATCGGGGATAAAGGTGTTGTCGGCTGTTTCCACAAGAGGAAACACCGGCCCGACAAAGGGATCGTAAGCGCCGCGATTCTGGGTAAAGGCACGGTTTTGTACTGCCCGGACATAACTTCCCAAATCTTTTCCACGCAGGGACAATCCGGCATCGTTCACATTAAAAATCCAGGTATGCAGATGGGATTCGGTTCCCTGATAAATGCCCCGATGATCCTGTGCCCAGTTGCCGATTATTTCCGGTTTTCCGTCGTTCTCAAGATCAGCGAGGTCGAGGTGCAAGGGGCGCAGAGGAGACAGCGGCGCTTCGATTCGTTCACTTTCCGCCAGGCCGTCTTTGCTCAAACGCAGTCTTTTCAAGGCGGATCCGTCTTGTACCACCAGCTCCAGCTGTTCTGGCGTGGGGGCATCAAGAATCACCAAAGCCGCCGGTGCCCCGGCGATCTCGACAGGGCCCTTCGGCAATCCGGCAGCCTCTGCGTCGGAAGGACTCAACACCGTAACGTCGGTTTTCACCGGCGGTAAAATCAAACGGTTTGGCTTTTCGGTTGCTGTGGCGGGCATGGGTGTGGGCGGCGGGGTCACCGCTTGGGAAACCGGCTGAACGGGCGGCTCAGCTACCAAGGGCGCGGCGATCTTCACCGGAGCAGGAACCGCGGCGGTGGTGTGGAGGGCCGGAGATGTTTGCGACAGGTTTGAGGATGTCGCCGGTGTTACGGCGATTCGACGCTCGAAAGCGATAATTGCTTGGTCGGCGGCCCGGCTCAGGGCGAGAACCGTCCCTTTGTCCTCCAGGCGATGGTCCAGGATGAGCCCCTCTTTGACGACCGCATTGGGGTTGGCCGGGATGACGACGAAACCGCGCTCCAGCAACAGTTCAAGTAACTCCTGCACAGCCGGTGCAGTGAGGGGCTCTGCGATGTTGGTGCGCAGAGTGACCAGCTTAGGGCCATCCCAGAGGGACAGAGACCCTTCTATTTTGGGCCAGTCGCCGGCCTGAGCTGAAAGGGTAAAGAAGAGAGGAAGGATCAGTACAAAGAAGATGAAACGTCGGAAATATGGCATTGAAACTGCTCCTTTGCTGTCCGTCCGCGCGAAACTGGCCGGATCACCGTCGTGGGAAGGAAACTGCGGAGGTCCCAAAGAGAACCTCCGCAGTCGGTAAGCAGGGTGCCGCAGTGATCACCCTAGTAGGTCCAAGACAGGGTCAGGGCGTTGACCATGGCCAAGTCGTCGCCGAACTGATCCTCAATCCCGTCTCCGGGGATAAAGGTGCTGAAGATGTAGTCAATGCTGAAGTTTTTATTGAAGGCATACATCATTTGCAGGTCGAAGGTGGTCCCGGCATAGTCGTCAACTTTCTTGCCGGGGTTCTTCTTGTTGGTCAGATTGTCGGTCTCGTCGTACCAGATGAAAAAAGCCTGGGTTTTATACATGAGGTTGTTGACAAGAGAGGAGAGATCCCCCTGGGTGCCGACGGCAACAAGCTTCTGGCCGGGGTTATCGCCGGAACCGGCATTGCCGATCCCGCCGTACTGATGGCTGCCCAGCGCGCGTTCCGGCGAGTAGGAATAGAGGGTAGCACCGTAACTCTGGCCGAGGTCTTCGCTGAGAATGCTGCCGTCCATCCCCATAAGCCCGGTGAAACGGCCGATGTCGGTGATTCCGACCCAGCCATCGACGTCGTTGTCGGTGGCATCATCGTCACCTTGGGTGTAGCGGAAGGCGACGTAAGGATTGAACGCCTTGCTAACTGGAACTTCGACCCCGGCGAAGAGTGCCCAGGATGAGATGTCACCGCCGCCTGCGCTATCATCGAAATCACCGTCGGCTCCGACGATTTCAAAAAAGGGCTTAATGGGACCGGTGGTTCCGGTCAACTCCAAGCCGTAATAGTGAATCTGGGCCATCCTCCAGTCATTGTCGCTATAGGCGTAAAGAGGACTCAAGGTCAGGCCGAACTCGCCGGGGGCGGGCTTGGCTGCTCCAAGGGTGTAATCCAGCTTGACAGAGTAGACCCGCCAGTCGTTTTCATCTGCGGATTCGTAAGGCTGTGTTGTCTGCCATGAGATATTGTTTTGAATCGGGATGTAGAGAACCTCATATTTGGCTGCATCACTTAACTTGCCGCGAAAGCCGAGGAAGGGATGATCGTCGCCGTAGAGCAGACCGCCGGTCTTGATGTCGAGAGCGCGGATATCCCAACCGGTCTGTAGTTCGAGTTGAGGGAGAAAGGTGTAGAGCAGTTCCAGGCGTTCGATGCCGAATTCACCGCCGGTGTTAGGAGAATTATATTTCTCCGCCCCGATATAGTAGGAACGATCGGCGGTGTCTTTTTCGTAAACAACATCCGCTTCAGCGATCATTTTGATTTTCCACTTGTCCCCTTCGGCTTTCCAGCCGAGACGGATCTCACCGCGAATGTGTTCCCCTTTGGTGAGGCCGGCCTCGCTGACAATCGACTTGTCCGAGGTGCTGTCCTGGAAGTCAAAGTTGCTATAGAAGGTCGGTTTGACCTTGGCGGTGCCGAAGAACTCGATTTCCGCCTGGGCCTGGGTGGTGAGCAGGAAGAGCCCAAGCAGGGCGCATCCCAAGATTTTTCTTTTTCCGTTCATCTCCTGTTCTCCTGTTCGATTCGCAATGTGGATTGAAAGAGTAGGCCGTTTAGTTTGACGAAGATGGCAGGTTCTCCGAAAAAAACGGCCTACGATGAGTTGGAAGTTGGCAGAACTCAAGTTGTCTGAATCGGTTATAAAAAGCCCGGCTTCCGCCGAGCTTGATGGAACAGTATCAATTCCCTGTTTGCAAGGGAAGGGCTAAAAGGGTGCTGTTTCCGGTTTCTCCGAAAAGGCTGCCAGGTTGCGAAGCAACCAGCAGGGCGCGGTTTTTGGCGACCGTCAGCCCTTGCAGGGGGACATCAAGTTCGCCCCCCATGGAGCCGCGGACAAAGCGGCCGTTTTGGTATTTGAGCACGTGCAGCCAGCTTTTGCTGATGCCGGGACCGATTCCGGGAGCGCGAAAAGCGCTGCCCTCGGCGGCGACGGCGACCAGTTCGGGACGGCCGTCACCATCGAGATCGGCGGCTGTCGGTGCTACCTCGAAGGAGGCCGTGGTGGTCAGCTGATCGGCGGCACCGGGGTTAATGGCATAGGTGAATACTGACTGGCTGCCCCCAATGGTCTTCGCTGATTCGTATAGTTTTTTGTTGCCGTCATAAATATAGAGGACCCGATTGAAGACATAGACGGCTTCCTGACGACCATCGCCGGTCAGGTCGACTAAAGTACTCCCCTGCACGGGAAAAGAACCGGGAAGATCGAACCCGAGGTCAACCCGCTCGATTTTGTCACCGCGCGACTGCAGTTCGTAGATGCGGGGACCGAAAAAGACGTCGCGATCGAACTCCTGGGCCAGGAGCGTTTCTTTGATCCCGTCGCCGTTACGGTCGAAGCTGCCGAGCAGATAATTTAACCCTTGACGAACCGGAACAAGAGAACTGCCTGTGAATTCGAAAATCGAGCCGGAGATCTTCTTGCCGGTTTGAGGTCCAAAAGCGACATTCTGATCGACAGCTTGGGTCGCCGCCAGATAGAGCGGTCCGGATGGTTGCGGCTGCCACCAATGCAGGGACAACAGTTTTCCAGGTTGGCTGGGTTTCTCTGCGGCCAGCGGCTGCAGGGTTTCAGTCACAGCGAAGATTTCGATCTTTCCCCCGTCGGTGGTGGCCAGCAGCAACCGGTTGCCGTCCGGGGAAAAGTCGGCCATCAGGGTTTTCCCTGGGAGATCGCCGACATTGACAAAATTACTATAAGCGACTTCGTAAGCGACATTCCCGTCCATTTTTTGCGGGGCTGCTTCCAAGCGGTAGGGGGCCGCAGTGGTATTCCCCTGTTGTACTTTCTGCTCAAGGGCCTGAAGCCGTTCTTCCAGCCCGGAGGCCGGGATGGCCGATGTCGCCGGTAACGATGTCGAGGCCGCCAGAATCGGCGTCGCTGGTGACGGAACATTCAGCGGCGCCGGATAGGCGTGGATGGTCTGGAACCCGATGCCGCGCACATCCAGGCCGTCGTTGCGCAGGATAAAGATCAAAGCCGGTTCGTCTGTTGTCGGTGGGCTAGGTTTCTGAGGACGGTTGGCCTGGGCGACGGCGTAATCCAGCCAATTAAGATGGGGCAGCGCTGCTTTCAATTTGGCGAAAAAGGCCTCTCCCTGTCCAGTATAATCCCAGAGAGCGGCGGATACCTGGCCATAGCGACGCACAATATCCCCCCGCCCGATGCCCTGGACCGGTCCCACCGGCCGCACATAGGAATAGCCGGAACGTACCCGGGTGACCACAAGCAAGCCCTTTACCTCATCGAGGGTGCCCAAGACCTTGTTGGTGACCGGGTGAACGATTTTGGTTCCCGTTTGGATCACGCTGAAAAGGTCACCGGCCACCACGCCGTTACCGGCATCCTGGTCAATGATGAATTCATCCTGAACCGGCATGATGACCACGCCCGAAAGATCCTTGAAATCCTTGGCGACGGCGTCGACGGAAGCGTGCGCCTGCAGGGCGCCGAGCAGCAGAGGAATGAGAACCAGCACAGAGAGGAAAGATCGTGGTATCAAGGTTGAATCTCCTGTCGGTTAAACGTTGGTAACGGGTCAGGCAGGTGAAGGGGCAAACAAAACGGCACGAAAAAGGGCCATGCCATTGTACTGATGAAGACGTCCTTGTCCATGAAAAAGAACAGGCCGGACGTTTCGTCCGGCCTGTTCTTAAAAGCTTCGGTAGAGCGAGTTCGCCGGGTTAGAAGCTGTAGCGAACGCGCATGGTGCTGCGGTAGATATCGGTATCCGATTCGCCGTCCTGCTGATCGGCCATTTCCCAGTAATCCATGCCGTCGTCGGCGAAGAGATAACCGAGGTTGAGGGCAAGTTCGACATTCGGGTAGAGGGCGTACGAGACATACGCATCAATTTCGGTGCCGAGTTTGTCTTCTTTGCTGTTGTCGGCCAGGGTCAGATCCTCGGCGGTCATCACATACATGAGCGCTCCGCCGACCTTGAGTTTGTCGGTCGCTTGGTGGTCAACTGCAAGCTTGTTGAAGAAGATACCTTTGTTGAGGATGTAGGGCGCTTCGGTGAAGTAGTTGTCGTCCGTATAGCCACCTTCGAAGAAGATAACGCTGTCGAACCGGTCAAGGTCGGTCGCAATGAAGTTATCCATATCGGTGTCCGTATCGTCGTCGTCGCCTGAAGCATACCAGCTGGTATAGGTCAGCTTGGTTTTCCCGAAGGTGAAGCCGAGGTCGGCATGCAAGAGGTAGCCTTGGATGTCGGAGTCTGCTCCGGTAGCATCCTGAGCATCGCCGTCCTGGAACATCAGATCCCAGTTGGCGAAGAGGTTGCCGGCAGACATGCTTCCGTCGACACCTAACGTCAACAGGTCGTAATCGACGTTATTAACCTCTTTTAGCAGGTACGAATAAGTGGGAGCGGCCGCATCATCACCGGGGTTGGCCATCTGATAGAGAGCGAAGAGTCCCAGCTTCACTTCTTCTGCAGGTCTCATGTCGCCGCGGAGCAGGAAGGCATCGGCGTCTTCAAAAAAATCGTCTTCCTCATCATCGTTGAAATATTCTTTGCCGCGCATCCAGGCCAAGGTGTAGTCGACAGGACCAGCATCCCCTGTGAGTTTAACGCCCATGGCGGTTTCATGCCAGAGAAAGCTGTTGACGCTGAAGGGTTGCAAGCCGATGACCAGGCGGGTTTTGTCGCCGGCGGGGAGCTGAATGTCGGTATAAGCGAAGCGGGTCTCGATATTGACGCCGTCGCCGGAATAACCGGCACCTCCACCTTTAGTGTAGTTCTGGCCAAAACGCATAGCCCCCAGTTCGACGGCGTAAACGGCCTTGACTTTACCGTCGTTGGTCGAAGCTTCGGTTTGCAGGCGATATTTGATCTCACCGAAGAACTCATCGACATCATCCTCATCAATCGAGCCTTTCGTTCCCGTATCTTTAACCCCTTCTACACCATTATATAAGCCGGCCTGATTGGTGTAGAGATTGAAGCGATGGTTCATATCGCCGCTGAACTTGAAGTCGGCTGCCGTCGCCGGCAAGGCCAGGGCCAAGGCGGCAGCGACCATCATGAATATTCTGATTTTTCTCACTTTTGCCTCCTGATGTGAATAGCGATCAAAAAATTGGGTGGCCGACCGTCCTGATACCGGAAAGCCTGTTGGGTCTGGTTCGCAAGGTCGAGTTAGCCTCCCAGCGCAGCTTCGAATTCGTAACCGCAAGCAGGGCACTTGACTTTGGTGGTGGTACCACCTTTGGTCGTGGCGCAAGCCGAAAGTGAAACGGCCAGCATGGTTGCCAGCAACAGGGTTATCATCTTCTTCATACTTTTCACCTCCCTTCGTCAGAGTCCATTGATGGACCAGATTCTATGACTGTCGATCTGGTGAAACCGGATGGCGTCGCAAAAAAACGCCAACTGCTGCGTTGCTGTCCTCGTCTCGCCGCTTCAACGTACCTAATGACTACGTTTCATGGCTCGACCATGGCGCGCCTTGAATTTGGCGCTTCTTGCCCGCCCATCCCGAAGGATGTTTTGTGCGATAGCATCAAGCCTAGAACAAATAAAACGTACATCAGTCATACAGCAAGGAGAATGCCAATAGAAATAGTCCCAGAATACCTTCAATGAAAACTTTTAAGTGGTTTGAATAATTTGACTATTTTCTGTGTTTGGCCTTCGGTTGAAAGTTTTTCGGCATTTCTTCTACTGTGCTGCTTTTGCAACACTGTTGCTGGGCATCAACGAAAGATCGATTATTAAAGGGGCTGCCAGTCAGGACTTCTAGGGTTTCGGGCTCACCGGTAGTTTGTCAAATTCAGCCTTGATCTGTCCGGCAGTGAGAATGTTCCCGTCCCGCATGACCTTGAAATCGCGGTTGATGAGAATGACCCTCGGGATCAGGTAGACATTGTAAGCTTTGAGCGCCTGACCGTCGTCGACCATGGTGTAGTGAGGGAATCCGTATTGGGTCTTGTCCTGGTACGCGCGCACCATTTTTCCCGAGTCTTGCAGGTAGACCTCGACCACGCGGATATTTTTCTCTTTCAGGTAGGCGGCGGCCTGGATGAATTCGTTGCTCTGCTGCAGACAGGTGGGGCACCAGGTGGTGGCCAATTTGAGAATGATCAGCTCCCCCTTGAGGTCGGAGAGTTTGAAGGGGGTGCCGTCGATATCCGTGAGTTGAAAGTCGGGGGGCGAGGAGCCCGGTTCCACGGCCGAGGCGGAGACCGCGGCAATGAGGACCGTGAACAGTACTGAAAGGGACAGCAAAACCTTTTTCATGAATTTCTCCTTGATATGAGAAATAAGGCGAATATGCCGCCGTTCAGTCTAGCAACGCGTGCCGCCAAGTCAATCGCTGGGTGCACTGTCTGTTCGGGTTCTTCGGGCTTTTGGAACTCCAGCAAATAGCTGTTTTATCAAGCAGGTGCTCAGTATATTTTCATCCTTCTTAAAGTCAAGGTAAAACTTTTCTGCTACTATAGATTACTGTAATTGCTTATCTATTTGTCATAGATAAAAAAAAACGATGTTATTTTAGGAGAGATCGCGACTCAAAATTCATGCCGGTTGACAGATTTCGGTAAGGACTCCGCCCGTGGCTTTGGGATGAAGAAAGGCGATGAGGCTGTGATGGGCGCCGTGACGGGGGCTTTCGTCGATCAGGCGGACGCCGCTCGCTTTCAGGCGTGCGAGGGTCGCGACAATATCCTCCACCTGATAGGCGATGTGATGGATCCCTTCGCCGTTCTTTTCGAGAAATTTCGCTACCGACGAATCGGGCGAGGTCGGTTCCAGCAGTTCGATGCGGCTTTCCCCCACGCCGAGAAAGGCCACCCTGACCTTCTGTTCGGCCACCTCCTCGGTTCCCTCGAAGGGCATGCCGAGTACGTCGCGATAAAAGGAGAGAGAGGTGTCAAGACTTTTCACGGCGATACCGATGTGATTGATCAACAGGGTCATGATGGCTCCTGATTGTTAGGGTTGGATTAGGAAAGGGCTAAGGTTTATCTGCGGCGGGGGGGGAACCCTTGGGCCGCCCCGGTTTCGTCATTGCTCCACCAGGAAACGCAGGGCGGCGTCTTAAGGTCGCCTAAACGCCTCCAGCAGGCGGCGGGCGGCGGCGCCGGGGGTGGTGACGCCCTGGTCGACGGCGTCCTGGAGGCGAGGGAGCAGGGCGTCGACCTTGGGGTCGTGCAGAAAAAGCTGTTTCAACTCGTCCATGACGAGAGTCCACATCCAGTCGACGGCCTGCCGCCGACGCTTTTCGGCGAATTCGCCGCTCGCTTCCATGGTCCGGCGAAATTCGCGGATGGTTTCCCAGGCTTCGGCGATTCCTTCCCCGTGCAGAGCGCTGCAGAGCAGGGCCGGTACCTGCCAGTTCGCGCTTTTCGGCTTGAGGAGATGCAGGGCGTTGACGTATTGGCTCCGGGCCAGTTCGGCGCGGGGGCGGTTTTCCCCCTCGGCTTTATTGATGAGGATGGCGTCGGCGATTTCCATCACCCCTTTTTTGATCCCCTGCAATTCGTCGCCGGCCCCCGGCAATTGCAACAAAAGGAAGAAATCGACCATCGAGGCGACGGTAATTTCCGACTGGCCGACGCCGACGGTTTCAACGATGACCACATCGTAACCGGCGGCCTCGCACAGCAGCATGGTTTCGCGGGTTTTGCGGGCCACCCCGCCGAGGGTACTGCCGGCGGGGGAGGGGCGGATGAAGGCGTTGGGATCGCGGGAGAGTTCTTCCATGCGCGTCTTGTCGCCGAGAATGCTGCCGCCGGAGATCTGCGAACTGGGGTCGACGGCGAGAACCGCGACCTTGTGGCCGGAACGGGTGAGGTGCAGGCCGAAGGCTTCGATGAAGGTGCTCTTGCCGACGCCGGGCACGCCGGAGATGCCGATGCGCATGGCCTTGCCCGAGGCGGGAAGAAGCCCTTCGAGGAGGGCGGACGCCGCCCGGAAATGGTCAGCGTTGCTGCTTTCGATGAGGGTAATGGCCTTGGCCAGGGCGCGCAATTGCCCCTGTTTTACCCCTTCGGCAAGATCGTGGATTTTGTGCAAGAAAAACCTCGGTTCGCTGTAGGGGCGACCCATCGGGTCGCCCCTACGGTCATATACGCGTAAGGGCGACGCATGCGTCGCCCCTACCTGGAAAACAGAATGATCTGTGCCTGTTACCGCCGTTTTTCCTCAATGGCGTCGAGGGTCTGGGTGGCGGAGACGGTGATCGGGGTGCCGGGTCCGAAGATGCGTGAAGCCCCGGCAGCAAGCAGTTCGTCGTAATCCTGGCGGGGGATGACGCCGCCGCAGACGATGACGATGTCGTCGGCGCCGAGTTTCTTCAGCTCGGCGGCGAGTTGCGGCACCAGGGTCTTGTGGCCGGCGGCGAGACTGGAGACGCCGACCACATGCACGTCGTTCTCCACCGCCATTTTCGCCGCTTCTTCGGGGGTCTGGAAGAGCGGCCCCATGTCGACGTCGAAGCCGGCATCGGCGTAGGCGGTGGCGACGACCTTGGCTCCCCGGTCGTGTCCGTCTTGGCCCATCTTGGCCACGAGAATGCGCGGCCGGCGCCCTTCGGCGGCGGCAAAAGCGTCGATACGTTTTTTCAGTGCGGTAAAATCCTGGTCCTTTTCCACGACGGATCCATAGGCTCCCGAAACAAGTTTGATTTCGGCCCGATGTCGGCCGAAGACTTTTTCCATGGCGTCGGAAATCTCTCCTACCGAGGCACGCAGGCGGGCGGCTTCGACGCACAGGCCGAGAAGGTTGGCTTGCGGATTCTCGCACACAGCGGTGATGGCGGCAAGGGCCTTTTGACAGGCGGCCTCATCCCGTTCGGCGCGCATCTTTTTCAGCCGGGCGATCTGCCCTTCGCGCACCGCCGTGTTGTCGATATCGAGAACGTCGATCGGTTCTTCCTTGGCCAGTCGGTACTTGTTGACGCCGACGATAACCTCCCGTCCCGAGTCGATGGCCGCCTGCTTTTTCGCCGCCGACTCTTCGATACGCAGTTTCGGCATCCCCGACTCGATGGCCTTGGTCATGCCGCCCAATCCATCGATCTCGGCAAGAATCTTGCGCGCCTCGTCGATCAGGGCGGCGGTCAGCGATTCGACGTAGTAGGAGCCGCCCAAGGGATCGACGACGTTGGTCACGCCCGATTCCTCCTGAATGATGAGCTGGGTGTTGCGGGCGATGCGGGCCGACTGGTCGGTGGGCAGGGCGATGGCTTCGTCGAGGGCGTTGGTGTGCAGCGACTGGGTGCCGCCGAGAACCGCCGCCAGCGCTTCGAGGGTGGTGCGGATGACGTTGTTGTAGGGATCCTGCTCGGTGAGGCTCCAACCCGAGGTCTGGCAGTGGGTGCGCAGCATCAGCGATTTGGGATTTTTCGGCTGGAACCGCTGCATCAGGTCGGCCCAGAGGAAACGGGCGGCACGCAGCTTGGCGGCTTCCATGAAGAAGTTCATGCCGATGGCGAAGAAGAAAGAGAGGCGTGGGGCAAAGGTGTCGACGTCAAGCCCCTTGGCCAGGGCCGCCTTGACGTACTCGATGCCGTCGGCCAGGGTGAAGGCCAACTCCAATGCGTTATTCGCCCCGGCTTCCTGAATGTGGTAGCCGGAGATGGAAATGGAGTTGAACTTGGGCATGTACCGGCTGGTGTACTCGATGATGTCGGAGATGATCCGCATCGACGGTTCCGGCGGGTAGATGTAGGTATTGCGGACCATGAACTCCTTAAGGATGTCGTTCTGGATGGTCCCGGCCAGTTTTTCCTGGGCGACGCCCTGCTCCTCGGCGGCGACGATGTAGTTGGCCATGATCGGCAGGACCGCGCCGTTCATGGTCATCGACACCGAAACCTGGTCTAGGGGGATGTCGGAGAAGAGGATTTTCATATCCTCCACCGAATCGATGGCGACTCCGGCCTTGCCGACATCGCCGACCACCCGGGGATGGTCCGAATCGTAACCGCGATGGGTGGCCAGGTCGAAGGCGACGGAGAGGCCCTGCTGACCGGCGGCAAGGTTGCGTTTGTAGAAGGCGTTCGATTCCTCGGCGGTGGAAAAACCCGCATACTGGCGCACGGTCCACGGGCGCCCGGCGTACATGGAGGCCATCGGCCCGCGCACGAAGGGAGCGATGCCGGGAAGGGTGTCGGCGCTCTCCAACTTTTCCACATCGGCCTTGGTGTAGAGCGGCTTGACCCGGATGCCTTCGGGGGTATCCCACTGCAATTTATCCAGATTGTCGGCCTTGAGTTCCTTCCTGACCTGCGCTTCCCAATCGCTGAGGGACTTTTTCTCGAACGAGCTCATTCGCGGAAAACCTTTCTGTGTAGCGGTGAGGAGTGAGGGGTGAAGAGTGAGGTGTCTGTCCTTTCTCCTCACTCCTCACTCCTCACGTTCCTAATCAACGGGTGACGACGGCGACAACCTGGACTTCGTTGCCATCGTAGGAGAGCAGTCGGTGACGGAGGGAGGAATCGAAGTAGATGGCGTCCCCCTCTTCGAGGACAATCCGTTCCTCGTCGAGAAGGATTTCCGCCCGCCCTTTGAGGATGAGCAGGAACTCTTCCCCTTCGTGGTTGTAGAGGGTTTCCTCACCGGCCCGTTCGGAAACGGTCACCAGGAAGGGTTCCATCTTCTTGTTGTGCTTGCGGAAGGAAAGGGCTTCGTAGGTATAACCGTGGCCGGTGCCGGCCTTGGAAATAACCCGGTTGATGACTCGCCGGGCATCCTTGCGTACCACCTCGTATTTGTGCTCTTCTTCCTCTTCCTCGAAGAAGTGCCCCATTTTCACGTCGAAAAAGCGCGCCAGCTTGGAGAGAGTGGCGATCGGGGGAGAGACGTTGTTATTTTCGATCTGTGAGATGAGCGCGGGGGAGAAGCCGGTTTCGCGGGCGACATCCTGCAACGTCAGTTTGCGCGCCTTGCGGAGCTTCTTGATCTTCGCGCCGATTTTGTATTCCATTGAATCGTCCCGTAAAAAACAAAAAGTGGTTTTATTCCAATCGGATATATCGAAAAAGGGGGATGTTGTCAATAGAATTAATTTACCTTAGATAAAAACATTTATTCAAACTAAACAGCTATTTAGGACTCCCGGCAAAGCCTCCGCGCAGGGGGTGGCCGTTGACATTTCCGGGGGAATCCTCTAATTTGAGTGGGAACGGAAGGCCGTTTCATCCGCGCCTTCCGTTCCTTTTCGCGCTTCACTTCAACGAGTAAAGGATTCCTCTTGTCTTCTGCCCCGTCCCTGCAACTCCCCCTGGGTCTGCGTCTCTGGCCGCCACAGCCCGGAAGCCCCACTCCGATCTATACCGAGGGCTATGTCTTTGGCCCCCTGGAAAACACCACCGATTCCTATCGCTTCTCGATCATGGTCGACGCCGACCGGATTCCCGGTCTGCTCGCCGCACTGGTGGCGCGTCTGCCCGAGGAGATGTTTTTCATCCTTGAATACTACGACAACGAAGCGGCCGCCTCACAGGAGGAAAATCCCGCTCCGACCATCTACTATTCCCCCTATCTGCCGACCGCGGAAATTCTCGAAGCGATCGAGTCTTATCTGCCGCGCCTGATTCACGACGGCTTTGTCGGTTTTGGCCTGGCCAACAACCGCGAGGGGATTGAGATCTTCTATTCAGAGGAAAAGGTTCTGACCTGCTTCACCGGCAATCATCTGCGTATTACCGACCTGCTGGAGAGTCGGGGCATCCGTCACGATCCCCATCTGCTCTTCCCCACGGACAGCGGACACGACCATCTGTCGCTCATGTGTCTGCCGCGCCGGTCACTCCCCGCGCCCTTCGCCGAAATGAGCGACAGCGACCTCGATTACGCCTGTTTCTGCGAGGAGATCGGTGATCTCCTCGATATGTACCCGGTGGCCGACGATTTCGCTTTTTTCCTCTCGAAGAAGGAGCAGGACCAGATCGAGGCGCTCTTGATTGCACATCCGGATTACGAGGAGTTTGCCGAGGAGGATTTCGGCGGTCTGCTCCTCGACTGGAGCGACTTCGTCAGCGAGT
This sequence comes from Trichloromonas sp., assembly GCF_034006665.1. GTDB lineage: Bacteria > Desulfobacterota > Desulfuromonadia > Desulfuromonadales > Trichloromonadaceae > Trichloromonas. The sequence continues at coordinate 20,396 of NZ_JAVESI010000009.1, forward strand.
GCGTCGCCGGATTTGAGGGGGATCTCTGGGAGTATCGCCAAGGTCTGCGGCTGCGCGACCTGATCGAGTTCGTCATCAGCGAAACGACACCGGCGCTGGCCGAAAAGATCCGCGAAATCGTCGCCGAAAGCGATGAACGCCTCCGGGAAAATCTGGTCGACCGGCGCAAGCGTCTCGACCCGCCGGAGGAAGGCGCTCCTACAGGCGGGAATCTTTTCTGGTACCAGGGGATCGTTCGTAACCAGGGGGCGCCCCTGCGCCGCGACCTGATCCGCCAGGGCTGGTATCAGTCGTGAGCCGCCCTGCGTTTTCCACCGCCTCTACCAGCGACCTGTCCCCTTTCCTCTCCTCCCGCCGGTGCCCATGATCGCCCTGCTTGCCGCCGTTCCTCTGGAGACCAGCCTGCTGCGCCGCTTTCTCAGCCCCTGCGAGGTGCGCAACTGCGGCGGGCACGAACTCTATCTCGGTTCACGGCTGGGGCGCAGCGTCGCCCTTATGCACTGTGGTGTCGGCAAGGTCAACGCCGCCGCTGCGACCACCCTGCTCCTCGCCACCTACCGACCGGCAGCGGTGATCGTCCTCGGCTGCGGGGGCGCCTTCCCCGGTTCGGGGTTGGGGGTGGGGGATCTGGCCGTCGCCGGCGAAGAGATTTATGGCGACGAGGGGGCGCTGACCCCCGGCGGCTTTCTCGATATGGAAGCCCTCGGCCTGCCCCTGGTACGGCGCGGCGTCCAGAACTATTACAACCGTTATCCCTGCTGCCCCTGGTTGCTGGAAAAGGCCCGCAACCTCTTCAATTCACCGGCACGGGGCCGCTTCGCACAGGTCGCCTTCGGCCCTTTCGTCACCGTCTCCACCTGCTCCGGCACCCTCGCCGCCGGCGAGGCCCTGGCTCGGCGCACCGGCGGCATCTGCGAAAACATGGAGGGCGCCGCCGTTGCCCAGATCTGCGCCCTGCACGACATTCCCTTTCTGGAGATTCGCGGCATCTCCAACCTGGTGGAAGACCGCGACCCGGCGCGTTGGAATCTCAAGGCGGGGGCGGAAGCCGCGCAATGGGCGGTGCAGGAACTGCTCAACCGCTGGCATGACCGCAAGGAGAGCGCATGACCCTGACCCTGACCCTCGGCTATTCCCCCTGTCCCAACGACACTTTCATTTTCGATGCCCTGGTGCATCGGCGCATTCCCCTGGGGGATCTCCACTTCCGCGAGCGGCTGGAGGATGTGGAGACCCTCAATGCTCTGGCCTTGGCGGGGACTCTCGACATGACCAAGATCTCCTATCATGCTCTCGGTCATCTGCGCCGGGAGTACGCCCTGCTGCGCGCCGGCGGCGCTCTCGGACGCGGCTGCGGGCCGCTGGTGGTGGCCCGAGAAGCGGGGGATATGGCGTCTCTGCGCGAGCGGACCATTGCCATTCCCGGTCGGCTGACGACCGCCAACCTGCTCCTGCAGCTTTACGGCAAAGGTTTCGAGCGGGTAGCGATCATGCCCTTTGACCGGATTATGGCCGCCGTGGCGGGGGGGGAGGTGGCGGCCGGGGTCATCATCCACGAATCGCGTTTCACCTATCCGGCCCTGGGGCTCCATAAAATCCTCGATCTCGGCCAGTGGTGGGAGGAGACGACCGGTCGGCCCATTCCTCTCGGCGGCATTCTGATCAAGCGTTCCCTCGGCCCGGCTCTGATTCGCGAAGTCGACGAGGCGCTGCGCCGTTCCGTCGAATTTGCCTTCGCCCAACCTGAACGTTCCCGGTCCTACATCAAGGAGCATGCCCAGGAACTGGCGGATACGGTCGTCGCCAGCCATATCGGCCTCTACGTCAATCCCTTTTCCCTCGACCTGGGCGAGGAGGGGTTGGCGGCGGTGGAAAATCTGCTGGCACAGGCCGAAGCGCGGGGGCTGATTCCTCCCTGCGAGCTGCCGCTTTTCGGATACTGAGCCGGGTTGTCGGACCCTGTGACAACCAAGATACGGGATATTTTATCGATGACAGGGTTTGTCCCTTCCCGTTTTCCTTCCCGAAGGGACGTGGCCGCTCGATTTTTTTGTTGCCGTTTTTTCTCCCGCCGGCCAAGCCGGAAACCTCTTCCATTCTGTCGATAAATTGCTAATCCCCCGTTTTTTCTGGGCTACAAGACGCCTGCCGCTTTCGTCGTTTCGCCCGATCCCTCTTCCGAAATTTCTAAAATAACCCCTTTTCACTGCTTAACATACTGTTTTAGCTGATTTTTTCGCTCTCATCTCCTTGCGCGGGAAGGGTCTTTACCTATACTCTATAGAAAAGGCAATGAATGAGCACAGGCCCACAAGCCCGACGAAAGGAGAACGCCATGAAGTGTCCGATCTGTAAACACCAATCCTTCAAAGCGGTGGATCTGCATTCCGAGGGCTTTTACGAAGACATTCTCGAGTGTAAGGTCTGCGGCACGGTCTGGTCGGTGAATCACGGCGTCGTCGAGGTCATTAAGGATGTCCACAAGGACTCCTTTCTCGAAGGTTCCTCCGAGTGCGTGGATGGGGACGATTACATCCTCGCCACCTGAGCGGCTGATGAAAAACGCCCATCTGCGGCGTTGCCTTCATCCTCGTCTCTACAACGTACCTGCGGGTACGCTTCACTCCTCGAATTTCAGGGGCCTTGCATCTGGGCATTTTTGATCAGCCTGGAATGGGCGGGTTCCTTATGAGACGAATCTGAAAACGAAAAAACCGGTCCGCCCCCGAGGGGCGGACCGGCCATGAAGACACGGGCCCCGGAGTGATCCGGGGCCTTTTTGCATTCATTTGTCAGAGAATCGCCTTGAGATAGTCGTTGGTCGTGTCCCGCTTGAGCTTTTCCACTTCCTTGGGATCGACCTCGACGAACTTCTCGTCGGGGGTGACCTTGAAGATCGGCTGCCCCTTTTGCACGATGCTGCCGTCGCCGTTTTCGATGAGCACCTTGTCGACGGTGCCGGAGAAGGGGGCCGGGACCTTGTTGAACATCTTCATGACTTCGAGGATAAAGAGCGGCTGCCCCTTCTCGAAATGATCCCCTTCCTTGACGAAAGGCGGCATGCCCGGGGCTTCCTGGGCATAGAACATGCCGCCGCCGGGGGTGACGATTTCGTCGGCCTTGGTGGCGGGGGGCGGGACCAGCATCTTTTTCATCGCCGCCTGCAGGTCCAGGTCGGTGAGGTAGTCGGGGATGGTGACTTCCAGATTTTCTTCGACCTTGAAGTCGAAGAAGCTGGTTCGGTTGGCGATGAGGAAGAGCAGGCCGAGGAGTTCGTTGCCGACTTCGAAACCGAGATGGGCGGCCTGGATTTGCTCCCAGGTCTCCGGATCGTAGCCCCCCTGCGGGGTCTCCTCGCCGAGCAGGGCGTTGAGTTTGACGAATTCTTCCGCTTTCAGCCCAAAGACCTTGCGCAGTTCGTCGTAGAAGCGCAGCGCCCGTTGCAGCAGCTCGTGGTCGTGGGACCAGATGATTTCCGCCGCCGGCGCGCCTTCCCGCCAGTTCATATGCAGGTATTCGTAGGTTTCCTGGAGGATGGCCAGAGGGTTGCGCAGCCAGATCAGCTTGCCGTTTTTGATCTCCAGATTGTTCCGGTTGATGCTGAGCCAGCCGGAAAGGAGGTGGGGGTCATGAAGGAGAATCTCCATCGGCCGGGTGAGCAGGGTGCCCTTGCGGTCGAGGGTTTCAGAGATGGCCTTGGCCGTCTCCGGGTCGGTGCCGTAGAGCTTGGAGAAGTGTTTCTTCACGGCTAAAAAAGCGTAGACCACGTCGAGTTTGTTCGCTTCCTGTTTGAGCTTGCCGACCATGGTCAGGTACGGGACGACGAAGCGGGTGGTCGGCTTGGCCATGACGTTGCGGCTGAGGAACCAGTTGACCAGACCGTAATGGAAGGTCAGGTTGGTCGCCAAGATGGTGCCGGTCAGGGTGGTGGAGCGCAGCACCTTGGCCAGATGCTCGTAGCTGTCGAGGCGGTTCTCGCCTTTGGTTAAAAGCAGGGCGATGTTGGAGTCGTAGGCGCCGGCTACGGTATATCGCATGAATTGGCCGGTGTCGGGATTGACCAGACAGATCCCCTGATCGTCGCGGATCTCCCCTTCGATCGGCTTCGACCAGTAGCGGATTACCCCGCCGGCGCTGGGGGAGAGGGAAACGTCGGTGGCGTTGAGGCGGGCTTCGACGCCGGCGCCGAAGCGGAGCAGGCGCTCGGGACGGGGCAGGCGCTCCTTGTGCAGAGCGAGAAGGGCCATGGCCTCGACCAGCGACTCGACGATGAAAAAATCCTCCTTGTTTTTGGGATTGGTGAACTTGAGGCTGTAGACCAGTTCGGTGACGCGGTGCTCCACTTGGATGCGGGTGTTGACCTCCATGAAGTAGTAGCGGTCGCGGTCGACGATGCACTCGAAGGTCGAGGCCGAGTCGAGGCCGACGGCCTGGCCGAAGCGCTCCGACTCCTCCTCCATGCGCTTGAGGATGCGCAGATCCGTTTCCAGAGCTTCGGCCTGGACATGAAGCCCAGCTTTCTTAGCCTTGGCGATCTCCAGGGCCAGGCCTTCCTGGGTGACGGAAACTTCGAGCAGCTTCTGCTCATGCATCTGCAGCGAACAGTCGCGGCCACCGAGGGCGATGCACCACTCGCCGTTGCCGAGGAGCTGAATTTCGTTGTGACGGGTCTGCTCGATGTTGAGCTCAATGAGCAGGTTTTTGTTGTCGCCGACCCCGGCGGCCTTGACTTCGTTGAGCACTTCCCGCACCAGGGAGGGGGCTTCAGCGGCGGCCTTCTTGATTTCCGCCTCACTCGGTTTCTTCTTGGCCAGCATGGTGGCGCCGAGAATCCGTTGCCCCTTGCCACCGCCGCCACCGATGGCCTTCAGGCGAATACGGCTGCTGGGATAGTTGCGGAACATCTCGGCGCAGGACGCCTCGACCTGGGCGCCGAGCTCGTCGATGGTGAAGAGGTCGATCCCCTTCTCGTAGGAAGCCATGAGGATGTGGTCGGCGAGGGCTTCGAGGGAGAGGTTTCCATCCGCCAGCACCTTGGCGTCGCACTTGAGCCCTTCGACTTTGACCAAAGCCAGCAGCGCCTCGCGGCTCGGATGCTTGGCCGTCAGAGTGCGGGCGCTGACGTTGTCGATGCCCGGGGTGACCGAGACACCGACATTCAGCGCCGTGCGCTTGGCCTCATCCTTCTTGCCGGCACCGCGCTGGGTGGCGGAGCAGGGGCCAATAAAGCGCAGACCGGCGTCCTCGATGGCGGCGACGAACTCATCATCCTCGGCCATAAAACCATAGCCGGCAAAGATCGAATCGTAACCGTTGTCCTTGGCGATCTGGATGATCTGGCCGATCCGCTCGACCCGCTCTTCCTTGCTTGCGCCGGAATAGTCGGGGACGCGATGGACCCGGGTCGGGTCGGTGAGCATGCGCAATTCGGGAGAGAGGGCGTTGGGGTAAACGATGGAGTCCTTCTCCGAGAGGAGGATGCCGTAATGGCTGATCCCCATCTCTTCGTAGACCATCATCGCCTCCAGGCGGATCGGGCCGCGGCAGACGATGAGAGGCTTAAGCGCCTCGCAGGAAAAGGATCGTACCCACTCGGAGTCCGCGCGCCCGAGGCGCCGGTCACGGTGAATGAGAGGGTTGTTTTTATAGTAATCGTTGCTCTGTGCCATGGGGGTCTTCTCCGACTCGAAGCCTGGGTTCGCTTTCATCAACATGGGATCGCTCCGCTCTTAATGGAATTCGCGCTGCACGTCCTGCCAGGGAGCAGGCTTATAGTGGCGGAGCAGAAAGTTGAGGTTTTCGCCAAGAACCTTGCGCAGGTCCGTCGGCATGACGATGGAGGAGATGGAGCCGAGGGACAGACCCTCCTTGGGGTTCATCAGTTCCTTTTCGTAGCGCAGGTTCAGCTCCGCTTCCTGGGCCTTGAGCCATTCGGCGGCTTCCCGTTCGGCGTCCCGTTTGGCCTCGCCGGCATCCATGCCGGCAGTTACCCGCTCGGCCGCTCCCTTCTTGGCCAGTTCAGCGGCACCGGAGCGGATCTTACGCAGCTCGTTTTTGTAGACAAACTCCTTGCCCGCCGGACCCATGACCGCCAAGCGGGTGGTGGGCAGGGCCAGAACCAGGTCGGCGCCGGTCGGGTAGTTGTTGTAGGAGGCGTAAGCGCCGCCGAAGGCGTTGCGCAGAATCAACAGGATGCGCGGGGTGCGCACGTCGATGATCGAGTCGAGCATGGAGCGGCCGGCCTGGACGATACCCCGGGTTTCCTGTTCGCGTCCGGGGAGGAAGCCGGTGGTATCCTCCATGAAGATGATGGGGATGTTGTAGATGTTGCAGAAGCGCACGAAGCGGGCAATCTTCACCGCCGAGTCGCAGTCGATCTGGCCCGAGGAAACCGCTGAGTTGTTGGCGACGAAGCCGACGACGTGGCCGCCGAGACGGCCGAAGACGGTGATCGCCTCGCGGGCCCGTTTCGGTTGCAGCTCGAAATAGTCGCCGTGGTCGACGATCTGCTGAATGATGATCGAGACGTCGAAGGGGGTGTTGAAGCCGGTCGGCGAGTTGAAGGCCTTCTTCAGCAGGGTGTTGATCTCCCAGGTCTTGCGCTCCAGCGGGTCGCTGGTCGGCTGGAAAGGGGCCATGACGCCGTTATTGTCGGGGATGTAGCTGAGCAGGCGGACGGCGGCGCGCAGAGCAGCGGTTTCGTCGGCCACGGTCAGGTCGGCGACGCCCGAGGCGCCGTGAACCATGGGACCGCCCAGCTCCTCGGGGGTGATGTCCTCACCGAGGACCGACTTGACCACGCCGGGGCCAGTCAGGCCGAAGAAGGTGTCCTCGGGCTGGATGACGAAGCTTCCCTGACGGGGAAGGTAGGAGCCGCCGCCGGCGTTGAAACCGAACATGCACATGATGGTCGGCACCACCCCGCTGATCTTGCGCAGAGCAGTGAAGGCCTCGGCGTAGCCGTCAAGACCGCCGACCCCGGCGGGCACGAAAGCGCCGGCCGAGTCGTTCATGCCGATCAGGGGGATCCCTTTCTCGCCGGCCATGGTGAAGAGGCGAGCCAGTTTGCGGCCGTTGGTGGCGTCGATGGAGCCGGCACGCACGGTGAAATCATGGCCGTAAACCGCCACGTCGCGGCCGCCGATGTTGAGGATACCGGTGACCAGGGAAGCGCCGTCGAGATTTTTGCCCCAGTTTTGAAAGAGGATGTTCGGCTCGTTTTCGGTCAGCACCTTGATCCGCTCCCAGACGGTCATGCGCTTCTTGAAGTGCTGCTTTTCAATTTGACCGATGCTGACCGACTTGATCGGGCGCCGAATCAGGTCGTGTCCTTCCTTCATCGCCTCTTCATAGCCGCCGGTGGCGCGGGAAATTTCGCCGGGAATGGTGAATTCAACCTTCTCGGGCGGATCAAGGGGGTTCTTCAGTGAAGGCTTGATGATTTTCTGCGACATTGCGGCCATCCTTGTGAAGTTGGAAATTGTCCCGTGTGGGCGGGGCGACGAGAGAACAAATATCTTTAATATTTTGTTATTTGTAAAACATTGTTTCTGGAAGATGCCATATAAAGCAGAAAAACCGACGGATTGTCAAGCGATTTTTTATTCAGGATAAAAACTGCACGGGGTGTTTCTGCTCTTCTCGGGGCGGGGTTGGAAAAAGGTCCGGTGGCTATCGGCCGGTTTTCCCCTTCTCATTTCGAAAATCCTAAGAGAAGAAATTTTCAGCATTTCGCGCCCGCTTGGGGGTTTCCGCCGGACTTTGTCGAAGGCCGGTGATGGGCATGGAAGAGCGCGGATGATCACAAAAATTACTAAGGATAAAACTTTCTTTCATTTTTTTCTTATTGGTGAAAATTTTAGAATGATATTTGGAAAATGAGCGCTGCGGGATTCCGTTCCCGCTCCATGTAACAAAAGAGGCGGCTCCCGGGAACCGCCTCTTTTGTTGCTGAGAAAATGACTCCGCCGAAAACCTTCCCGCGCGAAACGGCTTCTTATTCGCGCATATGCACGGCTTTGAGGAAGCGTGCGTTGACAGCCTTGGCGACCTTTTCCAGGGTCGCCTCGTCGGCGGGGCTGTCGATGGAGAGGACGACCATCGCCTCGCCGGCTTTGGAGCGACGCCCCAGACTCATGTTGCCGATGTTGACGTTAGCCTCGCCGAGAATGGTGCCGATCTTGCCGATCAGTCCCGGCTTGTCGTCGTAGCTGATGACCAGCATGTGCGGCTCGGGGGTGAAGTCGGTTTGGAAGTCGCGCATCTTGACGACCTTGGGAAGCCCTTCGAAGAGGGTTCCGGCGATGGAGCGCTTGCCCTCGGGGGTTTCGATGCAGATCGTCACCATGCTGGAGAAGGATTCGGATTCGGTGTTGCGCACCTCCTCCACGACGATGCCCATGGTCTCCGCCACCAGCCGGGCGTTGACCATGTTTACCTCCTGATCGGTCTGGCGGTTGAGCAAAGAAGCCAGGCCGCAAACGGTCAGGGGCGCGCAGTCGAAACGGGCGATCTTGCCGTTGTAGGTGAAAATCACCTTCTGGGGATTGGGAGGGGCAAGTTGGGCGACGAACTCGCCGATCTTGCTCACCAGCCCCATGAAGGGCTTCATGTGCTCCATCAGGTCAGGATCGAAGCGCGGGATGTTGACCGCGTTCTCCATGGGCCGACCGTCGAGGTAGTTGATGATTTCGCGGCTGACGTCCACCGCCACGTTCTTTTGCGCTTCAAAAGTATTGGCGCCGAGATGAGGGGTGACGACCATGCGCGGATGGGCGATGAGCTTGCGCAGCACCTCGGTGGCGGGGGGCTCCTCACTCCAGACGTCGAAAGCGGCGCCGGCCGCTTTGCCGCTCTCCAAGGCGTCGAGCATGGCCACTTCGTCGATGATCCCGCCGCGGGCGCAGTTGACCACGATGACCCCGTCCTTCATGGCGGCGAAATGCTCGTGGCGGATCATCCCGGTGGTCTCTTCGTTCAGGGGGGTATGTACGGTGATGATGTCGGCGTAACGAACGATGTCCTCTAGAGGGACGAGCTTGACGCCGTGGTCCTCGGCGCGCTTTTCCGAGATGTACGGGTCGCAGGCCAGCACGTTCGCTTCGAAGGCCCGGCAGCGCAGGGCGACGCGGCCGCCGACTTTGCCCAGGCCGATGATGCCGACGGTCTTGCCTTTGAGTTCGTAACCAGTGAAGGGGGAGCGCTTCCATTCACCGCCCTTGAGCGAGGCGTTGGCGACGGTGACGTTGCGACAGCGGGAGAGAAGGAGGGCCAAGGTGTGCTCGGCCGCCGAGTTGACGTTGCCGAAGGGAGCGTTGACGACGATGATCCCCTTCTTGCTGGCGTTGCCGACGTCGACGTTGTCGATGCCGACCCCGGCGCGGGCGACGATACGAAGGTTTCCGGAATGTTCGAGCAATGCCGCGTCGACGCGGGTACCGCTGCGGGTGATCAGGGCGTCGTAGCTGCCGATGATCTGGTGCAGTTCAGGCACCGGGAGGTTTAGGCGTACGTCAAGCTGGACCCGGGGATCTTCAAGGAGGGGCTGCAGGCCCTCTGGAGAAATTTCATCGGTGATAAGAACCTTCATGGGGACTCCTTCGCGAACAGGGATGAGAGGGCCGAACCCCCTGATGAAGCAAAAGAAAGGGGGATTTTAGACCTTCCTCCCCCCCCTGTCAACGACGTATACCAAGATGTCCGGCCGAGGGAGAAAGGACGTCGGCCGCCCATTTTGGGCCGGTGCCGCTACTCCCGTAACCGGCGGGTGGACGCAGGTCGATTTCGCCTGCCTTCTCCCGCCGGGGTTTGGGTAAAACTCCATGGAAAATAATGGTTTACGGTTCTGACGAGGCTACCCCTTGGAGCATCTCGTCGTGCTCGTTCATGTTCCAGGGGAGAGTTCCCGGAGTCACATGAAGGAAGTGCAGATATTTTTCAAACTGGCTGAGGATGTCGTCGATGATCTGAGTACCGTCATAACCGTAAATGTTATAGGACTGTCCACCCCGGCGGAGAAAAACTTCGGCGCGATAGTAATGGGGGGATCTGCTTTCGTCCGGCGGCAGTTCCGGATAGGCGAAATCCGGAACCAGGTACTCGCAGAGGCGGATGTCGTAGAGAAAATCCACACGCTCTTTACGTGAGACCTCCAGGTAGGCCCGGACATTCTCCTCATCGTAGGTCACTTCGGCCTGCCAGCCCTGCCTGGCCAACTCCTCCTGCACGTGCTTCATGCTTCCCATGACTTGATTGGTGATGAACGTGGTTACTTCCGCCCGGTCGGGGAAGCGGACCAGCCCCGCCAGTCGGGCTTTCCAGCTGCTCTTGTCTCCTCCCAATCCATGTCGGGTTCGACGCATGTGGCTTTGCAGGCTCACTTCGGTATGTCCCTCAATCACCAAGGCACGCCACATACCGAGCGCCGCCAGAAGCATGATGACGGCAAAGGGCAGAGCGGTGGTGATCGCCATGGCCTGCAGGGCCTTGAGCCCGCCCGCCAGTAGCAGCGTCGAAGCGACCACCCCTTCGGTAATCGCCCAGAAGGCTCGGTGCCACACCGGTGAATCGTCTCGGCCACCGGCGGACAGGGAGTCGATGACCAGCGAACCCGAGTCGGAGGAGGTGACGAAAAAAGTGATGATCAGAAAGACCGTCACCAGGGAGATCAGCGAGGTCAGGGGCAGATGTTCGTAAAGCTTGAAAAGGGCCATCGCCTGATCGGCCTGAACATGATCGATCAGGCGATGGTAGCCCTCGTTCATGATCAGGTGCAGGGCGGTGTCGCCGAAAATGGAAAACCACAGGAAGGTGAAGAGGGAGGGAACAAGCATGACGCCGAAAACGAACTGCCGGATGGTGCGGCCACGGCTGATCTTGGCAATGAAGAGTCCGACGAAGGGCGCCCAGGCGATGGTCCAGCCGAAGATGAAGAGCGTCCAGTTGCCGATCCAGTCGCCGCGCACATAGGCCTGGAGATTGAAGGTTCGTTCGATGATGTTGTTCAGATAGCTGCCGGTGTTCTGGAGAAAGGTCTCAAGAATGAAGAGGGTCGGCCCAACGACAAAGACAAAGGTCATAAGTAGAATGGCCAGGACCATGTTGAGAATCGAAAGCCGCTTGACCCCCTTGTCCATGCCGGCCAGTACCGAAGCCAGGGCCATAGCGGTAATCAGGGCGATGGCCGTTACCTGAACCCCGGAGGAAACGGGAATCGCCGGCCAGAGATAACTTATTCCGGCATTGATCTGCGCTACCGACAGACCGAGGGTGGTCGCCACTCCGAAGAGGGTTCCGAGGATGGCAAAGACGTCCACCGCGTGACCGATGGGGCCATGGATGCGGTCGCCGACGAGAGGATAGAGGGCCGAGCGCATGGACAGGGGCAGGCCGTGGCGAAAGGCGAAATAGCCCAGAACCAGTCCCACCAATCCGTAAATTGCCCAGATATGGAAGCCCCAGTGAAAGAAAGCGATCTGCATGGCCTGCTTGGCCGCGTCGACCGTGGCTGCGGCCCCCTGGGGCGGGGATGCATAATGAAGGACCGGTTCTGCCACCCCGAAAAAGAGCAGAGCGATGCCGTATCCCGCGGAGAAGAGCATGGCGAACCAGGCGGGAAAACTATACTGGGGTTCGGAATGATCCGGCCCCAGCTTGATGTTGCCCCAGCGCGAAAGCGCGACCAGCACGACAAAAACCAGAAAGATTGCCACCGAAAGCATGTAAAACCAGCCGAAAGTCCGGGTAATGAAGGACAGAGCACCGGCGAAGAGCTCGCCGGCCAGGGCCGGATTGCTGATGGTTCCCATCACCAGAAGAAAAATCACCGCAACCGCCGGCAGGAATACCGGGAGCAAAATCGAGGCGTGCCAAGTCTCCTTTTTCATCATCTCTCCTTTAGGCTGCATGGGCCGTGGGGGATAGAGGGAGCGCTCTCTTTATGCGTCGCGTTTGCCGTTGACCCACCAGTGCTCGTCTCCGTCGAACCACCAGCGGGTCGAGTCGGTCTCCCAGATGGTTTCGGCCAGTTCCCGGGCCAGTTCGGTTTTCAGCCGGCGCACGGAAAAGGGGTACCACTCGTCGGCGTAGCGGTTGCCGAGATCCTTGTATTCCTTGAGGGCGAGAATCATCTCCAACTGATCGGCGTCATGGGCGAGGAGCGCCTCGCGGCTTTCGCGGGCTTCGAACTCTTCCATCGTTTCCCGGTAGGCATCCCCGAAGGGAAGGGTTTTGGCAAGATCGTCCACCGCCCGGCTTTCGTCGGTCTTCACGTATTTCTTGTTGACGTAGTTGAGATCGCCGGTGCGGGCTTCGGGGATGTCGTGGAAGAGGCAGAGCTGCACCACCCGGCCGACATTGGCTTGGCCGTCGAGCATGGCCAGGGTGTAGCCGATGACCGTAGTGCGGAAGGAGTGTTCGGCCACCGATTCGGCGCCGCTGCCGAGAAACTGGAAGCCGGTGCGGGGGGTGCGCTTGAGCATGCCGACTTCGAAGAAGAAATGGGCGAGGTTTTTCATGCGGGGTCCTTGTTGTGTTGGGAAGCTCTCATAGGGAAGGATAACATCCGCCGGCGAAGCCGCCAAGGCCGCCTTGCGCGCGCGGGGATTTTTCCTCAGATTCTACCCGAGTCGCACCAGAAAGACCCCGGCGAGTATCACCAGCGCTGCCAGCACGCGGATGCGGCCGCAGCTTTCGCCGAGAAAGAGGACGCCGAAGAGGACGCCGAAGAGGAGCCCGACCTGACGTACCGGCACGGCGTAGCTCAAGGGGGCGAGTTTGAGGGCGTAGCGGAAGGAGATGAAGGAGCCCATCATGATCGGCCCCGAGAGGAGGATCAGGGGCAGGCTTTGCCGCCATTCCTCGGCGATGCGCCGGCGCTGCCCCGGACGCAGCAGGTTGGCGGACATCAGCAGGAACATGAAGACGACCAGCAGGTAGGTGAAGTAGAGGGGGTGATAGGCCATGACGCCGGTTTTATCGATGACCGCGCCGACTGAGTAGACGAATCCGGCGGCCAGAGCCGCCTGTACCGAGGGGTTGCCGAGGTTGCGAAAGGGGCGCAGGGCCTCGGCGAGGGAGAAGCGCCCAAGTTGCACGCAGTAAGCGCCGAAGATGATGAGGCCGATGCCGGCGGTGCCTAGGGGGGAAAGGGTTTCGCCCAACAGCAGCACTCCCCAGATCGGCACGTAGATCATGGAAGTCTGGGCTAGGGGGTAGGCCAGAGAGAGATCCCCCCCCTGATAGGCGCGGCCGGTGAAGAGGTGATAGACGACGAAGCAGATCGCCCCGGCCAGGCCGAGCAGGAGAATCCGCCCGGTCAGGGGCGGGAAGGGCTCGTTGACGAACAGGAGGGTGAGGGTGAAGAGTCCGCCGGAAAAGCAGAACATCCACCAGATGAAAGCGGTCTTGTCCCGGCTGCGTTTGACCAGCAGGTTCCAGAGCGCGTGCATCAGCGCGGAAAAGACGACGAGAAGAAGGGCCAGGCTGCTCATGGACGGATTCTAGCCGAAGCCCTTTAAATTAGCGAGAATAAAAAATAATCGATAAAAATTACCCACATTAAATCAAGGCCGCCAGAATTTCCGCGCCCAGTTCCCGCCGCTGCCAGTTTTTCAGCCCCGCGACCTGCTCCAGTTGGGTTGGGGTTTTGGGTACTTGCCGGGCCAGGGTTTCGAGCAGGCCGTTGTTGATCAGCACCCCGGGGTCGATTTCCAGCGCCTCGGCCCGCTTTCTGCGCCAATCCTTGAGAGCCGCCAGACGTTTGTCCACCGCCGGATCCTTCTCCGCGCGTGGCGTGCGGGGATAGACCGGCAGCCGCTCGGCGGGGAGCGCCTGCCCGGCGGCGACGGCCGCCAGCAGCTTCTTGCCGTAACGCTCCACCAGTTTTTCGAAGAGTCCCTCCACCGCCGCCAGTTCCTCCAGGCTTTTCGGCGCCTTGCGCGCTACCTCCAGGAGTTGTGCCCCACCCAGCACCTTGAAGGGGGGACGGTCGCGGCGCTTGGCCTCGGCCTCCCGCCATTGCAGCAGCTCTTCGAGAATCGCCAGCTGCCGCCGGTCGAGGGTGCCGGCGCCCTTGGCGCGCAGGAACAGGGGCCCGTCGTTGTCGGCGAAGCGGGCCTGTTCCAGTAGGGCGAACTCTTCCGCCACCCATTCCAGCCGGCCCTTTTCCCGCAGGCGTTCCTCCAGCAGTTCCGCCAAACCGTGCAGATGACGGGTGTCCTCCGCCGCGTAGCGGATCATCTCGCCGGAGAGGGGGCGTTGCGACCAGTCGGCGCGCTGGAACTGCTTGTCGAGGGTGACGCCGAAATACTTGCCGAGGATGTCGGCCAGCCCGACCTTCTCTTCGCCGAGAAACTGGCAGGCGATCATGGTGTCGAAGAGCCCGCGCACCGCGAAGCCGAAATCTCGGTTCAGACAACGGATGTCGTAGTCGGCGGCATGGAAAATTTTGCGGATGGCGGGATCGGCCAGCACGGGCGCCAGCGGCGAAAGATCGTCGACCGCGAGGGGATCAATGAGCAGGGTCCGTTTCGGTGTGGTGAACTGGAGCAGGCAGACCTTTTCCCGGTAGTTGTGCATGGAGTCGGCTTCGAGATCGACGGCGACGATCGTTTCCCGCGCCAGTTCGGCGGCGAAGCGGGCGACGGCGGCGCGGTCAGTGAGAATCAGGGTGTCGGGCATGGTGTCTCCAAAAGAAGCGGGCCGGGGGCGAATGCCGCGCCGACCCGGAAAGGATCGCAGACGGGCGGGGAAGAATCAGCGCTTTTTCGCTTTGAAGGCGTCCCGGCAGCGAGCCGAGCAGAAGTAATAGCGCTCGCCGTCGATGATCTCTTCCAGCGCGTCCCCCTTAGGCAGGTAGGTGCCGCATTGGGGGTCACGCACCATCTCTTCCCCCTGGCGGGTCTTCTCCGGCGGAATGGCCGGGGTGCCGCCGCCGAGGGAGCGGCGCAGCAGGGTGTAGAAGGTATAGGCGAGAAAACCAAGGAGGGCGAAAATCAGCAGTTTGATCATGGCATCACCAGGGATCGGGCAGGGGTTGCACACCGGCCGGGTCGTCGAGTTCGGCGAGCAGTTCGCCGATCGTGCGATCAAGAAGCGGATGGCGCAGGTCGGCGGCCAGTTCCGCCAAAGGCGCCAGTACGAAACGGCGCTGGTACAGACGCGGATGGGGCAGGGTCAGTTCCGGCCCGGCGCGAAGCAGGTCGTCGTAAAGGAGCAGGTCGATATCGAGAGTGCGCGGCCCCCAAGGTTCCAGGCGCCGACGGCCGAAGCGGGCTTCCAGGTCGAGACCGAGGGCCAGCAGTTTTTCCGGGGAAAGCTCCGTCGCCACCCGCAGGACGGCGTTGAGATAGGGGGGCTGGCCGGGGGGGCCGCCCACCGCTTCGGTACGGTAGAGGGACGAAGCGCCGTCGACGCGGACCCCTTCTGCCTTGGCAAGGCAGGCGCGGGCGGCGCGAAAGGTGGCGAAACAGTCGCCGAGATTGGCGCCGAAGGCCAGGTAAGCGGTGTGCATGAAAACTCCCGGAAAGACGGAAAGACGATTAAAGCACAGCTTCCGACGACCGGTCAACCGTGCCGCCCCATGCTTGCCAGAAGATGACGGCCCGTGGTACTCCTGACGACAAAGGAGATGCTCCATGTATTTTACCCTGACTCTCGGTGTCGAAGACCTCGATCGCACCGCCTTTTTTTACGGCGAGATCCTCGGTCTGCCCGTGGAAACCCGTGTTCCGGGCCCGGGACATCCGCCTCTGCTGCTGTTGCGCCGGGGGGATGCCACCCTCCTCTTCCGTCCGCTGGAGGTGCTGGAAGCCCGCCATCCGGCTCTCTTCCAGAATTTATCTCGCCATCCCCTCGGGGTCGGCACGACCCTGGAGTTTACCCTCCCCGACCTGCGGCCGGTGCTGCGCGCCGTCGCCCGCTACGATCTGCAACCCCTTTATGAGCTGGAAGATGCCGAACACGACCGCGAGGAACTCTGGCTGCATGATCCCGACGGCTATCTGGTCATCCTCACCCGGGAGGGGGAGGGCAAGGCGTGATATACTTGCTTCCAATGTCCGTCAGGGGAAAGGAGCCGCATGCGCGATTCGCGAAGCAAGGATAAGCTCATCCACCGCGAGGCCGTCGTCGGCGTCATCGACACCCTGGCTGAGCGCTACCTGCGGGGGAAGATCCAGGCCATCCGCTTGGCCGTGATCGGCCTGCTCGCCGACGGCCACATCCTTCTGGAAGATATCCCCGGCCTCGGCAAGACCACCCTGGCGCTGGCCTTGGCCCGGGTGCTCGGGCTCGATTTCGGCCGCATCCAGTGTACCTCCGACCTCCTTCCCAGCGACATCACCGGGCTCTCCATCTTCGACCGCGAGCAGGGGCAGTTCAAGTTCGTGCCGGGGCCGATCTTCAGCAATCTGCTCTTGGTCGATGAAATCAACCGGGCCATGCCCCGCACCCAGAGCGCCCTGCTCGAAGCCATGGAAGAGGGGCGGGTGACGGTGGAGGGGGTGACCTATCCCCTGCCCGAGCCCTTCATGGTCGTCGCCACCCAGAACCCGGTGGAGCAGGTCGGTACCTACCCGCTGCCCGAATCCCAGCTCGATCGTTTCAGCCTCTGCACCGGCATCGGCTATCCGCCGGAGACGGTGGAAAAATCGATCATCCGTGAGGGCGGCATCCGCGAGCAGCTGCGCGACCTGCAACCGCTCATCAGCCGCGAGCAGATTCTCGAAGCCAAACAGGCGGTCAAGGATCAGGTCTACCTCTCGGAAAAGGTCGTCGACTATCTCTTCGCCCTGATTGCCGCCACTCGCGAAAGCCCGCTGATCCTTTCGGGGATCTCGACCCGAGGCGGCCTGACCCTGGCCGCCGCCGCCAAGGCCGCCGCCTACCTCGACGGCCGCGATCACGTCCTGCCCGAGGATATCAAGGCCGTGGCCTTGGCCGGCGGCGCCCACCGGCTCATCCTGCGTCCGGAACAGGAAACCCTCGGCAAACGGGAGGTGCTCAAATCGCTGCTGCAAAAGATTCCCGTGCCCCGGGTCTGAAACTCACCCCGGCCGGTGTCCTCTACATCCTGCTGACCCTGCTGCTCGGCTTCGGCGCGGTCAACACCGGCAACAATCTTCTCTATCTGCTGATTTCGGCACTGCTCGGCTTCATGGCGGTCTCCGGTTTCCTCGGCAAGGGAAACCTCGGTCGCCCGCATATCCACCTTCTGCTCCCCGACGAGATCTATGCCGGGCGGCCGGTGACGGCGCGGCTGCGGCTGCGCAACGACAAACGCCTGCCGGTTTTTCTGTTGCGGGTCAGCATTCTCGACGGCAGCGCTCTCTTTCTCGTGGTCGGCGGCAGGGAGACCGCCGAGGCGGAGCTTGCCCTGAACTTCTCCACCCGCGGCCGCCAGACGATTGCTGGCGCCCGCCTCAGCTCGATCTTTCCCGTCAACTTCTTTGTGCGCTCCCGCTACCTGCCCCTCGATCAGCCGGTGCTGGTCTTTCCCGCGCCGCGGCCGGTTCCGCCGCCGGCAGCCGCCGGCGACGATCGCCGCCTCGGGGAGAAGGTCGTCACCGGACGCGGCCCGCAGGGGGAACCGGCGCAGATCGCCGACTATCGCGGCGGCGAACCTCTCAAGCTGATTCACTGGAAGCTCTCTGCCCGCACCGGCCGCCTGCTGGTCAAGGAGCTCGCCGCGACCGCCGTCGAGCCGGTGGTCATCGATCCCGAACAGTTGCCGGGGCGCGGTCTCGAAGAGCGCTTGCAGGGGGCGGCCTATCTGGTCAATCATTACATTCGGCGTGAGCGGCCGGTGGGGCTGCGCCTCGGTGGACGGCTGCTGCCGCCGGGCGTGACCCGCGCCCATCGTCTGCGCCTGCTGGCGGCTTTGGGGGACCATGGTCAGGATTAGCACCCTTCTCGATCTTTTGGCGGCGCTGGTCAGCTTGGCCGGGGTCGCCCCTCTCTATCCCTATCTCGACGGCGGGGCGCGCCTCCTCTTTCCCCTCGCCCTACTCGCTGGGCTGCTGCGCAGTCGGTGGGCCGCCCTCGTCCTGCCGACGATCCCGGCGACCCTGACGGCCCTCGCCGTTCTCGTCTACTATCTCCCCCAGGTCAGTGGTGCCCGCCTGGTCGAACCGGCGGTCAACGTCCTTGTTTTCCTCCTTTGCCTGCGCCTGGTCACCGAACGCAGCGGGCGCAACTATCTGCAACTTTTCGTCCTGGCGATTCTCGCCCTGGCCGGTTCCTCGCTGCTCAGCCTCGAACTCGGCTATCTCTTCTATCTGACGGCGCAGGTGACGCTGGTCACCGTCGGTCTGGTCCTCCTCAGCTTTCACGGCGAGGATCCCGAACTGCGCCTGGAACGTCGTTCCTTGCGCCGGGTGCTGGCCTTTGCCCTGCTGCTGCCGGCGGCTTCTCTGGTGCTGATGCTCGGTTTTTTCGTCATTCTGCCGCGCACCGAACAGCCCCTCTGGCACTTTCTCAATCCCCCCGCCAGTGCCGAGGTCGGTTTCAGCGATCAGGTCCGTCCCGGCCATTACGCCGAGATGTCCGCCACCGGCGACATCGCCTTTCGCGTCGCCGGACCGCAACTGCCGATGGCGCAGCGCTACTGGCGGACCATCGTGCTCAACGCCCTGAACGGGCAGACTTGGGTGCGGGAAACGCCTCCCTCCGGCGCCATAACGAAGGTGGTCGGCGACGGGCGGGTGGAACTGGAGTTTTTCGCCGCCCCCCGTCAGGGACGCTATCTGCCGACCCTCGACCTGCCCCTGGCGCTTGCGCAAGTGCGTTCCCGGGAGCTGGGGGAGGGGGTGTATGCGACCCATCGTACCAGCGATCGGCAGATCCGCTACCGGCAAACGGCCGTGCCGGACGGCGTGCTGACAGAGCGGGGACGGATCGACCGCACTTTTTACCTGCGCCCGCCGACCCTCGTTTCCGCACGGGTCGCCGCCGTTGCCGAAGAGATTGCCGGTGAGGGGGGGGATGTGGCGGCGCGGGTCGCTTTGCTCGAAGGCTTTTTCCTGCGGCAGGATCTCCAGTACGCGACCAGCGACCTGCCTGAAGGAGAGGATCCGGTCGATGCTTTTCTCTTCGAGAAGAAGCGCGGCTATTGCGAATACTTCGCCTCGGCCTTCGCCCAGCTGGCCCGCCTCTCCGGGATTCCGGCGCGGCTGGTGGGGGGCTATTACGGCGGCGAGTACAACGCCTTTGGCGGCTATTACTCTGTAGCCGAGGCCACCGCTCACGTCTGGGTCGAGGTACTGCATAAGGATGGCCGCTGGCAGCGCCTTGATCCCACCCGGCTGGCCGCCAACGCCGCCGGCGATTTTCTCGACGCCCGCTCACGGGGACCCGGTCTGGCCCGGCGCCTGGCCGACGGCATCGACTATTTCTGGACCCAGGCGGTCATCACCTACGATTTTGGCCGCCAGTGGGAAGCGGTGAAGGACGTGCGCGACCGGTTGCGCGGGCGGAATACTCCGTCCGCCGCCGCTTCCGAGTCGCGCCCGTCGGGGGCGCCCCTGGCCTGGGCGCTGGTTCTGGCGGCTCTGGCCTGGGGCGGTCTGCGTCTGTGGCGGCGCGGCACCAGCCGCGAGGAACGCCTGCTGCGCAAATTTCTGCGCCAGACGGCGAAACGCCACGGCCTGGCGGCGATCCCCGACTCCGTCGGCCTGCGCGAACTGGCCGAGCGGCTCGACGATCCCCTAGCCCGGGAATTCGCCGAACTCTACGGTGGCGCGATCTATCGTGATCGGAAGCTGGAAGAGGGGGAGTACAGGAGACTGCAGGAAATTGTACGAGAGATGAGGAGGAGGGAAAGGCTGAAGACCGAAGATTGAAGGAAGGCCAAAGGGTTTTGCTTTTCCCTTCAGTCTTCAGCCTTCAGTCTTCGGTCTGCCTTTGCCTTTTCTCCTGGGCCTGCGGCGTTTGGGGCGGGGGCTTTCGCTGCTTTTGCGTTGCAGCAATTCTTCGTCCCGGCGCAGGGCGAGCCGCCATTCCTCGGCCAGGGCGGTTTGCTCCGGGTCATCGGCGTGCCACAGGGCGAAGAGTTCCAGCGACTGGGGGGTCATGGGGTGCTGGAGGAAGCGCCGTTCGCCGCGTTTGCCGAGGCCGCGGGCGAGACGGAAGCAGCCGATCAGCATTTCCCGCGCCTGATGGCGGGTGCCGTGGCTGATGTGGAAGTAGTTGCAGTGGGGGGAGAGAATCAGTCCGGCGATGCGCACCGCGTCGGTGACGGTGGCTTCTCCCTCGGGGGGGCAGGCGCGCAGGAAACGGTCGAGGAAGAGGGCGGCAAGGGCGAAGTGCTCCTCGATGGGGGTGCCGGCGGCGGTGCGGAGGTCGATGCGATCAAGCAGGGTAAAGGTCGCTTCTTCCGCCTCGTAGCCGGCGAGCAGATGGGGGAGCAGCCCCATCCCCTGGGCGTTGCGCAGCACCTGTCCGGCAACCCGGTGGCGGAAGAGCTCCATCAGCTCCTCGCGGATGCGGGCCGGGGCCGCCTCGGCGATGAGCGAAGCGCGCAGGTAGATTCCCTGGCGCACGCTGTCGTCGAGGGAGAAGCCGAGGCGGGCGGAGAATTCCAGGGCGCGCAACATGCGTACCGGATCCTCGGTGAAGCGCACCAGCGGATCGCCGATGACCCGCAGGCGGCGCGCCGCGAGATCGGCTAGCCCGCCGACGTAGTCGATGATGGAGAAGGTCTGGATATCGTAGAACAGGGCGTTGATGGTGAAATCCCGGCGGAAGGCGTCTTCCTGCGGGGTCCCGAAAACATTCTCGCTGAAAAAGAAGTGATCGGCGGGATCTTCCGGCAGGTCGTCGGGCTGGGCCTGGCGGCGGAAGGTGGCGACCTCTACAACGTCATGGGCGCCGAAGCGCACATGGGCGAGACGGAAACGGCGCCCGACGAGAAAGCAGTTGCGGAAAAGCTTCTTGACCTGATTGGGGGTGGCGTTGGTACCGACGTCAAAATCCTTGGGAGTGCGTCCCAGGAGCAGATCGCGTACGCTGCCGCCGACCAGATAGGCCTTGTAGCCCTGGCGTGACAGGCGATAGAGCACCTTGAGGGTATTCTCGTCGATGTTTTTGCGGGAAATGCCGTGCTCGGCGCGGGGGACGATGACGGGCGGGGTGGCCGTCGGATTTTCCGGGGTGTCGCTCATGGTCGAAAATAGTGATCGCTTTCGAAGGGGGAAAAACCGCGCCAATGTAGCAAAATCGCCAGGGAAAGTGAAGTTTTAAAACGGCCGCCTTGCCAGGGGAGGCGCGAATCCCTAGAATGCCCTCTGAACACGACCTTCGATATGAAAACGGAAAGCTGCCGCTCATGAACAATACGCCACGGAACCTGCTGGTGATTCTCGGCCCGACCGCCTCGGGCAAAACCCGCCTCGGCGTCGGCGCCGCCCGTGCTTTGAACGGGGAGATCCTCTCTGCCGACTCCCGTCAGGTCTATCGGGGGATGGATATCGGCACCGGCAAGGATCTGGCCGAGTACGGCGAGATCCCCTATCACTTGATCGACATCGTCGATCCCGGCGCCGAGTTCAACGTCTTCGAGTTCCAGCGTCGCTTCTTCGCGGTCTTCCCCGAGATTCACGGATGGAACCGGCTGCCGGTTCTGGTCGGCGGCACCGGCCTCTATCTCGATGCCGTGCTGCGCGGCTATCGGCTGGTGCCCGTGCCGGAAAACCCCGAACTGCGTCGGCAGCTGGCGTCCCTCACGCTGGATCAGCTCGCCGTGCGCCTGGCGGCGTTGCGCCCCCGGTTGCACAACACCACCGACACCCTCGACCGCGAGCGGCTGTTACGTGCTATCGAGATCGCCGAGGGAGAAGAGAGGGCGAGCGCTGAATTCCCCCCGCTGCCGGAACTGCGGCCGCTCGTCTGCGGGATGCGTTGGGAGCGCAAGGCCCTGCACCGGCGCATCGACGCCCGCCTCAAGGAACGCCTCGCCCAGGGGATGATCGAGGAGATCGAGTCCCTGCACCGTTCCGGCGTACCCTTTGAAACCCTTGAATTTTACGGGCTCGAATACCGTTTCGTCGCCCAATACCTGCAAGGGCAACTTAACCGCAACGACCTGAGCCAAAAACTGGCCAGCGCCATCCACCAGTTCGCCAAGCGCCAGGAAACCTGGTTTAGGCGCATGGAGCGCCAGGGGACGACGATCCACTGGCTCGACGGCGCCGGCGACCCCCTGTCGGAACTTCTCGTCCTCTGGCGGCAGGCTTCCTGACCCGAAAAGCATTTCCAAATTAATCAACAGTTTCAGCCTTGCATAAAGGATTTCCCCTATGACGATCTCCGAAATTTGTCTGCGCCTGCCGGACTGGGTGGAGGATCTCATCCCCGATCCGCAACGCCTTTTCCCCACCGTCGAGGAGCGCATGGATCTTGCCATCGCCTTGGCCCGGCGCAATATCGAAAGCGGCGGCGGTCCCTTCGGCGCGGCGGTGTTCAACCTGGAGAGCGGCCGTTTGATCGCCCCCGGCGTCAATCTCGTCATGCCCGGTCATTGCTCCTCGGCCCACGCCGAAATCGTCGCCCTCTCCCTGGCGCAGCAGCGTCTCGGCCTGCATCAGCTCGGTCTGGAGGGCGGCTGTTTCGAGCTGGTCAGTTCCACCGAACCCTGCGCCATGTGCCTCGGCGCCGTTCCCTGGTCGGGAGTGGTTCGCTTGGTCTGCGGCGCTCGCGATGAGGATGCCCGTGCCATCGGCTTTGACGAAGGGGATAAACCCGCCGACTGGCCGAATCTGCTGCGCCGCCGGGGGATTGAGGTCGTCCGCGACGTTCGCCGTTTTGATGCGACGGCGGTATTGCACGCCTATGTCGAGCAGGGCGGGGAAATCTACAACGGCGGCCCGGGCTTCCGGGAAGGAAAAAACGAAAAAACTGGTTGACAGCCCCCCGGCCTTTTTGTTATTAAACCCATCCCGACGGCGAAAGCCGCCGCGATTGAGCGGGAATAACTCAGTGGTAGAGTGCAACCTTGCCAAGGTTGAAGTCGCGAGTTCGAATCTCGTTTCCCGCTCCAAAAAAACAACGAAGGCCCGGTCAAATGACCGGGCTTTTTTTCATTTCCTTTCAGGGGCTTGCGGTTCTCTCCCCCGTTCTTGAGGACCCCGGCCGCCGCGCGTCTCCCCTGCACTGTTTCAGGCCGAAATCCCACGGTGCCCAGATTGTGCCCAAATCGTGCCTTGGCTACTCCGCAAGCGGGTGCCGGACCGGCATGAAAATGACTTCAACCCCAATGTCACACCGAGGCGCACCGCGCTTCGGAGCAGCCGCCAGGGAGGGTGATGGCGTCGATCTGGCCAGCGCCGGGCCATCCTCGAACAGGGGGGGGCGCATCTTTTAATTCTCTGGACTTCCTCGCGACGCTCATCTACGATGCGCCCACACTCGATGGTCGCGGCAAAGGAAAGCGGACGGCGGGCATGTCAGGGCAAACCCTTTCACGGCAAAATTTTTCTCAGGTGGTTCTCCTCTGGACCTGGCTGGTTGTCACCTTCAGCCTGGCTCTGGGTTCGGGCTTTCCCTCCGCTTCCTCCAATCTCTCCCGCCAAGGCGATACCCTCACCACCCCCACAACTTCGCTGGAACTGGTGGGGACGCCTACGCCGAAATCCAAATCCGTTCAGCCACTCATCGAGAGCCTTCCCGCTCTTCCCGCAAGCGGGGTTTTCATAACCGATTCCAGGTCGGCGTTCCCGTGCTGTCTCTGGAATGATGCCCCTTCGCTTTCCCCGCCCGCTGCCTGGCAGTCGCCGTCCCTCCCCCGTCCTCCCCCGCACGCATAATCCCAAGTTTGTAGGCCAACTCGCGATCCCTCGCAAACAGGGAAAGTCCCGTGGCGCCTGCCGCCGTTCGGGCGGTGTATTCCGACGCCTTTTGGGCGTGCGTGATCCGTCCTCTGTCGGTGAGACTCGCGCCCTCGTTTGCCTTCGACCTTTCGCCGGGGGGCGGTTTTCTCCCCCTCGGCAGTGTCCCGGGAGACCTTATGCAGATCATTAATCCCAAAAGTAATTTTGATTTCGTCGGTAAAAACCTCATTGCTGTCATTCTGTGTCTGCTGGTGATCCTCGCCGGCGTCCTCTCCCTGGTTCTCAAGGGCGGCCCCAGCTACGGCGTCGACTTTTCCGGCGGCACTCTGGTTCAGGTCCGTTTTTCTGACCCCGTTCCGGCGTCCGTCATCAAAGACTATCTGGCAGACCTGAAGCTGGATTCCCTGACCATCCAACAGTTCGGAGACGGGGCGAACGAATTTTTGATCCGGGCGCAGCAGACCGGGGATGAGATGAGCCATTTCACGAAAAAAATCGAACAGGCTCTGAAAAACGGCTCGGACGACAGTGGCCTGGAAGTGTTGCGCAGCGAGATGGTTGGCCCGCAGGTGGGAAAGGATCTGCGTCGCAAGGGGCTGCTGTCTCTGGGGTACGCCATGATCGGTACGCTGATTTATCTCTCCTGGCGGTTCGAATATCGCTTCGGCGTGGCCGCCATAGTGGCGCTGGTCCATGATGTGCTGGTCACCCTGGGGTTTCTCTCGATCTTCGACATCGAGATCGACCTGACCATTGTCGCGGCGCTGCTGACCATCATCGGCTATTCCCTCAACGACACCATCGTCATCTTCGACCGCATCCGCGAAAACCTCGTCCGGAATCTGGACGAAACCTTTCCGGAGATGGTCAATCGCAGCATCAACGAAACCCTGTCGCGCACCATTCTGACCTCGGGAACGACCCTGCTGGTGGTGGCTTCCCTGTATATTTTCGGCGGCAACGTCATCCACGGCTTCGCCTTCGCCATGCTCGTGGGTATCCTTGCCGGAACCTATTCCAGCGTCTTCGTCGCCGGCGCCCTGATTCTCTTCTGGGAAAAGCGCCGCCCATCCCTGAGCCGGCGGCCTGAGGCGAAACCCTTTGGATAATTGATAAAAGGCTGGAGCGGAGGAGTCTCTGATCCGGCCTTTCATGGAGTGGTTTTGATGAGCAAAAATCCCCGCCGGTTGTAAACTGATCGGAACATTCTTTCTGGAGGAATCGTTATGCTTGTCCCGTTTTTCGCCGTGCTTTTCGGGTTGGCTTTACTCGTTTGGAGCGCCGATCGCTTTGTCGACGGTTCCGCTTCCGTTGCCCGGCATTTGGGCATGCCGCCGCTGCTGATCGGCATGGTGGTGGTCGGTTTCGGCACCTCGGCGCCGGAAATGGTCGTGTCGGCGCTGGCGGCGATGCAGAACAGTCCGGGCATCGCTCTGGGCAATGCCTATGGTTCGAACATCACCAATATCGCCCTGATTCTCGGGGTCACCGCCCTGATCAGCCCCATCGCCGTGCATTCGCAGGTGCTACGCAAGGAATTGCCGATCCTGACCGCCGTGACCCTGCTGGCGGGCTATCAGATCTGGGATGGCGAGCTCACCCGCCTGGATGCCTTGGTGCTGTTGGGGGTGTTCGCCGTACTCATGGGCTGGACGATTCGCCAGGGGATGGGAAAGAAGGCCGATGCGCTGGGGCAGGAGATGGATGCGGAACTCTCCGGGCAGACCATGCCGATGAAGCGAGCGTTCTTCTGGGTTGGCATCGGCCTGCTCCTGCTCATCGGCAGTTCCCGCCTCCTCGTCTGGGGGGCGGTGGCGATCGCCCATGGCTTCGGTGTCAGTGATCTGATCATCGGCCTGACCATCGTCGCCGTTGGTACCTCTCTGCCTGAGTTTGCGTCTTCGGTGATCGCGGCGCGCAAGGGGGAACACGATATCGCCTTGGGCAATATCCTCGGTTCCAACCTCTTCAACACCCTGGCGGTGGTCGGCATCGCCGGGGTGATTCGCCCCATGCCCGTGGCTGCCGAGGTCTTTTCCCGCGATATGCTGGTTATGACCAGCCTGACCCTGGCGCTTTTCCTCATCGGCTGGGGGGTGCGCGGCCCCGGGCGCATCAACCGTTTCGAAGGGGTCGTGCTGCTGGCCGGCTATGTCGGCTACACCCTCTATCTGGCCGTCGGCGCCCTGGGGTAGCGGCCCGTCCCTTGCTTCCTCCCCCCTGCTGTGCAAAGGAAACCGCTATGCCCACGCCTTCGCCCATCAGCCGTCGCCTGGTTCCCTGGCTGGCCCTGAGCGGATTGACGCTTCTCGCCTTTCTGGTCATGACTCCTTTTTTGTCGCCGTTGGCCTGGGCGGGAGTGCTGGCCTACGCCTCCTGGCCGGTGGCCCAATGGCTGCGGAAAAAATGCGGCGGCGGCGACAGCCTGGCCGCCGGGCTAATGACGGCGCTGGTGGCGCTCACCCTCTTTCTTCCCCTGTTCTGGCTGGGGTGGCTGGCGCAACAGGAGGTTAGCAGGCTCTACCCCCTCTTCCAGGAATTCGTTACTTTGCCGCCGCCGGTCCCCGACTGGCTGCGGGGGGTGCCCGGCCTCAGCGATTGGCTTTCCCAAAAACGGGAGCTGCTGCTGGCCGATCCC
This sequence comes from Trichloromonas sp., assembly GCF_034006665.1. Classification (GTDB taxonomy): domain Bacteria; phylum Desulfobacterota; class Desulfuromonadia; order Desulfuromonadales; family Trichloromonadaceae; genus Trichloromonas. The sequence continues at coordinate 46,856 of NZ_JAVESI010000009.1, forward strand.
CACTCGGTGATCGCCGCCGGGAAAATCTGGCTCAAGGCCCATTCCAGCCAGGCGGCAGCCCTGGTTGGCGGACTGGGAAGGAACTTGGTCAAGCTGGTCCTGGTGGTGCTGATTCTGTTCTTTTTCTACCGTGACGGCACCCGGATCATGCTGGAACTGCGCCATGTGCTGGAGCGCTATCTCGGAGCGAGGGCCCACGGCTATCTCAAAGCGGTGGCGGACACGAACCGCGCCGTGGTCTATGGCGTGCTGCTGACCGCCCTGGTACAGGGGAGCCTGGCCGGCGCGGGATACTGGGTGGCCGGGCTGGACTCACCGGTGACCCTCGGCACCATGACGGCCCTCTTCGCCCTGATCCCCTTCGGCACCCCGCTGCTCTGGGGTGGGGCGGGACTGTGGCTGCTTTCCCAAGGCAAGGTGGGAGCGGCGCTCGGCATGTGGGCCTGGGGCGCCCTGGTGGTCAGCCAGGCCGACAACCTTTTGCGCCCGCTCTTCATCAGCAGCGTCAGCGCCATTCCCTTTCTGCTGGTGCTGTTCGGCGTTCTCGGCGGGATTCTCGCCTTCGGTCTGGTAGGACTGTTCGTCGGCCCCATTGTTCTTGCGGTAGTCTGGGCCGTGTGGCGGGAATGGGCGGCGCATCTGGATGACATTGACGTTACAGAAAACTAATTGCTCGTTGCTACCCAATAACGATAACGCATCAAGCTGATGCTGGTCATGTCCGGTTCGGATTGCGACAAGTTGTCGCCCTTGGCCATTGCCGCGGATCGCCGTTATCCGCCGCGCTCATCAACGGCACCGTAGAAAGGAGCCGCATCATGCCGTACGTCAACATCAAGATCACCCGGGAGGGAGTCACTCCCGAGCAGAAAGCCAGGTTAATCGCGGGGGCGACCCAACTGCTGGTCGACGTCCTCGGCAAAAATCCGGCGACGACCGTCGTCGTCATCGACGAGGTTGATACGGACAACTGGGGCGTGGGCGGCGAGACCATCACGGTTCGACGGAAAGCCGGGAAATAGTCTTTCGTGCCGCCGATTTCATCGGGGGCGTGGCGACCTTCCCGTTCAGTTGCGCAGGGTCGCTTTCAGTCGGCCGTCCTTGCGGAGCAGATCGAAGGCGTCGGTGATACTGGTGCAGACGACGTCGGCATTGAGCAGGGTCGCGACGCTTGCCCCTTCTTTCTGGATCAGGGCGATGCCGAGCGCGGCGGCCTTGAGCATCAGTCCGTCGTTTCTGCCGTTGCCGACACAGACGACGGCGTCCGCCCCCAGGCTTTCGACGTAGGCGAGCTTTTCCCGGTCCTGATGGCCGTCGCCGATGATCTGTACCCGGCAAGGGAGGGCCTGGGCCTGGGCGGCGACCGTGCCGTGGGTGTCCGCCGTGAGGATGTGGATGTGCAGGTGGCGGGCGAGTTCGGCGATGCCTTCGGCGACGCCGGGGAGCAGGATCCCGTCCTCGGCCAAGGTGCCGTTGTAATCGAGAACCAGATGGTGCAGGACGAAGGTCGGCCCGTTGGGGATGGCGATACGCAGCATGGTGGAGCCTTTCGCGAAAAGGACCGGGACAGGATAGGCGACATTGGCCGCGGCTGCAAGCGTGTCAAGGGCCTCCGCCGCGAGAAAAGGGGTGACAGGGACGACTCTCCTTGGTATAAGGATATTCGAATATATTTTTGGAGAGGAGCCGCCTGTGGTGATCGAAAAAGACTGGGTTGTCGTGTTGAAGGCCCTGGCCCATCCCACCCGCCTGCGCATCGTCGCCGAGCTGTTGCAGAGCACCAAGTGCGTGACCAGCATGCAGGATCTGCTTCCCGCCTCGCAGGCCAACATCTCCCAACACCTCGGCATTCTCCGTGGTGCCCGCATTGTCGATTTCACCCAGGACGGCGCCCAGCGCTGCTACTATGTCTGCCGCCCGGAGCTGGTCGGCGGCCTGCTTGACCTTTTGCGGGACGCTCCGGCGCCCCCCGCCTGAATCCCCTGATTTTCATCGGAAAGGAATCTGTTGATGAGCGCTACCGAACACCATCGTCTGATCATTCTCGGTTCCGGCCCCGCCGGCTACACGGCCGCCGTCTATGCGGCCCGGGCCAATCTCAATCCGCTGCTGATCGCCGGTCTCCAGCCCGGCGGCCAGCTGACCACCACCACCGAAGTCGACAACTGGCCCGGCGACCCCGAAGGGGTGCAGGGGGGCGATCTGATGGAGCGCATGCGTCTGCACGCCGAGCGCTTTGATACCCGTATCGTCTACGACACCATCGTCGCCGCCGATCTCCAACAGCGCCCCTTTCGGCTCACCGGCGACAGCGGCGAGTATACCTGCGACGCCCTGATCATCGCCACCGGCGCCTCCGCCCGTTACTTGGGCCTTCCTTCCGAGCATGCCTACATGGGCAAGGGGGTTTCCGCCTGTGCCACCTGCGACGGCTTCTTCTACCGCAATCTGCCGGTGGCGGTTATCGGCGGCGGCAACACCGCCGTGGAGGAAGCTCTCTACCTTTCCCACATCGCCGGCCACGTCACCGTCGTCCATCGCCGCGACCAGTTCCGTTCCGAGAAGATCATGGCCGACAAGCTCAAGGCCCGGGCCGCCGAGGGCAAGGTGACGATCGAGTGGTTCCAGGTGCTGGATGAGGTTCTCGGCGACGAGCGCGGTGTTACCGGCATCCGCATCAAGGATGTGCGCGATGGCTCGACCAAAGAGGTCGCCGTGCAGGGGGTCTTCATCGCCATCGGCCATTCCCCGAACACCGCCATCTTCGCCGGCCAGTTGGAGATGAAGGACGGCTACCTCAAGACCCGGGGCGGCGCCGACGGTTTCGCCACCCAGACCAGCATCCCCGGGGTCTTCGCTGCCGGCGATGTGCAGGATTACATGTACCGGCAGGCCATCACCTCGGCCGGCACCGGCTGCATGGCGGCCCTCGACGCCGAACGCTATCTCGATAGTTTGTAACACATTCCATATAAACCAAGGAAAGGAGTCCATCCATGCAGATCAAAATCCTCTACTGTCCTTCCTGAGGACAGCAGCCCCGAGCGGCGAGTCTCGCCGCGGATCTCAAAACACAATTTCCCGCCGCCGATATCGATATCGAAGCGGGGCCGCAGCGGAGCGAGTTCGCGGTCGTCGTCGACGGCTCCCCGGTTTTCTCCCGGCTGGAGCAGCGCCGCTATCCCGAGGTCGAAGAGGTCGTGGCGATTCTCCACGAAATCTAGTCCTCCAACCCTGGGAGCGGTCATGGATCAGGAAACCGAAGCGGCCCGCTATCGCGCGGCCTGTGAAAAGAGTTTCTGGCGAGCGGTCTTCGCCGCCGAACTGGAGTATGTCCTTCGTTATCTGCATCCGCAAGACGCCATTCTCAGCGTCGGCTGCGGTCCGGCCACGATCGAAGGAGCGTTGCTCGACCGGGGCTTTTCCGTGGTCGGTCTCGACGTTTCGGCCCAGGCGCTGGAAGGGGCCCCTGACGGACTGCGCACCGTGGCCGCCCGCGCCGAAGAGATGCCTTTTGCGGCGGGCTCGTTCGATGTGGTGATCTCCATCGTTTCCCTTCAATTCATCGAGGACTACCAGACGGCCATCGCCAAAATTGCCCGGGTGCTGCGCCCCGACGGCCGGGTCATTGTCATGCTGCTCAATCCGTCCTCGCACTTTTTCAAGACCAAGCAGGCCGAGCCCGATTCCTACGTGCGCAAGATTCGCCATACGAACCTGGCGCTTCTTGAACGGGAGATGGCCGGACATTTCGCCTTGGAGGGGGAATATTTCCTCGGGATCGAGGGCCACGAGATCTTTGCCAGCCGGGATCCGGCGACAGCGGCGCTTTATGTGCTGCGGGGAACCCGGGGCGGGACTTTCGCTTGCACCAGGTAGTGCTTGTGTCGCGGGGGCGAAGGCGGGTACAATCCCTGGGCATGTCCGGCGGGGCGCGGGTTCCGGCGGCAAATTCACTCTAAAAGGATCTGGGCGATGGTTGACGAGATGGACGATAGGGAAGATACCGGCGAGGAGAGTTTCGCCGAACTGTTCGAGAAGAGTTTTTCCGCCCCCGGCGGCGGCAAGCTGGAGCCGGGAAAGAAGGTTGAGGCGACGGTTCTCAGCATCACCAAGGATTGGGTCTTTCTGGATGTTGGGCAGAAGGGGGAAGGGGTTCTCGACCGAAAAGAGCTGCTCGACGCCGACGGCAATCTCAAGGTTGCCGAGGGGGATGTGCTCACCGCCTATTTCCTTTCCCGCGCCGGGGGCGAGCTGCGTTTCACCACCCGGCTCGGCGGCGGCAGCGGCAACGCCCAGCTCGAAGAGGCTTGGCGCAGCGGCATCCCCGTCGAAGGAACGGTAGAAAAGGAGATCAAGGGCGGCTACGAGGTCAAGCTCGCCGGCAGCACCCGGGCCTTCTGCCCCTTTTCGCAGATGGCCTTGCGCCGCACCGAGAACCCCGAGCAGTTCATCGGCAAAAGCCTCTCCTTCAAGATCAGTCAATACGCCGAACGGGGACGCAACGTGGTGGTTTCCCATCGGGCGATCCTCGAAGAGGAACAGCGTCTTCAGCGTGAAACGCTGCGCGCGACCCTGCGCGAGGGGATGTCCGTTCCCGGCGTCGTCACCCAGCTCAAGCCCTTCGGCGCTTTTGTCGACATCGGCGGCATCGAGGGTCTGGTTCCCATCTCCGAGGTGGCCTGGGGGCGGGTTGAGGATATCAACGAGGTGCTGTCCATCGGCCAGAAGGTTGAGGTCGCCGTCAAAAGTCTCGACTGGGACGCCAACCGCTTCTCCTTCAGCCTCAAGGAGGCTCAGGCCGATCCCTGGAGAACCGTCGCCGAGAAATTCCCCGAGGGGACGGTTGTCACCGGTAAGGTCGTGCGCCTTGCCCCCTTCGGCGCCTTCGTCGCCCTCGGCGAGGGGATCGACGGCCTGGTGCATATCTCCAAGCTTGGCGGCGGCAAGCGTATCAACCATCCCCGCGAGGCGGTCAAGGAAGGGGAGAGCCTGACCGTGAAGGTTGAGAAGATCGAGGTCGAGGCGCGCCGCGTCTCCCTGGTTCCGGTGGGCGGGGAAGGGGCCGCCGAAGCCGAGCCCGAAGAGGATTTCCGTCAGTACATCCCCCAATCTTCCGGGGGCGGCATGGGCACTTTCGGCGAACTGCTGAAAAAACAGCAGGAGAAGAAGAAACGGCGTTGAGAGATCAGTCCGCCATCCTCGACGACTACCGGGCTCTGCTGGAAACGGTGGATGCCTGGTTCGCCCGCTGCCTGGAGACAGCCGGCCGGCATATTCACTGCCGGCCGGGCTGCTCCGGCTGCTGCCGGGGGCTCTTCGACATCACCCTGATGGACGCCGCCCTACTGCGCCGGGGCTTCGAGCTGTTGCCGGAGACGGTGCGGGCAGCGGCGCTGACCAAGTCCCGGGCGCGGCTATCCGAACTGCAAGAGCGCTGGCCCGGCTTCGGTCCCCCCTATCTGCTCAACCATCTCCCCGATGCGGAATGGACCGAGATGCCCGAGGAGGATGCCACGCCCTGTCCTTTGCTCGGGGAGGACGGTCGCTGCTTGGTCTACGCCTTCCGGCCCATGACCTGCCGTCTGCACGGTCTACCCAACATCGACCGTTCCGGTGAAAGCTTTTCCGACACTTGGTGCACGCTCAACTTCACCGCCGTCGATCCTCTCGCCCTGCCTGAGTTGCGCTGGAACTTCCGCCGCGCTTTTGAAGCGGAGCTCAATCTCTTTGGCGAGTTTACCTACTCTCTACTCGGCGCCCCGCGCAAGGAGCTGGATACCTTCATCCCCCTGGCCCTGCTCATGGATTTCGCTACACTCCCCGGTTCTTGCGGAGGGGCTCTTTCCCGATGATTTTCTTGCTTTTGTCGCCGGACCCCTGCTAATTAAGAAAGAAAGGCTTTTCTCCGGCTCCGACCTGACCCAAAGAGACGAAAGACGCCATGACGGTAGCTCATGTGCCCGAAAACCTGCGCATCCTGCTGCTGATCCGGGACCAAAAGACCGAGGAGCTGTGTCGCGCCGAACTGGCGGCGCACGCCGTCGACTGCTGCCGGGCTGAGGATCTGCGGGATTTGGTCGCGATGATGGACGGGCGAACCGCCTATCATGGCGTCATCGCCGATATCCGTTTTTCCATGAAGGCCGACGCCGAACTCAAACAGCAGTTGCGGCGTCTTGAGAACATCTATCCCTTCCTGCGGGTCAAGCCGGCCGCGGACGGCAGTTTGCACGGCATCAGTTCCTTAAGCGGCTCCGTCAGCCTGGAGGAATTTCTTGGCCAGTGTCGTACCTTTCCCGCCCGTTCCCTGCGCGAGGAAGAACGCCGGGAAGAGTACGTCTCGGCTTGGCTCTCCGTCACGCCGGACTTCGCCGTGGCCGAGACTTCGGTCTCGCTCAATCTTTCCTGCCGTGGTGCTTTTTTCTATTCGGCGCGGATCTGGGAGGTCGGTACGACCCTCCGGATACGCTTCCCGGGTCAGGGTCAGGACTTGGACTTCGCCGCCCGGGTCTGCTGGTGTCGCCCTTGGGGAGGAAAGAGCGACGGCCTGCCGGGAATCGGGGTCGAGTTTCTGGAGGTCTCGGAACGGCAATGTGCTTTGCTCAAGGCTTTTTTGCGGAGCGGCTAGGGGGATTCCCGGCGCCGTGCGCGGATCAACCCGGCGTAGAGCCACAGGTTGAGGACGAGGACTCCCAGTCCGAGGAGGATCTGAAGGGGGCGGCTCAGGCCGTCGGGATAGATCAGTGCCGTCAGATAGTGGTCGATGCAGGAGCCGGTGTAGCCGGCCTCACCGGCCAGGCGGCGGCAGTGGTTTTCCAGGTCGGTGAGAGGGCAGAACCAGCCCGTCAATTCCACCAGCGTCCCCCAGACGCCGGCGGGCAGGTGCAGCCAGGCCAGCCACGGCCGGCGGCGGACGGCGAGGGCGCCGAAGAGGACGAAGAGGATGAAGCCGAGATGGCTCAGCAGGGTCACCTTGGCCAGCAGGGTATAAAGCATGACGGGTCCGTTTCCGACGGCGGAAGAATAAAGGCGCGCAAGCGATTGACGAGGGGCGGAAGTCGTTTATAGATTAAAGCGGTACGTCCCGATGGACAGGGATTTTCCGGCTGGAGTTGACGATGAAAAAGATTCTTTTCTTCTGTATGGCCCTGCTCATGCTCGGCGCTTTCGCCGGCGCACAGACCGAACCGGCCCATATCGGTCGCGTCAAGGGGACCAGCGGTATGGTCTCCATCCAGCGCGCCGGAGCCCTGAAACCGGCCTTTCCGAACATGAAGGTCTATCTCAACGACACCCTGTTGACCGGTTCCGACGGCGCGGTGGGCATTCTCCTTGAAGATAACACCCTCCTTTCCATGGGACCGATGAGCCGGCTGGCTCTGGACAAGTTCGACTTTTCCCCGGCCCGGAACAAATATGCTCTGCAACTGCGCATGGAACAGGGGACGTTCGTCTATCTCTCCGGCCTGCTGGGCAAGCTGGCACCCCACGCCGTCACTTTGGAAACCCCGTCGGGGACCATCAGCATGCTCAAGGAAAGCAACTTCATGGCCCGTTTCGGCGGCGACGAATAAGTCATCAAGGGGATGTTATGAAAGGGATTCATCGATTCTTCGCCGGCGTGGCGCTGGCGGTCGCCGTGAGTGGGTGCGCCGGAAAAGACAATCTCATTGTGCTGACTCCGGACGACTCCGGACGGGTCGGCGCCCTCAAGGTCAGCAATGAAGGAGGCGAGGCGGTCCTCGATCGCGACGGGCAGGCGCTTCATCTCGGCGATCGCCACACCCCGCCCGGGGCCCCCGTACCGGTCTCCGCGCAGGAGCGTGCACTCTTCGCTGCCGCTCTGGCCGCACAGCCCCAGGCGCCGGTCAGCTATCTGCTCTATTTTGAATTTGATTCCGATACCCTCACCGCCGAGTCGTGCCAGCGGCTTGCCGATATTCTCCACGCCGCCGAAGAGCGCCACTCCCAGGATGTTCTGGTCATCGGCCACACCGACCGGGCCGGTGACGCCGCCTACAACGCCGCTCTCTCCCTGCAACGGGCGGAGGTCGTCCGCGCCCTGCTCGTTGACAAAGGGATCGGCGGTGAATTCATCCAGATCTCCTCCCATGGCGAGGGCAATCCCCTGGTCCCCACCGCCGATGAAGTCGCCGAAGCCCGCAACCGTCGGGTCGAGGTGGTGGTGCGCTGAGTCCTTTTCCGTGGTCAGGCACGAATCTTGTTGCCGAAAAATCCCGGTCTGTAGTAAAAAACAGCCTATGCAAAAGAACGATGTGATCCTCCGGGTTTTCCGGAAAATCCTTTGGCCCTGCCTGCCGGTGCTGCTGCTGGCTTTAACGCCCATTTCCGATGACGCCTGGGGCGCTTCGGGCAAGCCCGCCGGCAAGGGTGACCTGGCGATTGCCACCTTTTACGCCAAGCATTTCGCCGGGCGCCGCACCGCCTCCGGGGCCGTCTACCGGCACGAGAAATTCACCGCCGCGCATCCCCATCTCCCCTTCGGCACCCGGGTTCGCGTCGTCAATCCCGTCAACGGCCGGGAAGTGACGGTCACCGTTAACGACCGCTGCCGCGCGCAGAAAAAAACCACCATCGATCTCTCCCGCGCCGCTGCCCAAGAGCTCGGCATTCTCGGTCGGGGCGCGGGCAAGGTACGCATCGCTCCCATCGACAAAGAGTCCTAGCCGACCGCTGCACGTCCCCTCCCGTTTCGTAAAATCCACGCCGCAATAAAGAGAAGAGGCCGCATTCCGCCGGGGAACGCGGCCTCCGTCGTTGTCGGCGCAGCTATTTTTTCGTCCAGTTGCCGTTTTCGTCTTCCAGCATCCAGCCGGAAGCAGCCTGGGCGCGCCAGGATTCGGCAAAGATCGCCTGAACCTCACCGGCCTGATCAGGAAAGCCGTTGGCCCGAGCGATCTCCGTGTACAGACGCTGCCGGTCGCTGTTTTCGACGGTCACCAGGCGCGTCGCTTCCCCCCGTGCGCGCAGATCGAGGCCTTCGGTGGTGCGCACTTTGAGCAGGCCGTCACGGCCGATGCCGACCTGACCGCCGTCCAGATAGGGGAAGAGCGCGCTCGCCCGGGTTTTCATCGCTTCGCGCAGGGCGCGAATTTCCGGAGTGCTGACATTGATGTCCTGGGCGGCGTAGGCGGCTGCCGGACCCAGGCGCAGGAAACTGCTCGGTTCGCCCTGAGGCGGTGCGGGAGGGGCTTCTTCGGCTCGTTCCCCCCAGACCTCATTGACGATCTTGTCGGCGGCGCCGCGCACTTCCTCGGCGGGGAAATAGATGTTGATGGTCACGCAGGAAACGACGGCCGCTGCCGCCAGAAGTGCGAGATAACGCAGTTTTTTCATGAATATTCTCCCTTCGTTTGGGGATGCCCGCTCCGTGGGCGGAACGATCCCGAAAGTTCTCCCCCGGGCATTATAGGTTGCGACCGGTAAAAATCAACGGGCGGCGCGCTCGATCCGGCTCAGCCGTTTGAGCATCTCTTTGAAGGAGATGTCCCGTTCCGAGGCGATGATGTCGATTTTGGGCGGCAGCAGGCCGCCATAGACCAAGTACGAGCTTTCCCCCTCCCGGGCGAGGCCGCGCAGCCGGAAACTGTCGTTGTTCAGGGTGCAGCGCAGCCCGAGCTTCTGGTAGCGGTAGAAGTCGATGAAGCGGTAGATGCCCTGGGAGAGGGCTTCGGCAAGAGCGCCCTGGCTGAGGATGCTGAGGTTCCTGAGGGCTTTGACGCTGATGTTGCGTCGCCCTTCCTCGCGAGTCTGCAACTCGGCGCTGAAGTGCGAGGGGACGGTTCCGAAGAGGCGCAAATCGCGGATATGGCCGTCGAGGATGCCGTTCATTTCACCGAATTCAAAGGTTCGGGTAAGCTGCTGCAGGTCGATGCCGGAGAATTCGATGTCGCCGTGCAGGGTGCGGTAGCGGGAGAAGGGGTCGCCCAGGCGGATCTTGGCGATATCCAGGGTGCCGCCGAAGAGTTCGGCGCGGATCGTTCCGGCGGAGATCAGAGTCTTGTCGACATAGCGGATGTCACCGAGATCGGCGTTGAGGCGGCCGGAAAGGGGCGCCCAGTCCAGTTCTCGGGCAAGTTGCGCGAGGTCGATCTCCTCGAAACGGATGCGGGCCGCGAGCGTGGGGCCGTCGGTTTCGAGAGCGGCGCGCAGATCGGCAAGATGCATGCTCCCCCCCGCCAGCCGACCTTCCGGGACGGTGGCGACCGTCAGGCGGTTGGGGACGGCCTGCACGGGCAAGGAGCCCGTTTCCAGATGCAGTGGGCCGAGGGTGATCCCGGAGAAATCGAGCTGGCCGGAGCGGGACTCCGTTTCGGTGAGCAGGGCGCCCTGCTGGTAAAGGAGGGGAAGGCGGCCGTTGAGCCCGGCGATCTCCCATTGGGATGCGGGCAAAGCCAAGGTCAGATCCCGGGGTTCGAAATGTCCGCTCAGACTCAACCCCTCCGCCGTCCGGCGCAGCTTCAGGCCTGCGCCGAATTGGCCGTCGAGGACCAGTTCGCTGAAGGGGGAATTCCTCGCCACGAGCGGAGCATGCAGGTAACGGGCGAAGGCCGGGGTCAGCGGTGCGCTCTCCAGGGTACCGTCCAGTTCCTGAACCTCCGGAGTGACCAGCCCGGCCAGGCGGATTTCCACCAGTTCCGGAACGTGCAGGACGAACTCCCGGGCCTTAAGGCTCTTCGCCGTCCAGTCTGCGCGCCCAGCCAGTTTCAGTTGGGCTTCGTGGTCGCTCAAGTCGGCGTAAAAGGCGCCGTGGAGCACCTCGCCGACGGCGAGGCTGCCGGCGAGATCGAGCTCCACGGCTTCTTCCCCGCGCCTGTGGTGGAGTTTACCCTCCAGCCGGATTTTGCCCCCGCTCAGACCGCTCAGACCGTCGCGGCTGAGCCATTCCAGGGCATCGCACTCCAGACCGGCGAGGCGCAAGCGGATCTCTTTGGGATCCAGATGGATGTCGGCGCGACCCGCAATCCGGCCCGAACCCATATCAGGCGCGCGCAGGTGTCCGGCGAAACGCAGGTCGCGGATCTCGGTGCCGGCGGGCTTGCGTCGGAACTCGCCGCTGGCGAAAAGGGCCTCGGCCTCCAGACCGGAGGTGTTGAATTCCGTCGCCCGCAGGTCGAAAAGGCCGCTCAATTCCCCTTTGGAGGGGAGGTGCAGCTCGCCGCTGCCGGCAAGCCCGCGCAGATTTTCCAGGCTTTCGGGAATACGGCCGGCGTCGACCAGCGGGGTCAGATCGGCAATGTCGACGGGTTCGAGGCGCCAGCGCCACCGGTTCAGCGTGCCCGTCAGGCTGAAGAGGGGGCGCCTGTCGACGAGCAGGCGCGCCTCCGAGCGGAGACGGTCGGGTGCTCCCTGGAGAGAGAACCAGAGCTGTAGAGGGGTGAGGTCGAGAAGATGACCCGCGGTGCGTTTTGTCGGTGGGCGGCCGGTGAAGCTGGCCTGGATCGCGAGCTGTTTCGGGGCCCAGGAAAAGGTGCCGTCGAGAACCCCGCCGCCGCTCAGCTCGCGGCGCAGATGCGGGTTGAAGCGGGCGAGAAAAGCACCGCTGTCGGCGAGGATGCAGTCGAATTCGCCGCTCAACGTGTCGGCGTCGTAACGGGCGCTGAAGGTGGCGTGCGCCTGCTGTTCCAGGGTCAGGCGACCTTCGCCCCGCCAGCTGCGATCCGCCTGCCGACGCAGGCTCAGGCTGAAGGCTTCGAAGGTCAGTTGTTGCCGGTCCTGACGCAGATCGGCGGCGGGGACCGCCACCCCCACTTCGAGCCCGCCCGGCTGAAGAGCCACGGCCAGTTCCGGGTTGACGGCGGTGAAGTCGAAGCCTTCGGGAAGGTTCAGGGGGAAGACCAGGGTCTTGGCGAGACGTTCCAGTTCGGCGCGGTTCAGCCGGGGCAGACGCGCCCGTCCGGCGACGCTGGCCCCGGCACTGTCAAGCTGGAAGTGCAAGGGGGCATCGAGAAGAGGGGTGCCGTCCCATTCGAAACGGCGGATGGTCAGGGTCGGGCGCTCTTCCCAGCTTCCCTCCCCGGCGAGAAGAAGGGGCAGTCCCGGCTCGTCGCCGAGGCGGGCCCGCGCTTCGAAATGGGGACTCTGGGTGCCGTGCAGGTCGAGCGCTAGATCGCGGAGATCCCAGCGCTGATCCTCCAGGGTTATGGCCAAAGAGCCGTCGCTGATGCGCAGCAGCGCGACTTCAAGGGGCGGGATGGCGGGAAATCCGGAGGTGTTTCCGGCCCTGGCCGAGGGCCTTGCGCTCACGTCGATTCGGGGACGGTGCAGGCGCACGGCGTCGATGCGGCGCAGCCACAGGCGTGACAGGCGAAAGCGGATGTCCACTTCCGCGATATCGATAGTGAAGGACTCGGGACGGGTAAGGGTCAGTTCCGCGACCGTCAGGTGCGAGGCCGAAAGCTCCAGGCGCCCGAGACTCAGCTCGGCATCGAGGGCGTATTCGACAAGGCGGATCAGGGTCGGACGCAGGACGTGCCCGGCGAGGTAGTCGGCCAGTTTCCAGCCGGCCACGGACTGGGCCACGGAGAGCGTCAGTAGAAGCCCCAGCAGGTGTCGAAGGAAAAGCAGCGTCATCGGCCCGTAGTGGATAAAGGGGAATATCCTGAATTATCGACGGATTCGCTCACGAGAGCGAGAAAATTCACGATCATCGGGAAAAAAGTGCCGGAGAACGGTCGCGGGCGCCGCGGTCTTCAGCGTTTGAGCTGATAACGGCGGACGTTGGCGTTATGTTCGGCGAGGGTTTTGGCGAAGATGTGGGTGCCGTCCCCTTTGGCGACAAAATAATAATAGTCGCTCTGGGCGGGAAAGGCCACGGCGCGCAGGGCTTCCTCCCCGGGATTGGCGATGGGCCCGAGAGGCAGGCCGGGGAGGCGGTAGGTGTTGTAGGGGCTTGCGGTCTGCAGATGGCGGCGAGTCAGGTTGCCGGCGAAGTTTTCGATACCGTAGATGACCGTCGGATCGGCCTGCAAGGGCATCCCCGCCGTCAGGCGGTTGTGGAAGACCGAGGCGATCAGCGGCATCTCCTCACGATGGCCCGCTTCCTTCTGCACGATGGAGGCAAGGATCACCAGTTCTTTGCGGTCGAGTCCCTGCTCTTTCGCTCCGGCGAGAATCTCCGGGGTCAACCGGCGGCGAAATTCCCTGACCATCGCCTCGATCAGCGCCGCTTCGTCCATGTCGCGGGTCAGCTGGTAGGTTTCGGGGAAGAGGTAGCCTTCCAGGGAAGGGCCGTCGATCTTCAGGCGTTCGCGCATCTTTGGTGCCCGGGCCAGGCGCAGGAAGGTTTCGGCGGAGCCGCGCCCTTCCGTTTCCAGACGGGAGGCAATCTCGCGCAGGGTCCAGCCCTCGGGGACGGTGAAGGGATGGCGAAGGACATCGCCGGCCAGCAGGCGGTTCAGGATTTGCTCGGGGGTGGCGGCGTCTTCGAAGGCGTACTCCCCCGCTTTGATCCGCTGGGAGGCGTCACGCCAGCGGGCCAGCAGCCGGAAGAGGTGCGCGTCGGCGACTACGCCCGTCTCCGCCAGGGATCTGGCAACCCGGGTGAAAGGGGCGCCGGGAGCGATTTCCACCACCCGCCGTTGGGGGGGGGCCACCGGCCGGTCGAGAAAGCGGCGGACATGGATCACCGGCAGGCTCAGGGCAAGAATGAGCAGAGCCGCCAGGGCGGCGATCAGTTTGGAGCGACGGCGCATCAGAAGCTAAAGGTGTTTTCGCTGCTGTTCTTCAGGCGTTCGATATTGCCGCGATGGCGAACAATCACCATGGCGCCGATAAAGAGAGCGGCGCCGAAGAGCCAGACGGAACCTTCGAAGAGCAGGACGAGCCAGGGGATGGCGGCGGCGGCACTGATCGAACCGAGGGAGATGTAGCGCCACTTCCAGAGCACCAGGGCGAAGACCGCGAAGGCGACCAGTACCGCCTTGGGCGAGAGGACCAGGAAGATGCCGAGGGCGGTGGCTACCCCCTTGCCCCCCTTGAAGCCAAGGTAGACGGGGTAAAGATGGCCGAGGAAAGTGACGGCGGCGATCAGGGCGATCTGCGCGGCGGAGAAGCCGGGGGACTGGGTGGCGAAGAAGGTCGGCAGCACCCCCTTGAGGGTGTCGCCGATCAGGGTGGCGATGCCCAGGCCGCGACCGGCCACGCGGTAGACGTTGGTGGCGCCGATGTTGCCGCTGCCGGCCTGGCGGATGTCTGCCTTGCCGAAGAGGCGGGTGAGGACGATGCCGCAGGGAATGGCGCCGATCAGGTAGGCGATGACGATGAAGAGAAGGAAGCTCACGGGATTCTCCGACGGGAGGAAAGGGGCGGCCCTAGCCGCCTCGGACGGATTTTTGGTACCGGGTTCGATCTTCCCTCTTGCCCGGGGGAAAAGCACCTGCTTCTACCACGGCAACGGGGAAAAATCAAGGCACGCCGCCGTTCCCCGGCGTCAGGGCTCGACACGAAAAACGCCGGGGTCGACGAGAGAATCTGTCGGCCCCGGCGCGCAGGCTAAATAGGCAAGATCGCTTTCGACCTCAGAAGGAATATTGCAGGTTCAGGCTCGTCTTCGAGTCGTCTTTCTTCACCTCTTCGGCGGGGTCGCTGTCGTGCTCCCAGACGTTGGCCAGGCGCAGCGACCAGGGGCCGGCGATGGTGGTGGTCAGATCGGCCTCGTTACGGCTGGTGAACTCACCCCCCTGCTCCAGGCTCGGATAGATCGTGAAGTTGTTGCTGAAGGTCGCGTAATCGGAGAGCTTGTAACGGAACTTCATGCCGAGGCGGCCGGTCATCCACTGATCGTCCTCGCTGTCGATGCGGTCCTCGGAAAAATAGGCGACGCCGGCTTCGAAAGCCAGGGCCTTGATGTCGTCTTCCCAGACCTGATAGCCGATACCGGGGCCGACGATGGTGCGCAGGTTGAGATCCTTGAACTTGTCTTTGAGCAGTTCCACGCTCAGGTAGCCGTAGAATTTCTCGGTAAAGAAGTAGTCGTATTTGAGCGCCCCGTAAATGTCCCGGGTCGTCAGTTCGCCGTCTTCCTCGGCGTAGTTGTAGAGGAAGGAGAGATTGTAGCGGTCCTTGAGGCTGCGCCGGGTGGCCTCGGCGCCGAAGTTCACGCTGGTGCGGTCGGTGTTGCCCGATTGCTCGAAGGCGCCGAGAAAGACCTTGCCGTCCCAGGTCCAGGGGGGCGGCGGCTCGACGTTGATCGAGGCGATCTTCGCCCACTCCACCTCGGCGGCGCCGCGAGCGTCACCGGCCGTGACCTGCAACGCATCGACATCCCCCTGCAGCGGCCCGGTCAATATCTCGCCCCCCTCCAGGCGGACATCCACCGGTTGTTCGGTTTCGATGCGCTGTACGGCATCGGTCTTGAGCTCGATCTTTTCGGCGTAGTCGGTCTTCAGGGTGAGCAGGCCCTTTTCGGCACTGATCACCGTACCGGTGATGTGGTCGCCGTTTTTCAGCACGATCTGGTCGCCAGCGGCCGGCAAGGCGCCGACAAGGGAGAGACACAGCAGCAGGGGGGTGATTTTTGTTTTCATTGAGCCTCCGTGGTCAATACCATTCGATAGGATCGAAATGACACGAGTCGCCGTTCGTGTCGCGAAATCAATGGATGAAAATTATATTGAAGATCTTTTATCATAAATGAATTTCGAAGGCAATTGTGAGAACCCCGGCGAAAAGGCGTTTCCGGAGAGCTGGCCGACAGTGGAAATTTTCACAATTTTTCCTCATTTTCTGCATGGTCGGCGTGCATAATGTTGGAAAAGATCGCCGCCCACCGGCGTCGGCTTTGTCTGGTACGGCATCTGCTCCGGACTTCAGGAGGTAAGGATGAAAAAGACCGCTTCGTTGCTGCGATACATTTTCGAGGGGCTGGCCCCCGTACTCCTTCTGCTCGCTCTGGCGTCCTTCCCGGCCCGGGCCGCGGCGGAATCCTACGGCGAACTCTCGACGGACTACAGTCGTGAAGAACTCGCCCAGATGCTCGCCCCCATCGCCCTCTACCCCGACAGTCTCCTTAGCCAGGTGCTGATGGCCGCGACCTACCCCGTGGAAGTCGTCGAGGCCGACCGCTGGCTCAAGGATCATCCTGCTTTGGGGGAAGATGAACTGGATGAGGCGCTCCTCGACCAGGACTGGGATCCCAGCGTCAAGGAGCTCTGCCATTTCCCTTCGGTACTCGCCCAGATGAGCGAACGGATCGGCGAGACTTCACGCATCGGTGACGCTTTTCTCGACCAGGAGGAAGAGGTCATGGCCATGGTCCAGGAACTGCGGGGCAAGGCCCGCGCCCAGGGAAATCTCGCCAGCACCGCCGAGCAGCGGGTCTGGGCGGAGGCCGACGCGATCATCATCGAACCGACCGATCCCCGGGTGGTCTACGTTCCCTATTACGACCCTTTTACCGTCTACGGTTCCTGGTGGTATCCCGATTATCCCCCCTATGACTGGGCTCCGGCGGGGGTAAGCCTGGGGGTCGGTCTTTCTTTCCGGCCGGGGATCTATTTCGGTTTCTCTTTTTCCAACTGGAGCCATTTCGACTGGCGCCGGCGTTACCTCCACATCGATGCCCGCCACCGCCCGCGCTACGTTCACCACGATCGCTGGCGCTACACTACCGGCCGTTGGGTGCACGGTTCCGGTCACCGCTCCACGCACATCCGTCACGCTCCACCCCCGGCGCGCCTGCGGAATTTTCCCGTCGCTCCCCACCGTCGTCCCGAGGTTTTCCGGCCCGCACCCGTCGGGCCGAGCACCGACCCGAGGCATTCTGACGGCATGCGTCGGGACTGCGAACGCCGTGATTTCGAGCGCAGGTCGCGGGAGTTTCAGGAGCGGGAGAAGCACAATGAGAATTCTCGCCGACCGGGACGGGACACGCAATGGCGGGGTCCGGGGGAGGGCCGGCTTGCGCCCGAAGTGCCTCGTAACGACCGGGGCTTGCGTCTGCGCGATGTTGTGCCGCCTCGGCCGCAGGCTCCTTCCGTCGAGGTACCGAAATCCGGAAAGCTGCCGCAGGCGCCAGGTCGAGACGGCGTTGGCCGTGACGGACAGGGCCATCGTCGCGCCGTCCTTAGCCCGTTAAAAATCGAACAAAGGCGAACCGCTCCCGCTGCGGCTCCCCGCTCGGGCCGGGAACACGGACACGGCAGACTACGCCCGCACGGGCAGTGAGGGATTGGCTTCCAACGCCGGTGGGAGGTTGCCGGTGGCTTCCCTGGCGGCGCACGGGGTCAGGTCTTCAGTTGACGAAGGCGAAGATTTAACACGATCCTAACGAAAGCCGGATATGATTCCGACACAAGCATCCCACAATCGACATTCCGCTAATGGCTCGACCGCGCGAAAACAGGAGGTGGTTCATGTCGACCCTGGAGATGCTGATTCGTCACTTGCGTTTTATCTTGTTCATGGTTCTTTTGGCCTGGCTGGTCGCCGTCGGGTCGCTCCATTGGCTTAAGACCGCAGGATGGGTAGTGCTCCCGACGGCAAATGATGTGGCCTCCGGGAGCTGGAATAGGCGCTGCGGTTTTCCCGGCGGCGTTGCATCGATATTGCAAGGAGAGCAGCATGATGGGCATTGATGGACAAGATCCCGCGGAAAAAATCCAGCATCAGCGGGCGCTGGAGAATCTCTGTGAGGAATTCCCCGAAGTACGTGAAAGACTTCCCGAACTGTACGAAAAAATTTATTCCGAGTTGGCTACCGACGCGACCATCCGCACCTTCATTTCCATCTTCATCTCCCGGGAATTGCGGGAAAACCTGCGTTCTCGCCAGGGTCTGAATTCCTGATCCGCCATTCCGTTTTTGAACTTTCCGATTTCCCCCTGAAACTTCCCGTCTTTCATTTCACCCGTGAGCTCTTGGTCTATGGGTCTTCGGGTTTTTTTGCGGTGATCGTGCCGGATAAAAAAACGGCCGCTCGGGCGAGCGGCCATTGCAACGGGAAGACCCGGGGATGAGGTGGGGTCGGGGTGGGCATCTGCGTGATTGACGCTGTTATCCTGCCGGCATCGTCCTTCCCCGGGGTCAGAATTCGTTTAGCTTCGGGTTAGAAGTTGGTTGGGGCAAGCCGTCGGCCATATCGATTTTTCACCGATACGCACACTTCTTTAACGCCCCGTCCATGCTTTTCTAAACATTTTCCGACAGATTGACTTCATCGAAAACGCCGGCCCTTGCCTGGAGGTCTTCCCATG
Organism: Trichloromonas sp.; assembly: GCF_034006665.1. Taxonomy (GTDB): domain Bacteria; phylum Desulfobacterota; class Desulfuromonadia; order Desulfuromonadales; family Trichloromonadaceae; genus Trichloromonas. Next base: position 65,074 of record NZ_JAVESI010000009.1, read on the forward strand.
AAGTCGCATCGTCGGGACAATCACGCCATCTTCGAAATCCACGCCCCATTTGCCCCGTTGCTTGAAAAATTCTTCGGTTTGCGGAGTTGTGCCGCGATCTATGATGATCTCGTCGCACACCCTGACGATTGCGATTTTTCTGCGCAGATTCTTGAGCGCATGGGTATGAGCTATGTCGTGACCGATGAGGAATTCGGGCGGATTCCCGCCACGGGGTCCCTCGTCGTTATCGCCAACCATCCCTTCGGCGGGGCCGAGGGGCTGATCCTGCTCGATCTGCTGCGCCGGGCGCGATCGGATGTCCGGGTGCTGGCCAACTCCCTGCTGTGCCGGATTCCGGAACTGCGGGAAACAGTCATTCCCGTCGACCCCTTTGGCGGGAATGCCGCTGCGGCTGCCAATCGGACGCCGTTGCGCGAGGCCGTCCGCTGGGTGCGCGGCGGCGGCGCGCTGCTGATTTTCCCCGCCGGCGCGGTCGCGCATTTGCGCCTGCGTCGCCGCGAGATCTCCGATCCTCCCTGGTCACCCCATCTGGCCCGCCTGCTTCGTGCTTGTGCCGCGCCGGTCTTGCCGATCTTCTTTCCCGGACATAACGGCCTGGTGTTTCAACTGGCTGGTCTGCTTCATCCACGCCTGCGCACCGCCCTCCTTCCTCGGGAATTCCTCAACAAGGCCGGCCGCCGTTTCCCGCTGCGCATCGCTCATGTTGTCCCCTGGAAGAAACTGGCCGCCCTGCCCGACGACCGCGAGTTGATGGACTATCTGCGACTCAAAACCTATCTGCTCGGCTGCGTTGGCACGGAGGCAGGGCCGCCTGCGGAGAGCGGCGAGGAAATCCCGCCGGCGGCGACGGGGCAGGAACCGGTGATTCCTCCCCGGTCGACGGGGATACTTGTCGAGGAGATCGGCCGCCTGCATCAGTCCCAATTATTGGCCGAGAACGGCGGGATGCAGGTTTTTCAGGCCCGGGCCACGCAGATTCCCTACACGTTGCTGGAGATCGGTCGCCTGCGCGAATTGACCTTCCGCGCCGCCGGGGAGGGGACCGGCCGTGGTTGCGATCTCGACGCCTTTGACGAGCACTACACCCACCTCTTCATCTGGGACCGCGATGCCCTGGAAATCGTCGGCGCCTACCGTTTGGGCAAGACCGACGAAATCCTGCGGGAGTTGGGCAAGAAGGGACTTTATACCCAGACCCTTTTTCACTTCCGTACCCGGATGCTGGAAGGGCTCGGCCCGGCCCTGGAAATGGGCCGCTCCTTCGTGCGCGAGGAGTACCAGCGTGGCTACGCACCCCTGCTGCTGTTGTGGAAAGGGATCGGCCGCTTTGTTAGCGAGAATCCCCGCTACCGCATGCTTTTCGGCCCGGTGAGCATCTCCCGCGAGTACAGCGACGTTTCCCGGCGGCTGATGGCCGAAACTCTCCAAGAGAGTCTCTCGCTGCCCGAGCTGGCGCGCATGGTCAAACCGCGGATTCCGATGCGGGTTAAACGTGTGCGCATCAAGGGCTGCGCGCCCGAGACGGCACGAGCGGTGATGCGGGATATCGAGGAGCTTTCCGCACTGATCGCCGATATCGAAATCGACCAGAAGGGGATTCCGGTCTTGCTGCGCCATTACCTCAACCTGGGGGGGAAACTGCTGGCTTTCAATCTCGATCCGGAGTTCGGCGAGGTGCTCGACGGCCTGGTGCTGGTCGATCTGCTGCGCACCGACCGGCGCACCCTGGCCCGCTACATGGGCAAAGACGAAGCAGAAGCCTTTCGCGCCTATCATGAAAACCTGGCGACGACCAGACTGGCCTGCTAGCGACCGCCAATCAATCCGCGTGCCGAACAGAGGTCTAATAACCACTTTGTCGTCTTCTAACAAAAGCGTAATAGCGTATCACTAAACAAATCGACAAGCTGGAGCTGATTGTCCGGCTTGTGAATTTCAGCAAGAGCTTCCTCGAAAAGGCAAATCCCGGGCAACCGGGTGACGCAAAGCCACGGGTCCGTTATCCGCGGATGGCCGGGTTACCAATGAGGGATAGATCCCGTGTTTGGCAGCCACGCCCATTTCTTTAACGGAGGTGGGTTTTTTTATTTTCGAAGGGCGTGGCTCGCTAGCTAAGGGGGTTAGATATGGAAAATGTGAAAATCGGCAAACGGCTTTTCGGTGGGTTTGCTTTGGTGGTCGGACTGGTGGCTGTCATGTGTTTGATGACGATTCTGACCACTGGAGATGTGAAACGAGCCAACCGTGACGTATCCGAGGCCCTGGAACAGGCGGCTTCGGTGGAGCAGGGGCGGGCGCGCCATGACCAGGTTACGGCCGCGCTGCGTGCCGTGCGCGGCGACCTGACCGCGGCGGCCGGGGATGTGCGCAATGCCCTGTTACAAAACCGCGCGCAGGTCGCTCTTTTCAACAAAGAACACCCCGAACCCCTAGGGCGGTTGCTGAGCGGTCCCGACGGGGAGGCGTTACGGGCGCTACTGCCCGAATCCGAAACGGCTCTCGGGCGCTTGGAGGAGATTCGCCGGCGGCTGCTTGAACTCGATCAGTCTATTCAACAAGGCTGGGCACCGCAACATCCGGGCCTGGCCCAGGCCCTTAACGACTTGAAGCGGACCCAACTCTATTGGGCCCTCAATGTCGCGAATATGATCTTCGTCCGCAGTTCCATCAGTGAGCTGTTGTTCGAAGAGATTACGGACACCCCGCTGGAAGAGTTTAAAAACGGGCCGCTCTATGCTCGTTACGCGGCTGAGATGCCTACCCTCGAAACCGCCTTGGCCAAGGCGTCCGCAACCAATGCCAAGCTCTGGGAGTCCTCTTTCAAATTAAATCGGCTGGTATTCGCCAATGACTGGGAGGGGGTGCGCCTGCTCTACCGGGACGAATTCCCTGCCGCCATCAAGTCGATGGCGGTCGACATCGACAGTGTGCTGACGCAGGAAGAAGCCGCACTGCGTGCCCAGGAGCGGATTTCGCAACAGCTTAACGACCCGGTCAATGCGCTGTTGGACGAAACCGCCGAATTACTGCTGGGCTTTGAGGCGCAACTCGAAGAAACGGGTCAGGTCCAGATGGAGGCGGCCCGGCAGGCGGCGCTTGCGGTTGGTGAAACGCGGCAACGGGTCGAAGCGAAACTTACGGGAATGACCCGCCACAGTCTGCTGCTGACTACGATGGTGATCGTCATTTGCATCCTCGCCGGGTGGCGGATTACCCGCTCCATCACCGTGCCGCTGGGACGGACGGTGGCGATGATCCGGGATCTCGATCAGGGTCATCTCGATAACCGTCTGAATCTGCAAAGCCGCGACGAAATCGGTGAAATGTCCAGAATTCTCGACAGCTTTGCCGACCACCTGCGGGACGAAGTCGTCACTGCATTTAAGCGTTTGGCCGCGGGGGATTTCACCTTCGAGGCACGGGGGTTGATCCGGCAGCCTCAGGGCGAAGCCAATGAAATCCTGCGGGGGCTGATGGGCGAAGTGCGCTTGGCCGGGGAAAATATTTCCATGGGTGCCGGGCAGATCGCCGCTGCCAGCCAGGAACTTTCCGAAGGCGCGATCGTCCAGGCCGGCGCCTTGCAGGAAATCACCAGTTCTATGACGGAAATGTCGCACCAGACCCGGCTCAGCGCCGAAAAAGCCGATGCCGCGCGGCAGGCCACGGCGCGGGCGATGGAGTCGGGGCAACAGGGCACCCGCCGGATGGCGGCCATGGTCGAGGCGATGAACGGCATTAAGGCGTCGAGCTCGGATATCTCCAAGATCATCAAGACTATCGACGAAATCGCCTTTCAGACCAATCTGCTGGCGTTGAACGCCGCTGTCGAAGCTGCTCGGGCCGGGCAGCACGGCAAGGGTTTCGCAGTAGTCGCCGAGGAGGTGCGCTCCCTTGCCGGGCGCAGCGCCCAGGCGGCCAAGGAAACCTCGGAGTTGATCGAAGGCGCCGTCGCCAAAGCCGACTCGGGGGCGATTCTGGCCGGTCAGACTGCCGCCGCCCTAGAGCAGATCATGGGGGAAATTACTCGCGGCGCCGCCTTGGTCGCCGAGATCTCCGAAGGGAGCCGGCAGCAGGCCAGGGGCTATGGCGAAGTCAGCCAAGGCCTTGCCCAACTCGACGAGGTCACTCAGAAAAAAGCCGCCAGCGCCGAGGAGTGCGCCGCTTCGGCAGAGCAACTGGCGGCTCAGGCGCGGCATTTATTCCTTTTGCTGAGTCGTTTCAGGATGACGGTGGAGGATGAGCCTGGGGAGGAGAAGACCCTTGCTCAAGTCACCTTTGAGCACGATTGGGATACTGAAAAGTCGCTTGTGCCTTGTTCAACGCCAATTCCCGGACTGATTTGAGTAATGCGTCGGTAACGAAGGTGTCGGCGTGAACCCTATGGGTATGTCACCGATGATCGAGATACTGCTCCGTAAATCCTCTCTGATTCTCTTTGTGCTGCGGTGTCTTTGAGTGCTTGCGGTCGGATCGCTGGAAACTTTCCGAGCAATTCGCGCCGAACTCGCCGCCGTGACCGAAACGGCGAGCGGCGGGGAATAGGGTTTCCCCGCCGCTCGTTTGCTTTCTTCATCCCGCCCCTTCATTTCTTTGTCGCGCCGCCGCTCAGGCGACTCGACATTCCCGCTCCGTCTCTTCCGCGAACCCCTGGGTCAATCGTTCACGGCGCTCGACAAAAAGGGCGTTGCCGTTCTCTTTTTTGGCCATGGCCTTGGCTTCGCTGGCCATGTGGGCGATGTCGTAGCAGGTCATGGGGATATCGCCGCGCCAGCAGATCGCGCCGATGGAGAGGGTTATGAGCGGCAGGAAGATGCGCTCGCCGGCGCGGTTGTTGCCCCATATTCCGCCCTCGTGCCGGTGTTGCCGGGTGTAGTGCGCCGGTATCGCCTGGGCGAAGTTTTTGAGGATGCTTTCGCAGCGATCCTGCCAGTCGGTGCTTTGAAAGATGACGATGAAATCGTCGCCGCCGATGTGCCCGATAAAATCACTTTCCTTTTCGGCGTTGTCGGACAGGATGCCGGCCAGCAGTTTGATCACGGTGTCGCCGGCGGCATAACCGTAGGTATCGTTGTAGGCCTTGAAATGGTCGAGATCGCAGTAGCAGGCGGTAAAGGGCGCGCCGTTGCTCAGGAGGAACTCAATCTCTTCTTGAATCGGCACGTTTCCCGGCAGTTGCGTCAGAGGGTTGGCGTGCTGGGCGCGTCTTATCTGTAATTCCGACAGATTTCGCAACAGGGTGAGGATGGAAACGACACCGGCATAGTCCCCGTTTTCCGTCACCAGGATGTCTTGTCCCCGATAGACAGGTTTCCGTTCGTCGAGAAAAGTGCTGATTTTTTCAAGGGGGGTATGGACATCAATCACGATCGGAGCGGACTCCATGAAGTTGGCGATGGGCTCCTTGCTAAAGAGGTCCCAACCATAGCGCGAGGCGGCCACATTCAGAAAATCTTCGCGGATGACCAGACCGGCGACCTGGTTGCTGTTGATGACCGGGAGCGAACGCAATTCGGGATGGCGGTCGAAGAGTTCCCCCGTGTGGCGGAAGAGGGTTGATGGGGCGACCACGGGGGACTGTTGCGCCAGTTTGCCGATCGTCAGTTCCCGACGGCGCGGGCGCTGAAGTCCCTGAGGTTTATTGGCAGGTTGGCTCGGGCTGAACTCTGGTTCCAGCACCGGGACCGGGCGTGGACGACTCAAAAGGAATCCCTGCCCCAAGTGGATTCCAATTTTTCGAATGGTTTGATACTCCTCGGGGGTTTCGATCCCTTCGGCGATGGTCTGACATCCCTGGCCGTGGGCGATTTCAAGTAAGGAGTGAACGAACTGCTGTTTGTTGTAATCGTCGTTAATCCCCTGTACGAAATGCCGGTCGAGTTTGACATATTCGGGGCGCAACTCCGACCACAGACGCAACCCGGAATAGCCCGCTCCCAGATCGTCGATGGCGATGGTGAAACCCATTTGCCGGTAGTGAGAAAGAGCTTCGCGAAAGAGATTGTAGTCGTCGATGGTGCTGTGCTCCGTCAGTTCGATGACGACCTGTTCCGGGCTTAGACCATGGCGCTCCAGAAAGCGCCGGGTATAGCCTCGGGGGTATTTTTGCTCCATCAGGGAGAACGGACAGATATTGAGAAAGAGTTTGGCGGGCAGATTGAGGTGGGCGAAGTTCCGAATATGGAGCTCCCGGGTTAAAAGTTCCAACTCCATGCGTCTGCCGCAACGTCCGGCGACATCGAAAAGCATGTCGGGCTGGTGCAATGGGCTGCCCTCCGGTCCGCGAAGCAGGGCCTCGTAGCCGATGATCCGGTTGCTGCGCAGATCGACAATGGGCTGAAAATACGAATAAAGACGATCGTTTTCGATCAGGGCGGATAGTCGTTCGCAAGTCATGAAGAAAAAGTCCTTTCAGAAAAGGCTCGGACGGCGCAGAAAGGCCAGAAAAATCCGTCGCAGCAGCACGACCAGAAGCGGGGCGAGGAGGGCCCAGGCGCCGAGGGCCTGGAGATTGGCGAGGCCGAGGCTGTGCGCAGCGGCGAAGGCATCTTGGCGGAAGGCGGCATGCACGGCTTCGATGTCGAGTGCTTGCGTCGAGGGGCCGAAGAACGCTTGTCCGAGGTGGAGGAAGGGGATGAAAAGCACCAGTTGCACGGGAAACGCCAGATAGTTGGCGAGTTGGATCGCCCCCTGGTTGAGTCCGAAGAGCGCGGCGCAGAGGGCGCAGGCCAAAGTCGATCCCCAGACGCAGGGAGCGATCCCCAAGGTGACGCCGCAGGCCAGGGCGAGAGCCAGCCGCCCGGGGGTGATCCCTTGTCCTGCCAGGCTCCGCGCCAGGGCGACCGGTTTGCTCCAGGGCGATGGTCGGCGCGGTTCAGATGCGGTCGAGGTGGACATGAAAACTCAGGGTCGCGCCGGTTACGGTACTGCGCCCGGTATGGATAAAGAGAGCGAGCCACAACCCTTGCAGGAAGAGCATCAGAAGCGGCCGGCCGAAGAGGGCAAAGCCGCGGTGCAGTTCGGGAACGACGACGGACGGGGCAGCGGGATGGAACAGGGCGATGGCCAGGGCATAGGGCAGGGCCGCCAGCGCCATGAGCTGATAGGCGGAGATGCGCCCTGTCCCGCGGTAATCGGCGCGCAGCGTTTCCGAGTAGACCCGCCAGGCCTGGGTGACGAAGGTCGCCAGAACAAAAGCGGTGCTGAACTTGCCGGCGAGGAAGAGGCCGGTTCCGGCGATGCCGACAAGGCAATAGAGAAGGGCGGTCAGGCCCTGGACCGGAATCACGCCGACCCCCTCCAGTCCGTCGGCGTAGGCGATCTTCTTGGTCGCGCCGAAAAAGACGAAGTGCCTACGGCGGAAGAGTTTTTGCATGCGCTGGCCGCATTGCGCCAGGGGTTTGCCGTAACAGCAGCCGAAGCTGATACAGGCGAGGCGCCCCAGCCCTTCGCCGAAGGCATAGGCGACGGCGATGGCGGCTAACGCCGGCAAAACCGGCAGGGGCGTGAGCCAGGGCAGGCGGTTCACTCCTGCGAGCAGCCAGGGGGCGATGAGCAGGCCGACAAAGACGGCGCCGCCGACGGTGAAGGTGTGGGCTTTCCCTTCCACCACACGGGCCACCAGGCGCGAGGCGGGGACGCAGACCAAAAGCAGGATGACGGCCGCCGTGAGAATGCTCGCCAGGGGGACGCCGACCGTGCCCAGCAGCAGCACCAGGACGGCCACCGCCGCCAGATAGGCGTTGGCGGTGAGCAGTCCGTACCAGGTCAGGTTGATCCCCTGCCAGTGGCCGTCATCCAGGCGACGCAGGGGCAAGGTTGCGAGAATCTGCCAGCGCTCTCCGGGCAGCACCCGAAAGCCCCAAGTGAGCAGGACCAGGCAGGCCAGGGCGAGAATCGACAGAAAGAGGGCGTTGCTCATGATTGCTCTCCGGAGGGGTTGGTTTTACACGGCAGCGCCAGCAGCGAGCGCACCCGAACTTCGGTCTCCACCAGTGGGGTGGTCAGGTCCAGGGAGAAGCGGCTGCGCACATCGCGGCGATGGAGATTGGCGAGAATCGTTTCGTCGAAGAGGACACGCCCCGGTTGAAAGATCAGCACGTCGGTACTGCTGCCGGGGCGGTACAGGCTTTTCGGCTGCCCCCGACGCAGGAAGAGACCGGGACGCATCGACGTCGGGTCGTCGTAGGCCCGGTCGCTGTAACACTGCACGATTTCGCCGATCATCAGGGCGACGACTTCGATCATGGCCACCAGGCCGATTCCGCTGCCGCCGGGGACATTGGTGTTGATGATGGTGATGACCCGCTTGTTCTTCGAGTAGGGGGTGGCCAGGGCGATGACCGCGCTGGGATTGCAGGCGTTATAGGCACCGTCGATTTCGTAGAAATCGACCACTTCGCCGGATACCGGAACGTGGTTGTAATGGTATTTGTCCGGGGTCAGGCGAAAGACGGCGAAGTCCCCCCCGGCGAAGGCCTCGCGCCAGACCGGTTGGTCCGGCCCGAGCAGCTCCTCGAAAGAGAAGAACTTCTCCTTGATGAAGAGTGCCGAGGCGGCGGCGAAGGAGCCGACCAGCACCCGGGCGTCGGCGGGGCAGACCACGGCGGCGGCATCCCTGGGCAACGGGCGACGGTCCCAGTAGCGGATGCGCCGCTCGAAGACCTTGCGCGGCGTATCGTAGCCGGCGGGGGGATCCAGACATTCGGAAAAATCGATGCCGGACTCGCGGAGAAAGCGGCGGTTTCCCAGTATCCTGGACCCCAGGGGGAGGTCATAGTTGAGCCAGGCCAGGAAAGCGGAGGCGCGGGCGCCGGTCAGGGCGCGAAAGAGCAGGTCGGCGTTTTCCCGCAACGGGTGGTAGAGCAGACGGATCAGGCGATCGGCAAAGAACGGTTCGGTATGGACCAGTCCGCTATCCCGTTCGATGTACTGATGAATGTTCGGCATGGTTCTCCAGGGATGGCTCGGCGTCCATGGACGCCTGGCGGGAAAAATTCAAAAGCATCAGGTTAAGCAGCTGCGCCACCGTTTCCGGCGTTTCCGTGCCGGCCGATACTTCCCGGCGGGCATCGGCAAAAAGAAGCGACGCCTTCTCTCGCAGGTCTCCCGGGAAACCGCCGAACCAGGGGGTGTTTTTTGCCGGGCGTTCCAGCTCCTCGCGCAGGAAGGCCAGAGCTTCGTGAAGATGGTGACGGCGCAGCTCTTCGCGGTAATAGCCTTCGGCGGCGCGGTTGAAATCCTCGGCCTTGACCTTGAGGGGATGTTTGGCGCCGAGACGGTCGAGGATGCCCCGCGTCAGGCGGCCCGCGGTGGATTCTTCCTCAGGCCGGTCCAGGCGGCGGCGCAGTTCCGCCAGCAGGCCGCCCAGTCCCGCCGCTTCGATCAGTTCGGCGCCGTCCTCGGCGAGGATGTCGAGCAGGGCCAGGCGGTATTCCCGGTTCGGTACCCGCCAGTAGCCGGGATAGCGTTTGCTGGCGCGGACCTGGCGGGTGCGGCGCAGGATTTTCAGCAGGAAGCGGTCGCGGGTACGACGGCTGACGTAAAAGGTGGGGATGCCCACCGCCAGGCCGAAAAAGATCTGCCGTCGCTCGCTTTCGGTCACCGGGTCGTCGGGGATGTGCCGCCGGCGGACTTCCCCGGTGGCGAGATATTTGAAGGCGAGACCGGTGAGCAGAGCCTGCAGGCTGGCGGCGCCGCCGAAATCCTCTCCCAGGCTGTGGAAAAGGCTGTAATGCCGCCCTTCGAAGCCGGTAAAACCCATGCTCCCATGCTCCCGCAGCTTGAAAAACTGATAGAGGGACATCCGCCGGTCGAAAATCCCCATCGCGTCCAGATCCTCTTTGAGCCGGTTCTGGTTGCCGAGACGGCCATCGAGGGCCGGACTGTTGGCGGTGCTGAGAAAGGCCACCGGATAATCGACCAGGCGGAAGTCGGGAACCAGATCCCCGCGCAGGCCGAGCAGGCGGCTCAGGCCCAGGTCGAGCCGGTCGGGGCCGAAGGGGGTGAGCGCGTGGCCGCAGACCGAAAGGCTCGCTTTCTTCTTCCAGCGGCGCCAGAGCATGCGCAAATGGGTGTAGTCGAGTTCATGGGCGAGAAAACCCAGGGCCGTTTCCGGATGAAAATCCTCGAAGCCGAGCCGGTAGGGGGCGGCGCTGAAGGTGCCGGCGAAGAGGGGCAGAAAGTGTTCCTGGATCTTGATCGCCAGATCCCCCAGACATTTTTCCTCGGCGGCGCCGTAATCCGGTGTTCCGGCGTTCATCAGACCGGTCAGGCGGCGGCTGCCGAGGCTGATGTGGGTGCCGTTGTTGGCCAGGCTGATATTCGACATGTTCGGGAGCAGGACCAGGTTGTTGCTGATGATCCCCGCTTCACGCAGTTTGGCCACGGCGTTGAGTTTGGAGCGGCTGAGTACCTGATGGCAGAGGTGCATGTAGTGGTGCTTGGCTTCCCCCCGGTCCCAGCCCGACAGACAGGGACTCATGAAGAGTTCCCGGTAAAAGGCGTCGGGAATCAGGTCGTTGAGCTGCTTCTGCCGCAATGGCGGGTGCGGTGCGAAATAGATGAGCGCCCGCTGCCCCGTTTCCAGCAAGCCGAAATTCAGGTTGGCGTGACAGCTCAGCAGATGGGTGAAGAGAAAGCGCTGGGCCGTTTCCCGCGCCAGGGCCGCGCCCATGCCGGTTTCCGCCCCCAGGGTCACGACCTGGAAGGAGAAGGTTTCCGGCGAGGTGTTGTCGCTCAGATAATGATTCATGAGCCGTTCGCCGGTCGCTCTGACCGCTGGCGGCAAATCCGGGTGGCGGTCGAGGTGGTCGGCCAGAGCCAGTTTGACCAGATAGCTCACGGGAACCCGCAGGTGATCTTCCTCGGCGCCGGTGCCGCCAAGGAGGAAGCGCCCGGCGTCCCCCCGCCGGCCCGCCGCCGGATCGCTCTTGTCCGCGAGCAGATCCCGCTTCAGCACCTGCCGCGAGAATTCGCCGAGGCGTCTCATCGGCAGGCGCACCCAGCTGTTCTCCCAAACCTCGTCGGCGTTGCCGGCGAGAAAGTCTTCCAGGCGTTCCACCAGACTGTGGGCCGTGTCCCCCGCTCGGGCGCGGCGGCGCAGATTGGCGAAAAATCCCGAATGGTCGATGGTCAGGGGCAGGTCGACCACGTCTCGGCCGCCGATGACCACCGCTTGCAGTTCCGTCTCCGACCCGGCGGTCAGGTCGCCCGCAGAAAAGGGCAGGGTGCCGGGGAGATCTTCCAGCCGACAGCCGAGACGGCCAAGAATCAGGCGCGGATCGAAGCCGTCGGCGGGGGATCGGGTGGGGTGACGGCCGGGGAGCAGCCGCAACGCGTGGGGGGATTTCATGCCGTTCTCCAGAAGAGGGCCGGCATCCTTCGGAAAGTTGCCGGACGTTACGGGAGCAGCATGAAGGGGAATTGTTGGGAATCGGTTGGGCAAAGATGAAATATTGATTGGGGACCGTTTCCGTTCATGGCCCAAGGCGAGGCTTAACCAAAGTCACATGAAGCTCTGACCGTTGTTGAACGGCTCTCGGATTGAATCGCTGAACGTTCGGACCTTTTCTTCGGAATCAGCTCGACAGGAGGAGATTATGAGAGACGCCCATGACGGCTATGTTCCGTCCGACACGGAACCCTACATGAATTTGCGGCAGATCCAGTATTTTCAGCGGTTGTTGTTCAGGCGGCGCCAGGAGCTCGTCAGGGCCGAGGAGTGCGCCGGAATGCCGCTGCAAGAGGAAAGAATCCGCGAGTCCGACATTCTCGATCAGTGCGTGGTGGAAACCGAGCGCTTTTTGTCCTTGGCGGAGCGTGCCCGGCGTCGGCGGCTTATTGCCCGGATCGACGCGGCGTTGTTGCGCATCGAGGAGGGCACATACGGCTATTGCCAGGAAACCGGGGAGCAGATTGGACTGCCTCGCCTCTTTGCTCAGCCCTTGGCCCATCTCGGCATTGAAGCCCAGGAAGCGCGGGAGTCGGGGCGTCGTATTCATGCCGGCGGCGGGCGCGGCACGGCGGAAAGAAGCTATCCTTCCGCCTACGCCTGCGATCATCTATAAAAACAATCCTGCTTCGTATCGATCTTCCGCAAAAGCCAACTCTCCCCTGACAGCAGGGAGCTCAAGGATTCCCGCTGGTGATTGGAATGAAAAACCGGCGGTTCGTCCCCGCCCCGGGGGGGGCGGGAATGGGTCTTACCGAGAGGCTTGAGCCTGATCGCCTACGGGCAGACTCAGGGTGAACTCGGCGCCGCCGCCGGGGCGGTTGGCGGCATGTAATTCGCCGCCCAGGGCGCGCGTCAGGGTGCGGGCGGAATAGAGCCCGAGGCCGTGCCCCGCGCTGCGCCCCGACTCCTGGGCGCCGCGATAGAACTTTTCGAAAATCCGCTCCATCTCCTCCGGCTGGATGCCCGGGCCGTCGTCGGCCACGGTGATCCGCAATCCCCCCGTCGCGAAAATCAGTTCCACCTCGACACTTCCGCCCAATTTGCCGTATTTCACGGAATTTTCCAGCAGACTCGAAAGAATCAGGCGCACGGCTCCGGGGTGGGTCGCGAAGGGAGCGGGCGTGCCGAGGGTGCGCAGGGTCAGCCGCCGCCCTTCCCGCGCCGCCAGGGGGCGATAGAGCCCGACCACGTCTTCCAGCAGCCAGAGGGGATTGACCGGCTCCGTCGGCAAGGGCTGCCGGTCCGATTCGACCCGGCGCAAGAGCAGGAACTCCTCGGCGAGGCGGCTCAGGTGGTCGGCGCCGCGCTGGATCGCCTGGGCGTATTCCCGCGCCGGCCCCGGCGCGGGTTCCTTGTCGGCCAGACGATTCGAATAGCCGGAGATCACCAGCAGCTGGTTGCGCAGTTCGTGGAAGAGCATCTGCCGCCACTGCTCTTCCCGGCGGCTTGCCCCTTCGAGACGGCCCAGGGCCGCCTCGGCTTCCCGCCGGGCGCGGCGCTGCTCGATCAGTCTCTCCGTTTGCAGCAGGACTTCCCGCACCGAATAGGGCTTGCTCAGATAGATGTCGGCTCCCGCCTCGACGCCCCGCACCCGGTCTTCCAGGGTGCCGAGGGCGGTGAGCATGATGATCGGGGTCGGCGCCGTCTCGGGATCGGGGTGGGAACGGACCATGGCGCAGATTTCGCGGCCGTCCAGGTCGGGGAGCATCAGATCGAGCAGGATGAGGTCGGGACGGGCGGTGCCGATGCGGCGGCAGGCACTCAGGCCGTCGCCGGCGATCTCGGTGCGGTAGCCGTGGCGGTGCAGGTTGTACTCCAGCAGTTCGGCCAGTTCCGGTTCGTCTTCGACGATCAGGACCAAAGGAGCGCATTGCGAGGGGGCGGGAACGGGGGTGTTTGCAGCGGAACGGGGGACGGCACGGTCTTTGACGATCTCCATGGACTCTCCCTGGGAGCGAAATCAGCGGCCCGTGGTTGCGGCCGCTCGGGGGAGCCAGAATGTCGGACGTTTGTTAGGGATGGATGAAGTTTTGTTGAGAAGTGGATGTGGATGCGGTGCTTTTGGGGCCGTCGCCGGAATTCTTTTCGCGGGTTTTCGCCCTTTGCCGGCAAAGCAAGAGGCCGGTTACGGGGGAGTCCTCCCGTAACCGTTTCAGTTTTCCGTCGGTTCGAGCAGCAGTTTTCGCTCAAAGGCCTGTTCGAAGAGATCCCCCTTGTTCTGGCCGCCGTAAAGTTCCACGGCGAGATCGCCAGTTCCTTGCAGGAGAAGTTTGCAGGTTTTGTCGGTCAGTTCGACGGTGATCCGGTGCAGATTGCCGCTGCGGCAACGGTCGAGACCGTCGGCGAGGCGGAGGATGCCTGCGAGCTGACGCACGAGCTGCTGGTCCTCGGCGCCCAGCCGGGCAAAATTCTCGTGTTTCTTCTTTGGCAGCGACTTGCGGTGGTAGCGGGCGAGATTGGCGACGATTTCCTGTTCGCGGGGGGTGAAGCCGAAGAGTCCGGCATGACGGATGAGATGGTAGGAATGCTTGTGATGCTTGGCGTAATCGATGAAATAGCCGACGTCGTGCAACAGGGCCGCGGCCTCCAGAAGTTGCCGGGGGCGTTCCCCTAGACGATGCAGTTCGGTCGTGCCGTCGAAAATCTGCAGGGAAAGGTCGCGCACCGTTTCGGCGTGCCCTTCGTCGCTGTGGCAGGAGCGGGCGAACTCCTTAACCGCCGTTAGCCAGTCCCGTCGTGCTTCGCGTTTTTCTATCAGACCGAGATCGTCGAGGCTTTTCAAGATTAGTCCCTCGCGGATGCCGCGTTCGTTGATGCGCAACAGGTTGGCGCCGAAAAAGCGCATCAGCTCATCGACCAGGGTCACGCCGGCGATGATGATGTCCGCCCGTTCCGGACTGAGGCCGGAAATTTCCCGCCGCTGCCGGGCGTCCTTGCGTTCGAGCATGGCCAGCAGATGGACGACCTCGGAGCGCAGCACTTCGTAGCCGTGAACGGAACCGTAGGCTTCCTTGCGCAGGGCCATGGCCATGGCGCCAACGGCGTTGAGGGTACCGCCCGAGCCGATGAGGCATTGCACGGGAAAACCGGGGGGTGCCAGAGTCGCTTTCAAGGCTTGGCGGATATGCTTGCGCAACCGGAGCAGATCCTTCTCCGGAGCGGGGTCGCCGTGGATAAAACGCTCGGTCAGCAGTACCGCGCCCAGTTCCAGGGAGTGAATCTCTTCGATGTGTTCGCCGGTGGCCGTCACCATTTCGACGCTGCCGCCGCCGATGTCGATCATGGCGTAGCGGTTGCCGGCCATGTCGAAATGATGGCGGGCGCTCAGCGCCGCCAGTTCGGCCTCGCGCTCGCCATCGATGACCTCGATGGCGAGGCCGGTGCGTTGGGCCATGGCCGCGACGAACGCCTTGCCGTTGGCGGCCTTGCGCACGGCACTGGTGGCGACGGCGACGAAATGGGTCGCGCCCAGCCCGTCGGCGATCTGCTTCATGCGTTTAAGGGCCTGGGCCGCTCGTTCCCAGGCGGCGGTGGAAATCAACCCGCTGGCCGCCATCCCTTCGCCGAGACGCACTGTAGCTTTTTCATCGTCGAGGATCCGGTAATCGCCTCCGCCAAGAACTTCAACGACGATGCAGCGGATGGAGTTGGTGCCGATGTCGAGAGCGGCGAGCCGTTCTCCCGAACCCCTGCCCTTGCCCTCGTCCCCCCGTCTTTCCCGCGAACTCACGCCAGAACCCGCCGGAAAGGCCTGCGCGCCTTCTTCAGTCCCCGGGTCAGTTTGCCGGCCCCGGCCTGATCCAGCCGCTTCAGGCGGCGCGCGGCCCGGGCCAGACCTTTACCCGCCCGCTTCCGCCGGTGATCGAGACGGCTTTCGACCTGCTCCAGACGGCTCAGGAATTTATCGACCTCCCGTTGGAGCGCTACCTTCTTCGCCTCGGCCAGCTT
Organism: Trichloromonas sp.; assembly: GCF_034006665.1. Taxonomy (GTDB): domain Bacteria; phylum Desulfobacterota; class Desulfuromonadia; order Desulfuromonadales; family Trichloromonadaceae; genus Trichloromonas. Next base: position 80,477 of record NZ_JAVESI010000009.1, read on the forward strand.
CTCCCCCTTGCGCGCGAGAAGTCCATCGACCAGTTCCCGAACCCGCTGCCGCAGCGTCTCGGCCGCTTCGCGCAGGGGGGCGCACTTGTCCGCTTGCGCGACCGTCTCCGTCGGCTTTGTCGCTCCCGCGACCATTTTTCCCGCCTGCGCGATGATATTCTCTATGTAACGGGGATTCATCCCCGGAATCGCCGCCAGTTCTTCCGGCGCGGCCTGGGCCAGGCGCGCCGGGCTGTCGAGTCCGGCCGCCGTCAGCCGCTTCGCCAGTACCGCGCCGATTCCCTTGATCCGCTGTAATTCTTTGCTTGCTTCATCACTCATATGTCACCTCGTTGGAGAAGGATCGCCATGGCCGGAACCTGGCTTGCAAATGCCAACTATACCAGCAGAACCCTGAGATTATGTTAGAGTTGGGTAAGTTTTGTGTAAAAAAGCCGACAGGGTTCAATTTTTACACTTTTTTAACAGATTTCTAACAAGAGCATGGCAAAGTAAAAGGAGAAAATTTTTCCCGGATAAATCCGGACCAGCCTTTCCCCCTTAAGGACCTTTGTTATGGATACCACAGAGCTTCCCGTTTTTTCACCTGCCCTCGACCAGGGCGCCGATGCTCTTGTCCAGGCGGCGGAAAAGGGCATGGCCTTGGAATCCGCCTTGCCGACATCCCCCGCTCCCAAAGACCTCCCGGCGCCGCTCAAGGCTCTGCCGGCCTCCAGTGATCTTCAATCCCCCGATCTTTACCTGAACCGTGAACTGGCCTGGCTGGAATTCAATCAGCGGGTGTTGCATGAAGCGGCGGATCGCCGCACTCCGTTGCTGGAACGGGTCAAGTTCGCCGCCATCGCCGGGTCGAATCTCGACGAATTTTTCATGAAGCGTATCGGCGGCCTGAAACAGCAGGTCGGCGCCGGGGTGCAGGAGCGAACCGTCGACGGCCGCACGCCGGAGGAACAGATCGGCGCCTGCTACGCTTTTATACGCAAGCACCAGTTGGAAAAGCAACGTCTGCTGAAAATTCTGGTGCGCAAATTGCGCGAAAAGGACATCCAGATTCTTCCCTATGAAAAACTCGAAAAGAGCGAACGGGAAAAGATTCGGGAAGACTACTACGACAACATCTTCCCTCTGGTCACCCCCCAATCCATCGACCCGGCTCATCCGTTCCCCTTTGTTTCCAATCTTTCTCTCAACCTGCTGGTGACCCTGCGCTATCCCAAGGACCGGGAGATCTCCATGGCTCGGGTCAAGGCCCCGATCAGCGCCGGGGCGCCGCGTTTTCTGCGCATCGGTCGCCAGAACCGCTTCGTGCTTTTGGAAGAGGTCATGGAACACAACCTGGACATGCTCTTTCCGGGGATGGAAATCCTCCATTGCGACCTCTTCCGGGTGACGCGCAACGCCAATACGGAGCGGGCCGAGGAGCACGCCGACGACCTGCTCGCCCTGATCGAGTCGACCCTGCAACAGCGCAAGTTCGCCCCCATCGTCCGACTTGAAGTACTGCCGGGCATGGACTCGACGTTGCGCGGGCGACTGGCGGCGGAACTGGGTCTGGACGAGGAAGCCGACGTCTTCATCGTCGACGGCATGCTCGGCACCCGGGATCTTTTCGAGATCGCCGCGCTCAACCTTCCCCAACTCAAGGAGGTGCCGCAATACCCCATCATTCACCCGGCCCTGCAGAGCGAGCGGAGCATCTTCCATCTGATCCGCGACGCCGGCGCCATCCTCCTCCAGCATCCTTACGAGTCCTTTTCCACCTCGGTGGAGCGTTTGCTTCGGGAAGCGGCCCACGATCCCAAGGTGCGGGGGATCAAGATGACCCTGTACCGTACGTCGAGCCGCAGCCCGATCCTCGACTACCTGATCCAGGCGGCCCAGAACGGCAAGCAGGTGGCGGTGGTGGTGGAACTCAAGGCCCGGTTCGACGAGGCGGCCAATATCCGTCTCGCTTCCCGCCTGGAGGAGGCGGGCATCCACGTCACCTACGGCGTGGTTGGGCTGAAAACCCACGCCAAGATCATTCTGGTGGTGCGCAACGACTACAACGGCCTGCGCCGCTATGTGCACATCGGCACCGGCAACTACCATCCCGAGACCTCGCGCCTTTACAGCGATCTGGGGCTGCTCCTCTACGACAAGAACATCGGCCGCGATGCCACCGAACTCTTCAATTATCTGACCACCGGTTTCACCCCCAGCCGCCGTTACCAGAAGCTGCTGGTCGCTCCGAAAATGCTGAAGCGCGGACTGCTGGAGCGCATCGACCGGGAAATCGCCGGGCACGCGGAGAAATCCCCCGGTCGCATCATCTTCAAGATGAACGCCCTCGACGATGCCGATATCGCCCGCGCCCTCTACCGCGCCGCCCGCGCCGGGGTGCGGATCGACCTCATCATCCGCGACAGCTGCCGGGTACGACCGGGGATCGCCGGCCTTTCGGAGAACATCCGGGTCATTTCCATCGTCGGCCGCTTTCTGGAACATGCCCGTATCTATTACTTCCGCAACGGCGGCGAGGAGGAGTATTTCATCGGCTCGGCCGACGCCATGAAACGCAACCTCGAACACCGCGTGGAAGTGCTGACTCCGGTGGAAAACCCGGCCATTCGCGCGGATTTGCGGCAGATGCTGGAGATTCAGCTCAACGACCGGCGCAGCGCCTGGGAGTTGAATTCGGACGGCGGCTACAGCCAGCGGCGGCCGCGAAATGCCGAGGAGGGTGTCGGCAGCCAGCAGCGGCTCATCGAACAGGCGGAAAGGCGCAATCGCGACGCCTCCCGGCTGCGCAAGCGCAAAGCGAAAAACATCGGTGGCCGCAACCTGCGCTGAGGTGAATGCCGAGGATGCGCATGGACTATCTGCTGCCGGAACATTTTCCCATAACGCGCCTGCGCGACGGATTACGAAATTTCGCAGCTTTGACCGCCGAACCCCTCCGGGAGACGCGCTTGCGTTATTTCGACAGTTTTGACTGGCGCCTTTATGGGCGGGGGCTGGTTTTGGAGGAAGAGACGACGGACGGCGCCGTCGATCTGCGGTTGCGCCGTCTCGACGGCCTCGACCCGTTGAACCGAATTGCCGCTTCCGCTCCGGATTTCGCCGGGGAGTTGTCGCCGGGAAGCCTGCGCGATACCCTGACGGAAATCGTCGAGATGCGTCGGCTGTTCCCGCTTGCCGAGATCCGCTGCGCCGTTCAGCGCCTGGCTCTCCTCGACGAGCGACAAAAGACGGTGGCGCGGCTGACCGTTATGGACGCGATCACCGGAGGGGCTGACGCAGGGACGGGCCGGCGGCTGCCCTTGCGGCTGCGCAGTGAGGCGGTTCGCGGCTATGCCCGGGAGTCGCGGGAGCTCGATCGGGTTCTGCGCTGGGGGCTGGGCCTGCAAATCGCGCCTGAGGATCTCTGGCATACCGTCATGCGCGATGCCGGACGCCTTCCCGGCGACTATACCTCGAAACCGGAATTCCTCTTTGCTCCCGGACAGGGAACCGAGGCGGTGATCCGCGCGATTTTCGCCCATCTGCTCGATACCCTGGAACGGAATCTGGAGGGCACCCGCCGGAATCTCGACAGCGAATTCCTCCACGATTTTCGGGTTGCGATCCGCCGGACCCGCGCTCTTCTCGGACAACTCGGGCGTCTGATGCCGAAGGCGGTACGGGATCGCTTCCGCGCCGAATTCGCCTGGCTCGGGACGATTACCGGACCGGTACGTGATCTCGACGTCCATCTGCTCGGTTTCGATGCTTATCGGCGCCTGCTTCCTCCGGATGTTGGGCCGGAGCTTGAGCCTCTGCGCGCCCTGCTTATCGCTCACCAGCAAACGGCCCAGCGGCGACTGGCCGAGGAACTGGCCGCGCCCCGCTGCCGGAAACTGTTTGCCGACTGGCGCGCCTGGCTTGAAAATCCCGCTGCCCGGGGGGGTCCCTGGCCGGAAGCGGCCGCTTTGCCGTTGTCGGCAACGGCCAACGGGCGTATCCGCAAGATGGTCCGTCGGGCCTTGCGCGAGGGCAACGCCATCGACGACCGGTCGCCGCCGGAAGATCTTCACGAATTGCGCAAGACCTGCAAAAAACTCCGCTATCTTCTGGAGTTTTTTCAAAGTCTTTATCCCCCTGAGGCGATTTCGCCACTGCTCAGGGCGTTGAAGAAGCTTCAGGATAATCTCGGCGAATTCCAGGATCTCGAAGTGCACGCCCATGCTCTGCGGACTTTTGCAACGGCGCCAAACGCGGAATCTCCCCTGCCCCCGAAAACCCTGCTCGCTATCGGCCAACTCAGCGAACGGCTGCGGGGTCGCCAGCGGCAGGTCCGCGCGGAATTCGCCGCGCGTTTTGCCGCCTTCGCCGAGGCGGAAAACCGGCGCCCGGTTCACGAACTCTTCCGGAAAGAGCCCTGAAATCATGAAAATTCTTGCGACCTACAATATCAAGGGAGGGGTGGGCAAGACCGCCGCCGCCGTCAATCTGGCCTATCTGGCGGCCCGGGACGGCGCCCGAACCCTGGTCTGGGATCTCGATCCCCAGGGAGCGGCGACCTTTTATTTCCGGATCAAAGCTAAGGTCAAGGGCGGCGGCGAAAGGCTCATCGGCGGCAAGAACGGTCTGGAATCCGCGATCAAAGGGACGGACTATCCGCGACTCGATCTGTTGCCCGCCGATTTTTCCTACCGCCATCTCGATATCCTCCTTGACGGCGAAAAGAAGCCGACCAAGCGCTTCAAAAAGCTGCTTGCCCCCCTGGCCGCTTCCTACGATTACCTCTTTCTCGACTGTCCTCCCAGCATTTCCCTGGTTTCCGAAGCCGTTTTCGGCGCCGCCGAAATTCTGCTGGTGCCGATCATCCCCACGCCCCTGTCGCTGCGTACCCTTGAACAGATTTTTGCCTTCGAGCGGGACGAAGGACTGAAGGATTTGAAAATCCTTCCCTTCTTCTCCATGGTCGACCGCCGCAAAAGTCTGCACCGGGAGATTGTCGAGAGCCTGCCCCAGCAACGGCCCGAGGTGCTGGAAGCGGAAATCCCCTATGCCAGCGAGGTGGAACAGATGGGCATTCGCCGCCTGCCTTTGGCCGCCTACGCTCCCCACAGCCGCGCCGCCCATGCCTTTGCGGAACTCTGGCAGGAGATCCGCGACCATCTGGACGGCGCATGCCCCGCTTCACCCGGGTCGGATTCTCACATGTACGGTTCGTGATGGAAGGAGCAAGGGATGGGCTGCCTGAAGGGAAAATCGGAGAACAAGCCGAAGAAGGGTCGCTTTCGTTGCGAGCGCTGCGGAGCGGTTTCAAAAAAGGAAAACCACCTCTGCAAGCCCGAGGAGTTGACGAAAAAAACGCTGAAAAAGTTCGAAAGGAAGAAGGAAAAAGTCGTCAAAAATTGAAAGAGGGACCGTGCCTTTACTCCTCGGTCAGCGCCTGCTCGATGCATTCGACCAGGGTTTTGAGGATTTTCACCCGGGCGTAGCGTTTGCTGTTGGCCTCGACCAGAGTCCAAGGGGCGATCTGGGTGCCGGTGCGCTCGACCATGTCGCAGACCGCTTCTTCGTAGAGGGGCCATTTCTCTCGGTTGCGCCAGTCGTCCTCGGTGATTTTGAAGTTCTTGAAGGGGATTTCTTCCCGTTCCTTGAAACGCCGCAACTGTTCATCCGGATCGATGGACAGCCAGAATTTCACCACCAGGGTGCGGTTGCGAATCAACTGTTCTTCGAAATCATTGATTTCGCCGTAAGCACGCATCCAGTCGGCCTCGGCGCAAAAACCCTCAACCCGTTCCACCAGCACCCGGCCGTACCAGGAGCGGTCGAAGATGACCAGCTTGCCCCGCTCGGGCAGATGTCGCCAGAACCGCCACAGATAGGGATGATCCGCCTCCTCGTCGGTCGGGGCGGCAATCGGCACCACCTGATAGCGGCGGGCATCCAGCGCTCCGGTCACCCGCCGGATGCTTCCCCCCTTGCCGGCCGCGTCGTTCCCCTCGAAGACTGCCACCACGGAAATCTCACTGAAACCCTTCTTGCGGCTCAACTTGTTGAGCTTCCCCTGCCAATAGGCCAACTGCTCTTCATACTCCTTTTTCTCCAGATCGAGACTCAGATCCAGCACCCGCAGCACATTGAGCCCATCGATGCGCGGAACGACGGGCGGCACCGTCACCGCCGGTTGCGGCGGCGTCCCGTCGATCACTAACCGTTGACGCAACGCCCGTAACAGGGCCTCGCCCAAGGTCAGCTCCCGGTAGTGGGCATCGTAGCCCTCGATGATCGTCCAGGGCGCTTCCGCCGAGCTGGTCTGCCGCAAGGCCCGCTCCGCCACCTGCCGGAAGCGGCCGTAATGTTTGTGGTTGCGCCAGTCATCCTTGTTCACCCGCCAGCTTGTGGCCGGATCCTTCTCCAACTTGTCGAAGCGTTTCTTCTGGCGTTTTTCCGACAGATGCAGCCAGAACTTGAGAACCAGGGCGCCTTCGTCCACCAGCATCTTCTCGAAACGGTTGCCCCGCTCCAGGGCTTGGTCCAACTCCGAATTGCCGATGTGATCATAAACCCGGTCGTGAATCGCCTCACTGTAGATCGCGTCGAAAAAAATCCCGATTTTCCCCTTGGGTGGCAACGCCCGCCAATACCGCCACATGGGTGGCCGCGCCAGATCGGTCTCGGTCGGTTCGCTGGGGGCGTGAGTCTGGATGTGCCGGGGGTCCATCCACTCGTTAAGGACATTGACCGTATCCCCCTTGCCCGCCCCGTCCATGCCGGCAATGATGATAATCACCGCAAAACGGCGACCCTCCACCATCTCCAGTTGGGCTTCGAGAAGTTCCCGGCGCAGTCGGGGCAGTTCCCGGTCGTACCGTTCGGCGTCGATGGCATGACCGAGTTCGGCGGATTCGAACATGACAACTCTCCATTGGTGGGTAAAGTCTCAATCAGGTTTCAAGAATAACAGAAAACACGCAGGTGATGGAGAAACCCCAGAAATTCCCCGGCTCAAACAAACTCTTGGAAGCGACCAGGAAGTCCGGGAAGTCCAGGGATCGCTTTCAGTGGAATGTGGAATTTCCAGCCCCCACACCGATCCCGGTTTGGTACAGATGTGCGAAGATCATCTCTGCCTTGGCCGATATTTCGTCGTTAGCATACCCGCTTCCCGGCAGGCTAACGAAGAGATGTCTGATAATCTCTGCTTTAACCTGGGCTTGGGCGGTGGCCTTCTCTCGCCAGTGGTCAATCTGGAGTTTGCCCGACAGCAACTTCTTCAGCAGGTCTTTGGCCACTTCTTTGATTTTTTCCCGTTCGTTGCGGGTTAGGGTTTCTTTCTGCAGTAGATCGAAAACAGCCAGCTGATCCTCGTTGTCTAGCCCTTCCCGCAGGTATCGGCGTTGTTCCTGATCCAGGTTATCGTTGAACCGGAAAAGGTCGTCGAACACCTTTTGCACTTCCACTGCATCCTTGTCCTTGTTGTACTCGGCTACGATCTCCTGATAACGCTCATAGAGGTCAACACGGGTCGGGTTTTGAGCGACCATGGCTTGCAGCCTTTTTTCAATTTTCTCCCGTAGGTTGAGCATCTTGATGTTGGGGCACGTCCGGTCGAATTCGGCCTTCAGGCGGCTAACATCGATCTTTGTCATCTCATAGCGGATCGGTGTTTCGTTCACCGTTGAGGTGTCGGTCGTTACTGCCGTATCGACCACATCGTAAAGCGCCTGGAGCATTTCGGAGACATCCGGCGTTTCTCTGCTTTCCTGCAACCGGTTATACAGCGCCGATATGGCGTTTTCCTGTTTATCGTAGGCGTACAGTCCGGGGTTGGGAAAGAGTCCCCTGAATCTGGCGGAAATGTCTTCCGCCATGACCTCGAAGGTTTTGCGCAGCTCATCGGTTTCGCAGATGGTATTCACCCCGCGCAGGATCAGCGCCTGTTTGTCAAAGCCGGTTGCGGCAATGAGTTCGTCCAGATTGAAGCTACAGCCAGCCAGAAATTCCTGGGCCGCCTTGATCGACTGGCCATACTCGGATAAAGCTTCGGTATCATCCCGAAGTATGTTCATGTCCACCTGCTTGCCGTCGCCTTGAGCAAAGGTAGCCAGCGCCTGCCGCAGACTTTTCAGCATGCCGTTATAGTCGATGATGAGGCCGTTCTTTTTGCCGCCACCGACGCGATTGACGCGGGCAATGGCCTGCATCAGGGTGTGCCCTTTCATCGGTTTGTCCAGGTAGAGCGTAGCCAAGCACTTGACGTCGTACCCCGTTAACCACATGGCGCAGACGATCGCCACCCGAAATGGATGCTCCGGTTTCTTGAATTCCAGGTCCAGATCGCGGTGTACCATCTTTTCCCGGTGGGGCACGATATCCAGCCCCCACTTGCGGAACTCGTTGACCTCTCCCTGCTCCTGGGAAATGACCACGCAGATTTCCGTCGCCTTCATCCATTCCACTTGGGCACGGTGACTCTGGAGGAATTTGTCCGGAGTCTTGCCCGCCTTGGCGAAACATTCCTCTTCGGCAACTACCTTCGCCTCCAGCGCCTGCCAAGTCTCTTGCCATTCCTTGGTGATGAGGTCGTACATCTTGACGCAGGTGATCTTGTCAATGCAGACCATCATTGCCTTGCCGGTCTGCCACCGTTGATGATAGTGCTTGACGAAGTCTTCCGCCACCTTGCCGAGACGGGTGGGAGATGTCAGGATGGGATAGTCACGGGCGATATCGCGATAAAGCTTTTCTTCCTGCTCAGGGTCCAGATCCCCTGCGGCCTTGGCTGCTTCGATCCGGTCATTAATGCGTTTGTTGATCTCCGGATCGATGATCTCCAGCTTCTCTCCCCGGTTCTCGTAGAACAGCGGCAGGGTTGCCCCATCAGAGACTGCTCGCTGGAAGTCGTAGATAGAGATGTAATCCCCGAACACTTCCTTGGTCATCTGTTTTTCGGCGTTGTCGATCAGAGGGGTGCCGGTGAAGCCGATGAACTTGGCCCGTGGCAGTGCCTTGCGCATGTTGATCGCCAAGCGCCCGTACTGAGTCCGGTGAGCTTCGTCGGAAATGACGATAATGTCTTCACGGGGGCTGTAGGCTTCGTCCACCAGTCGGTGGAATTTGTGGATCAGGCTGAAGACATAGCGGTGGTTCTCTTTCAGCAGCTTCTCCAGGCCCTTGCCGTCCCTGGCCTTGGCCTTCTTGTTGGTGGCGGCGCCGCAGTTGGTGTAGGTGCCGAAAATCTGCTCGTCCAGCTCGTTCCGGTCGGTCATCACCACAAAGGTGTATTTTGCTGAAATCCTGCGGTGGATCTTTTCGGTCAGAAAGATCATGGAATACGACTTGCCCGACCCCTGGGTATGCCAGAATACCCCCAGCCGCCCGGCCTCCACGTCGGCTTGCGCTCCCGGTTCTTCCGACAGCAGCTTGGCGATTACCCGGTTGACGCCGAGGTACTGGTGGTTGCGCGCAAAGATTTTCTGGACTTCCCCTTCGCTCCGGTCAAAAAGGATAAAGTTTTCAACCAGGTCAAGCAGTGTCGCCTTGTCCAGCATTCCCCGCAGCAGCATCGGCAGCAGCGGTTGATCTTTGGCCGGTTCCGGATCTTCTTCCCGCAATCGCTTCCAGCGGGAAAAATGTTCCACGATCGACGTGATGGAGCCGTACTTGGCGTCGACGCCGTTGGAGATGAGAATCAAAGCGTTCCAGTGGAACAGGTGCGGGATCGTGTCAAGGTAGTCGCTGTAGTTCTTCTTGAATGCCTTGTCGACGTGCTGGTCGTAGCGTTTCAGTTCGATAAACACCAGCGGCAGGCCATTGACGTAGCAGATCACATCCGGGCGCCGCCGCCATAGTCGGCCCTGCACCCAGAGTTCCCGCACTACCAAAAAGTGGTTTTTCTTCGGGTTGGCCGGATCGTCGAAATCCACCAGCTTCAAGCGGCGTTCCTTCAGCTGTCCGGTTTCATCCCGATATTTGACCGGTACCCCGTCCCGGAGCAGGCGGTACTTGTCCTCGTTCATCTGCACCAGGGGTTTGGTAATATCGTCCGCCGTCACCTGGGCCAGCGCCTCCTGGTATGCCTCGTCAGGCAAGCCGGGATTCAAACGGCGCAGGGCATCATCTACCTCCCGCCGCAATACCACTTCCCGATCAGAGAGCCGCCCCAGTAGGCTCTCAGGCCCGAAATCTTCATTGTCGTGGGCAAAAACGCAATCGTAGTTCAGTACCTGCTCCAGCAATTCCGCTGTCGGTTGTTGGATCAGTATGTCTTCGGAGTAGTCTTTGCGCGGCATCCAGCCTCCCGAGGGGCGACAATATTAGCCGACCGGATAGGGTCAATAAAATCATTTGATATCCCGGCATGTTATCTGCCGTTATCGGACAAGTTATCGACCAAACCGTCAAGATACGAGCGAGTTTGTCCGATAAGCACAGAGGCTCGATCAGGCTGAAGTAGGCTTCTTCTCCTGCTCCGTCACAGTCACCCGGTCAATCCGATCGCCATGCCGTACGATAACCGCGGTGCCGGTCTGCGCGGCTATCTGGCGGGCACGCTTGGCTGCCCGGCGGAGAGCATCGAAGGAGTTGGCCAGGTCAGGGTCTTTCGCCTGTTCGATAGGTTTCTGGTTCATGGCTTTTCGCTCCAATCTATGAGTTGCGGTTCATCGCCGGAATTATCGTACATCGCCCAGGCATCGACCAGGTCCCGGTAGAGGATAGCAAAATTCATGCGTCCCGCGGCAAAACGGCGCCGGATAACCTCCTGCGGGATGTTATGCCCTCCCTGGCAAACTCTCTCGGCTACACGGGCGATGGCCATCTCCGCAGTTGGCAGGCTCAGGAAAAACAGCCGAACATGATAGCCCGCCGCCTGCCAGGTGGGGATCATCCGTGCATAGGTGCGCCCGGAGAGCGTGGTTTCAAAGGCGAAACTCACCTGTTGCCGGAAATGTTCCTCGATCTCCCTGAGCATCAGCCTTCCCGCTTTGACGGCGGCAAGTTCCGGCTGAAACGGGGAGAGCCCGGCGGCGATGAGGTCGGCGTTGACGAAGATCGGGCATCCGGCCTCATTCGGCAGAAACTCGCGGGCAAAGGTGGTTTTCCCGGCGCCGTTGGGACCGGCGATGATGACAATCTTCTTTTCGCTCATGCCCCGACCTCCTGGGGTATGGAGATACGACTCACATCCAGCGCCCCGGACATGAGCTTGGGGAGAAGCAGGTCGCGGGCTTGACGGAGTTTTCCGTTCCAAATAGTGAGGGCGTTGATCTGCTCAAAAATCGGCTGAACCCGTGTCTCGAACAGCGTGAATATTTCAGCATTAGGAACTGTCAGTTCCAGCGAGTACGTATAGTTGCGGTTGAGTCCGGGGACTGCTGAATCGCTGCTGATGAAATTCAATCCTTGCAGAGCGAGATACAGAAAATATGATGTCTGGTCCGACGACACGAAGTAGACGGTATCGATCGGAAAACATGGGCAATTCGAATAGTACACGCTGCCAACATTGATGCAATCGCGAAAAAAGCTCACGCGGCTTGAGGCATGAGCCAACCAATTCGGTTGTTGCCGGGCCGAAAGGCCTCGGCAAAATGTCGTAGATATCCCCGCAGCGGCCTTAATGGCTCTTTGAAACCGCCAACAGCGCCATTTGGATAAAGATTCGTTCCTGTTTCCCGGGTTTCTTTGGGTTTTTGGCGATTTCTGAACGCGGTGGCGCGCAGGATATTCAATCCC
>NZ_JAVESI010000052.1:0-21017 GCF_034006665.1 Trichloromonas sp.
CCCTCGCAAGGCATTGGAATTGTTGAGGAATATACCATAGATTACGTCCCGGCGCAAGAAAAAAATTGCAAATAATCTAATGATTTAAACTATTTGTCGGATCTTCTCTTTTTGCGGTGGCATCATATCGTCAAAACCCCGGAAACCTTCGCGGCCATGCCGCAGACAACAGCACGGGCGCTGCGGGAATGGCGTTTGCGCCAGGAACGGGAAAGTATGGCTGTCGCCCTGCGCGAAACCAGCGAACGCCTGACCACGGTGATGGACAGCATCCCGGCGCTGATCTACGTCGCCGATCTTGAAACCTATGAGATTCTCTTCATCAACGCCTACGGTCGCAAGGTCTGGGGGGACATCGCCGGAAAGACCTGCTGGCAAACCCTGGAAGAGGGCCAGACCGGACCCTGCCCCTTTTGTACTCATTGCAAAGCGTTCCTAGCTGATGGACAACCCGAGGGAACCCTAGCCCGGGAAGTGCAGTGCACCCGTAATGGCCGCTGGTATGAACGTCGCAGCCAGATGATCCGCTGGAGCGACGGCCGCTGGGTACGCATGACGATCGCCATCGACATCACCGAACGCAAGACTGCCGAGGAAGCCCTGCGCAAGCTGAGCCTGGCCGTAGAGCAGAGCCCGGCAGCGGTGGTGATCACCGATCCGGCCGGAACCGTGGAATACGTCAACCCCAAGTTCACCGCCGTCACCGGCTACACCCTGGAAGAGGCCCAGTCCCGCACTCCCAGCCTGCTCAAATCCGAAGAGATGTCCGAAGAAGCCTACCGCGATCTCCTCGACCGCCTCGCCTCCGGCGAGGAGTGGCACGGCGAAGTGCGCAGCCGCCGCAAGAACGGCAATCGCTACTGGGAGCGGGCGTCGGTTTCGCCGGTGATCGGTCCTGACGGTGCCATCACCCATTTTGTCGCGGTCAAGGAAGACATCTCCGATCGCAAGGACTACGAAGCCCAGCTTGAATACCTCTCCACCCACGACGAACTGACCGGACTGGCCAACCGGGCGCTTCTGTCCGACCGTCTTGAGCAGTCCATCCACTACGCCCAGCGCTCCGAACGGCAGGTGGCGGTGCTGCTGCTCGACCTCGACCGCTTCAAGGTCATCAATGACAGCCTCGGCCACGATTTCGGCGACCGCCTGCTCTGCGAGGTGGCGCGGCGGCTTCAGGATTCGGTTCGCGAAGCCGACACTGTGGCCCGCCTCGGCGGGGACGAATTCGTGCTGCTGCTCACCGAGCTGGCGGGAACCAAGGACGCCGGCCTCGTTGCCGCCAAAATCCTCCGCCGGCTTGCCGAACCCTACCATCTCGACGGGCGGGAAATCACCCTCACCGCCAGCCTCGGCATCAGCCTCTACCCCCGCGACGGCCTCGATGTCCCTACCCTGATCCGCAATGCCGACACCGCCATGTACCAGTCGAAACGTGAAAGCAGCACCTTTTCCTACTACGCCACGGAGATGAACCAGAAGGTGCTGGCGACCCTGGAGCTGGAAGGCAGTCTGCGCAACGCCCTGGAACGGCAGGAATTCCGTCTGCACTATCAACCCCAGATCGATCTCGCCAGCGGCCGGGTAATCGGCTGCGAAGCCCTGCTGCGCTGGCTCCATCCCCAGAAGGGGATGATTTTCCCCGGCGACTTCATTCCCCTGGCCGAGGAGACCGGACTGATCACCCCTATCGGCGCTTGGGCGCTGCACGAAGCCTGCCGGCAAACGGTGGCCTGGCAAACGGCCGGTCTGCCGCCCCTGCGCATGTCAGTCAACCTTTCGGCCCGCCAGTTCCGCAAGGGAGATCTCCCCCAGCAGGTGCGCAAGGCTCTGCATCAGACGGGTCTGGCCGCCGACCGGCTGGTGCTGGAGCTGACCGAAAGCATGGTCATGGATGACCCGGTCGGCGCCAAGCAGACCATGCACAGCCTCAAGGATCTGGGGGTTTCCTTAAGTCTCGACGATTTCGGCACCGGCTATTCGAGCCTCAACTATCTGCGCCGCTTTCCCGTCGACAGCCTGAAGATCGACCGCTCCTTCATCCGCGACGTCGCCGTCGATCCGAGCGAGGCTTCGGTCGTCACCAGTATCGTCGCCATCGCCCACAATCTGCACATCGCCGCCGTCGCCGAAGGGGTGGAAACCCGCGAACAACTCGACTTTCTCGTCGCTTGCGGCTGCGATTCCTACCAGGGCTTTTTCTTCAGCAAACCCATTCCCGCCGAGGACTTCACCCGCCTGCTGCGCGGGCAATAACTCTCGAAAAAACAAGCGCGCCAGGCCCCGGAACAGAAAAGAGAAATACGGATTTCCCCAGGAAAAGGGCCTCTCTGTGCTCCCAGTGCCTCTGTAGTGCTGTGACTTTCTCAAATAAATAATACAAATTTTATTTTGTATAAATTTCTTTTACGCCATACAATACAAAGTGTATTTTGCAAAAAGGTGCAACATGATCGTTTCCGACCATCTCGCGGAAAGACTGAAATCTCTGGGCGAACGGTTGCGTGAAGAGCGCTTGCGGCGCAACGAAACGCAGCGGATTTTTGCCGGACGCGTCGGCGTAAGCATCCCGACCCTCTGCAAAATGGAGAACGGCGACCACCGGGTGCAGCTCGGCTACTGGGCCATCGCCTTGGACATCCTCGGTCGCGCCGAGGAGTTGGAGCGCCTGCTGGCGCCGCAAGAAAATCTTTTCGAAAAATACCAGCGCTCCCAACAACCCAAACGGCAACGGGCTTCACAGGGAGGAAGGAAATGATCTTCCGCATCGAGGTCTGGCTAACCCTGGAGGAGGGGCACCTTCCTGCGGGGGAAATGGTCTGCGAAATCGACGGCGGCGGCCGGGGACGCGGAGCCTTTCGCTATGCACCCGGGTATCTGAGCAACCCCGGCGCCTTCTCCCTAGACCCGATTTCGCTGCCGCTACGGGAGGGGGAATTTTTTATCGAGCATCCCGGCATCTTTCCAGCTTTTGAAGATAGCCTGCCGGACGATTGGGGGCGGCGGCTGTTGGTGCGCAAACATCGCCTGTCTCCGCACCAACAAAAAATCCCCCATTTACTCTTGGCCTTGGGAACTTCCGGCCTCGGCGCCCTCTCCTACAGCGAGGAGCGCGCCCCTCGAAAGACGGAGGAAAGTGTCTCAGCACTTCACCTGAGCCGCCTGGCCGCGGCCGCCGAAGCCTTCGAACGGGGGGACCGCTCCGATACGGACATCAATCTGCTGCTTGGGGCCGGCAGTTCGCCGGGAGGGGCGCGCCCCAAGGCGCTGGTCTATGACAAGTCGACGAACGAGCATTACCTCGCCAAATTTCCGAGCGTAAAGGATCAGGTCGACGTCGTACGCATCGAAGCGGCGACCATGGCCCTGGCGGCGCGGGCGGGCCTGGTCGTCCCGGCTACGCGACTGGTGGAATGCGGCTCGCGCCCGGTCCTTTTGGTCCGGCGCTTCGACATCACTCCCCGGGGACGACGGCACATGCTCAGCCTGCAAACATTGCTCAAGGCCTCCGGCTATTATCAGGCCCGCTATGTGGATCTCCTGCAGGTGGTGCGCAAGATCGGCGCCGACCCCAAGACCGATTCGGAGCGACTCTTTCGGCAGATGGTCTTCAATGCCGTAGTGCATAATACCGACGATCATCTAAAGAATTTCTGGATGACCTGCACCCGCGAAGAAGGTTGGCGCCTTTCACCGGCATTCGACCTGGTCCCGGATATCGGCCAGCGGGGGGAACATGTCCTCTTCTTCGATCTCGATCCTATTTTCCCGGGGCGCGCCAACCTGGAAAAACTCGGCCGATCCTGGGGGATTTCGGGCGCCGCCACGATTGTCGAAGAGGTCTTCACTGCCGTTGCCGACTGGCGCCGGGCCTTCACTAACATCGGCGTCAGCGAAAAAGATAAGGAACAATTCGCGGAAATCGACGACTACCTGCGCCGCTGACCCCATAACTACGAATCGCCGGAACCAGAACGGGCCGCCCCTTACGAGGCGGCCCGTTCTGGTTCAAGGCTGTTTCGTCTTCAATCCTGCCGTTCCGGCAGGGGATCGGCGCTGACTCATTCGGGGCGATGCATGATCTTTTTCTCTCCCTGGGGGTTGAGGTCCTTGTCCAGTTCGAGATCGACGACCGCCGGCGCCTCGATTCCGGCCTGGACCATGGCCTGCCGCAAGGAATCCGCTTGCTCGTGGAAGACCTTGGCATCCTTGCGGATACGCAACACTACCTCGGGGTTGTGGAAGCCGGTGGAATTCTCGTTCTGGATGTAGAACACCCGGTAGAGGGCATCTTCATAGGCGGTACGGGCCTGGGCGTAAAGGCCTGAGTCGATGGCCCTGGCGGTGGGGCTGGCCATCTTTTTCATGAACCTGACCCACACCACCCATCCCCCCGGCGGCGCTACCGCCCTGATCGGCGTGCAGGGGGCCGCCGGCTGGAGCTACATCTTCGTTCCGGTGCTGACGGGAGCCCTGATCCTGCTGGTGGTCACCCTCTTTACCAACAATGTGGTGCATCACCGTCGCTACCCGAAACACTGGTTCTGAGAAACAACCCCCCTTGACCGTAAACGTCCGGGCGATAAGCTGCAAAAAAAATCGACAGAACAAGGAGGACGCGCCATGCATCCCATCCACCTGCGTCGGATTTATGACAACCCCGGAGCCGAGGACGGGTTCCGTGTGCTGGTTGATCGCCTCTGGCCCCGGGGCCTGGCCAAGGAAAAACTCGCCTGCGACCTCTGGCTGAAGGAGATCGCCCCCAGCCCCGGCCTGCGCCGCTGGTTCGGCCATGTGCCCGAACGCTGGGAGGAATTCCGCCGCCGCTACATCGTCGAGCTCGGCCGACAGCCCGAGCTGGTCGAGCAGTTGCGGGAGCGGGCGCGCAAATCGCCCCTGACCCTGCTCTACGCCGCGCGGGACGAAATTCACAACCAGGCCGTGGTATTGAAAGAATATCTGGAGAGCGGGCGAAACGGAAAGGACGGCGGAATCACGCCGGCACCCAAAACGGGAGGGGGTTAGGACGAGGACCCGCGGCGATAAAACTGAAAGCTTTCGCGCCCCTGGGCTTTTGCCCGATACATGGCGTCATCGGCCGCCTTCATCAGGGCGTCGGCATCGGTGCCGTCGGCGGGATAGAGACCGATACCGATGCTCCCGGTCATGGTGATTTCCTGCCCGCCGAGGGTGAGGGGCGGGGCCATGGCCGCAATCACCTTGCGCGCTACCTCCGCCGCCCCTTCTTCGTCGGCGACCTGTTCGAGGATGACAACGAATTCGTCGCCGCCGAGACGGGCAACTGTATCCACGGCGCGAATGGAAGTACGCAGACGCCGACTCACCTCGCACAAAACCCGATCGCCGACCGAATGCCCCAACGAGTCGTTGATCTCCTTGAAACGGTCGAGATCGATAAAGAGCAAGGCCGCCGACTCGCGATTCCTCTTCGCCTTGACGATGACCTGGTTGAGGCGGTCCTCGAAGAGCAGGCGGTTGGGCAGACCGGTCAGGGGGTCGTGGTGGGCCAGATGTTTGAGGCGTTCCTCGTTCTCCTGCAACTGGGCGGTGCGTTCAGCGACCCGCTCTTCGAGATCCTCCAGCAGCTTCATGTTGGCGTACGAGACGGAGGCACGCTGGCTGAAAAGGGTCAGCAACTCGGCATCGACCCGGTCGAAAGGCGTCCCCGAGCGAAACGCCCCAAGCTCCCCGATGACCTGATCGTCACGAAAGAGTGGGGCAAGCACCCCCGTCGTCATGTCGAGTGATCGGGCGACATCCGCCTTCACCCGGGAGTCGCTGTACAGATCGGGCAGGCACACCGTTTCCTGATAGCGAAAGACCCAGCCGCAGAGGCTACCGCTGTCCTTCGCCAAGGTTTTACCCCGAATCATCTCCGCGTTGCGCCCACAAGCGGACTTGTAGGTAAACGTCTCACCGTTGCCGTCATCGAGGGCAACCACGACCAGATCGGCGCCGGCCATTTCCTTGAGCCCCGCGCAGAGATTCCGATAAAACATCTTGGGGTCGCCAGCGCCGGCGATCAGCGACCGGGTGCAGCGGTCAAGGACTTCAAAGCCTTGCTGGTAGCGCTGTCTTTCCTTCTCGCGCACATTCCTTTCGGCGATTTCCGCTTCCAGATCCCGACTCTTTTTCAATGATTCGCGCAACGTCAGATCGGAAATATGCAAAAAGGCGATAACGAAAAAGGCGCCACCCATGAAGACCGTTCCCGTCACCAGTTCCAGAGAGATCCACCATTGCGCCATCAGGCTACCGACAAAGAGCAGATATCCGCAGAAAAAGCAGACCATCAGCACGACCATCAACAGCCACTTTCCGCGCAGCTGACCGGGAACCTGGGCGCGGATGCGCAGACTGCCAAAAATTGCGGCGAGCATCACGCCCGCTCCGATCAGGACTTCGACAACGGAAATAAAATGGGGCAGGGACATGCGAAACATCCTAGAAATGTAGAGAAGGAAACGATTAAACTCGCATCACAAATGCAAGAGTGGTGCCGTTTCCGACAACGTTTTCCGCAAAAAGAAACCTTCCTCTTGACAGACAGGGCAGACAATGCCTAAAGTAAGTAATCGATTACTTACTTTAAAGGATCACTCCCCCATGAGCCATAAACATCTGCCGGGAGAAGAACGGCGCGAGCTGACCGTCGAAACGGTCATCGCTTTAGCCGCTGAGCAAAACCCCAGCGACATCACCACCGCCGCCATCGCCCGCCGCATGGGCCTCACCCAGGGCGCGCTCTTTCGCCACTTTCCCAACAAGGACGCCATCTTGCAGGCGGTCATGGAGTGGGTTGCGGAGCGTCTGATGGCGCGGGTGGAGCAGGCGACGGCCGCCGCCCCCTCGCCCTTAGCGGCCCTGGAAGCGGTCTTTTTGACCCACGTCGATTTTGTCGCCCGCCACCCCGGAGTGCCGCGCATGCTCTTCGGCGAGTTGCAGCGGGCCGGGGAATCGGCCCCCAAGCAGCTGGCGCGCACCCTCGTCCAACATTACGGCGAACACCTGCAACGGATCATCGCCACCGGCAGACAGCAGGGGGAACTGCGGGCGGAAATCGACCCGGATGCCGCCGTGCTCCTCTTCATCGGAACCATCCAGGGACTGGTCATGCAATCGCTGCTGGCCGGACAGCTTGAAAACTTGCGCCGGGACGCCCCCCGGGTCTTCGCCCTTTACCGGCGCGCCATCGGGAGCCAACTATGAAACGTCAGCCCCTGCAAACCCGCACTCTCTCCCTCTTGGCGGTCCTTGTGCCGTTGCTCGCCCTCTTCGGCTACGTTGCCCTGCGCAGCGGGCCCCTGGCGCCGGTGCCGGTCGGGACGGCGGCGGTGGTAGAGCGAAGCATCGCGCCGGGGCTCTTCGGCATCGGCACGGTGGAGGCCCGCTACCGTTACCGAATCGGCCCGACGGCACCGGGGCGTCTAAAGCACCTGACGGTCGATGTCGGGGACACGGTTACGGCCGGACAGTTCCTCGGAGAAATGGACCCGGTCGATCTCGACGATCGCCTCCGCGCCCAGCAGGCCGCCCTGCAGAGTGCCGAGGCGCGGACCAGAGAAGCCGAAGCGCGCCATGAATACGCCCAGAGCCAGGCCCGCCGCTACGAACCGCTGCTGGCGGCGCGCGCCGTCAGCGAAGAGATCGTCGTCGGCAAGCGCTCGGAGCTGCGCATCGCCACGGCCGCCCTGAACGGTGCGCGGGAAGAACTCGCCCGGCTACAGGCCGAGCTGGAGGCGCTCCACGCCCAGCGCGGCCATCTGCGTCTGGAGGCGCCCGTCGCCGGGCTGGTAGCGGCGCGGGAGATTGATCCCGGCACCACTGTCGTCGCCGGCCAGCCGGTGCTGGAACTGATTGATCCGCAAAACCTGTGGATTCATGTCCGCTTCGACCAGATCAACGCCCGCGGTCTGGCGGCCGGGCTACCCGCCCGTGTACTCTTGCGCTCGCGGGAGAAGGTGCTGTCCGGCACGGTGTTACGCCTGGAACCGTTAGCCGACGCCGTCACCGAGGAACTGCTGGCAAAAGTCGTCTTCGCCACCCCCCCCGATCCCCTCCCTCCCCTGGGGGAACTGGCGGAAGTGACCATCGAACTCCCCCCCCTGCCCGCCGCCTTGGCCATCCCCAACGCCGCCATTCAGCGCCGCAACGGCCAACTCGGGGTCTGGCGCATCGCCGGTGAGCGCCCGGAATTCGTTCCGGTCGAGCTGGGGGCAGCGGATCTGGAAGGCTGGGTCCAAGTGCGTCGTGGGCTGAAAACGGGCGACCGCATCGTGGTTCACAGCCACGTCCCCTTGAGCCCGCGCAGCCGGGTGAAGGAAGTGGAAAACCTGCTGGAGATCCGGTCATGATCAGCCTTGCCGGACGGGATATCCTCCATGCCTGGGGAAAGTTTTTCTTTACCGGCATCGGCCTAGGGTTGCTGATCGGCGTGACCCTTTCCATGGCCGGGATCTATCGTGGCATGGTCGATGATGCCAAGGCCCTCCTCGACAACAGCGGCGCCGACCTCTGGGTCGTGCAGCGGGAAACCCTCGGCCCCTATGCTGAATCATCGAGCCTCCCCGACGACCTCTGGCGCGGCCTCCGGGGACTGCCCGGGGTGGCCGACGCAGCCAACGTCACCTATCTGACGATGCAGGTGCGCCGGGGCAACGAAGACGTGCGCACCATGGTCAGCGGCATCGCTCCGGGCGCACCCGGCACCCCCGGCTGGCCCCCTTTTCTCGTCGCCGGACGGCATCTCACCCGCAGCCATTACGAGGCGGTGGCCGATATCGCCACCGGCTTCGCCATCGGCGACCGTCTACAGATCCGCCGCAACCAGTACACCGTGGTCGGCTTGACCCGACGCATGGTTTCCTCCAACGGCGACCCGATGGTCTTCATCCCCCTCAAGGACGCCCAAGAAGCCCAGTTTCTCAAAGACAACGACGCCATTCACCGACAGCGCCGGAGCACCGCCGAGAATCCCGCCTTCAACCGACCGGGGGTTCCGGACCTGCTCGCGGCGGTCAATGCCGCGCAGACCGAAAGCACCAGCGTCAATGCCGTGCTGGTGCGGATCAAGGCGGGGGCGGACGCCACGGAAACGGCGGAAACCATCCGCCGCTGGAAACGCTTACAGGTCTATGACCGGGAACAGATGGAGGAGATTCTCGTCGGCAAGCTGATCGCCACCTCGGCCCGGCAGATCGCCACCTTCCTGATCATTCTCGCCATCGTCAGCGCCGCCATCGTCGCCTTCATCATCTACACCCTGACTCTGGGCAAGATTCGCGAGATCGCCGTGCTCAAGCTGATCGGAACCAAGAATCGTACCATCGCCGCGATGATCCTGCAACAGGCCATCGCTCTGGGATTGATCGGCTTCGTCTTCGGCAAGATCGTCGCGACCTTCTGGGCTCCCCACTTTCCCAAATATGTGCTGCTCATGCCGCTTGATTCCCTGCGCGGGTTCTTCGTGGTAACGGCGATCTGCGTGCTGTCGAGCCTCATCGCCATCCACGCCGCCCTCAAGGTCGATCCGGCCGAAGCGATTGGAGGCTGAAATGGCGGGACATGGCATCGGCATCGCAGGATTGAAGAAACGCTACGGCAAAGGGGATACGGCGGTGGACGCCCTCAAGGGGGTGGACATGCGCGTGGCGCCGGGGGAGGTGGTGGGCCTGATCGGCCCTTCGGGCTCGGGCAAAAGCACCCTGCTCAAGTGCCTGGGGGCAGTCATTGAGCCGACCGCCGGACGGATGACTCTCGGCGCCAAAGTGATCTACGATAACGGCTGGAAGGTTCGGGATTTGCGGGAGCTGCGCCGGGACCATATCGGTTTCGTCTTTCAGGCCCCCTACCTCATTCCTTTTCTCGACGTGACCGACAACGTCGCCCTGCTGCCGATGCTTGCCGGGGTCGCCAACAGCGAGGCCCGCCGCCGTGCCCGGGAGTTGCTGGAGGCCCTCGACATCGCCCACCGTGCCAAGGCCATGCCCGCCCAGCTTTCCGGCGGCGAGCAGCAGCGGGTGGCCATCGCCCGGGGGCTGGTCAACCGGCCGCCGGTGATCCTCGCCGACGAACCGACCGCGCCCCTCGACAGCAAGCGCGCCCTGGCAGTCATCCGCATTCTCAACGACATGGCCCGGCGCTTCGAAACGGCCATCATCGTCGTCACCCACGACGAGAAGATCATCCCCACCTTCAAACGCATCTACCACATCCGCGACGGCATCACCTACGAAGAAGACGGCGAAGGGATCGAAATCGCCTGAGCCGAGCCAGGGTTGCCGTACAACTCTCTTTTTCAGGCTGATCAAAAATGCCCAGATGCAAGGCGCCCGAAATTCGAGGAGCGAGGCGTACCGGAAGGTACGTCGCAGCGACGAGGATGAGGGCAACGCCGCAGATGGGCGTTTTTCATCAGCCGCCCTAGTTCGCCGTCCGCTCGCGCCGCAGCCACTTATCCAAAGAGATTACCGGCAACACCACCGCGCCGACCAGCATCGCCGTGAGCCAGGCCCAGCCGTCAAGGGGGGCCGACCCGAAAACCTTCTGCAAGGGCGGCAGATAGACGAAACAGCCCTGCATCAGGAGCAGGGAGCCGATGCCGATGAAAATCGAGGGGTTGCTGAAGACTCCCAGGGAGAGGAGCGAGTCGCGCAGAGAGCGGCAGTTGAGCAGGTAGAAGATCTGGGTGAAGGTAATGCCGGTCACGCACAGGGTCTGGGCCTCGGCCAAGGCCTGGGCATGCCGGGCCGCCGTCACCGGCTCGGCACCGACGATGCGAAAGTATTCCCAGAGAAAAAGGGCACAGGCGCCGGCGGTCATGAGCAGCGCGACGATCACCAGCCGGGCGACAATGAAACCGGAAAAGACCGGAGCATCGGGAGCGCGGGGAGGACGGCGCATGGCGTCGGGTTCCAGCACCTCGAAGGCCAGGGGAACCGAGAGGGAGACGCTGGCGATGAGATTGATCCACAAAGTCTGGCTGGGCGAGATGGCCATGAGCAGTTCGTTCACCCCCGCGACGGGCACCGTCGGGAAGAAAAACATGGCGACGGAAAGGGTACAGGCCAGTCCGAGGTTGGTGGGGAGGATAAAGGCCAGGGATTTGATCAGGTTGTCGTAGACCCGCCGCCCTTCCCGCACCGCCGCGGTGATGGTGGCGAAATTGTCGTCCATGAGTACGACCTTGGCCGCCTCCTTGGAGACCGCCGTACCGGTGATGCCCATGGCCACGCCGATATCGGCCCGCTTGAGGGCCGGAGCGTCATTGACCCCGTCACCGGTCATGGCCACCACCTCGCCCTTATGCTGCAGAGCTTCGACCAGCCGGATCTTATGCTCGGGCGCGACCCGGGCGAAGACATGGGTGTCGAGGGCCGCCTGCCGAAACGCTTCCGCATCGAGTCCGTCAAGATCGCGGCCGCGCAGGGCGCCTTTTTCCCCATGCAAGAGGCCAAGCTGACGGCCGATGGCCTCGGCGGTCGTCGGATGGTCGCCGGTGATCATCTTGACCGTGATGCCCGCTTCCCGGCAACGGCGGATGGCGTCCATGGCCTCGCCCCGAGGCGGATCGATCATCCCCAGCAGACCGACGAAGTCGAAATCCCCGGTCATGGCCTCCGGCGTGAGACGTTCCGTCCCCTGCGCCTCCTTGCGAGCCAGGGCGATGACGCGCAAACCCTGACGGGCGTAGGTCTCCATGACCTCAAGAATCCGTTCCCGCTCCTCCGCAGCCAGGGCGCACCGCTCCAGAACCGTTTCCAGCGCCCCTTTCAGCAGAATCGCCGCACCCTCCTCCAAGGGGTTGAGGGTCGCCATAAACTTAGTATCCGATTCGAAGGGGACGACATCCAGCCGCCGGTGGCGGCCGCGTAACGCCTCGGCGTCCAGTCCGCCCTTGCCGGCCGCCGCCACCAGAGCGGCTTCCGTCGGATCACCGGTAATCGTCCACTCCTCCTTTCCGTCGAAGTGCAGAACCGCGTCGTTGCAAAGCAGCGCCGCGCGCAGCAGCTCGTAGAGCCCTTGGGAAAGCTCGTCGAGGCGTCGGCCGTCGTGGGAAATCTCGCCCTCCGGGGCATAGCCGATGCCGGAAAAGCGGTATTCGTGCCCATCCCGCCAGGCCACTTGCACGGTCATCTCGTTGCGGGTCAACGTGCCGGTCTTGTCCGAGCAGATCACCGTAGTCGAGCCGAGGGTTTCCACGGCGGGAAGATGGCGGACCACGGCGTTGCGGTCGGCCATGCGCCGCACACCGATGGCGAGGCAGATGGTGATGACCGCCGGCAGCCCCTCGGGGATCGCCGCCACCGCCAGGGAAACCGCAACCATCAGCGCCTCGCCCAAGGGGGCGTCCTTGACCCAGATGCCGAAGCCGACCAGCACCGCGACCACGGCCAGGACAGCGATGGTGATCCCCGAGCTGATCTTGGCCAGTTGCCGGGTCAGGGGGGTCTCCAGTTGCCGGGTCTGGTTGAGCAGGGCATTGATCCGCCCCAGCTCGGTATCTCCGCCGATGGCGACCACCACCCCGGTGGCGGTCCCTTGCAGCACCAGGGTGCCGCTGTAGGCCATGCCGAGCCGATCACCCAGGGACGCGTCGGCGGCGACCGGCTCGGCGCGCTTGGCCACCGGCAGCGATTCGCCGGTGAGGGCGGCCTCTTCGACCAGCAAGTTTTTGACTCGCAGCAGGCGCAGATCGGCGGGCACCTTGTCGCCGCTCTGCAGGGTCACCACATCCCCCGGCACCAGTTCCACAGCCGAGAGCGACAGAGCCCGGCCGCCGCGCACGACGGTTGCGGCGGTGGGAATCATCGCGGCAAGGGCTTCGATGGCCTTGCCCGCCCGGTATTCCTGAATGAAGCCGATAACGGCATTGATCGCCGCCGCGCCGAAGACGACCAGGGCATCGGTCGGTTTACCGAGCAGCAAGGCGAGCATCCCCGCGCCGATCAGCAGCCAGCCGATGGGGTTGTTGATCTGCCGCCAGAAAATCCGCCAGGGCCCCTCGGCCTCGGCGCTCGGCAGCAGATTGGCGCCAAACTCCTCCCGACGGCGGGCGGCTTCCGCTTCGGAAAGGCCATCGACGGTGGTCCCCAGCTTTTCGAGCACGGCTTCCACCGTCAGGGCATGGTCGGGAGGGGAGGCCGCGGTTTCGGTCTGTTGTTTCTGATCCATGATCAACACCTTTATCCATTTGGGGAAAAATTCCGAAGGAGCTCTTGCGAAAGACCTTAGCAACCGGCGGCCGCACAATCGGCAAACCAGCTGAGTTGGCCGTTGTGGGGTTGTACCCGTTGCGCCGGATAGAGCGGTCCGGAAGCCGGAACGCCCCGGACGATCTCGGCCCAAATCGCCGCCTTGCTCTCTCCGGCGACGAGAAAGAGAAGCCGACGCGCCTGATTGAGCAGGGTCAGGGTCAGGGTAATGCGAGGGAAGGCGGCGCCGGGGCGCTGGACGACGGCGGTCCAGCGCGTCTGCTCGGCAAGGGCCGCCGCGCCGGGAAAGAGGGAGGCGGTGTGACCGTCGGTGCCAAGGCCGAGAAAAACCAGATCGAAGACCGGCGGAGCGTCTGCGAAGTAGCGTTCCAGCTCACGTTGGTAGGCCGCAGCCGCCTCTTCGGGATCTTCGGCACAGGCGATGGCATGGATATGTGCGGACGGCACCGGCACTCGATCGAGCAGGCTTGCCCGCGCCATCTGCTGGTTGCTGCGGGGATCGTCGGCGGGGACGCAACGCTCATCCCCCCAGAAGAAATGGATTTTCCCCCAGGGGAGCGTTGCGCGAAAGGGTTCCTCGGCCAGCAACGCGTAGGTCCGGCGCGGGGTTTCGCCGCCGGCCAGCAGCACCGAAGCCCGCCCCCGCGCCGCCGTCGCCCGGCTCACCTCTTCGGCGAAGAACGCCGCCGCCCCCTGAGCCAGTTCCTCGGCATCGGCAAAAACCCGGATCATTCTTCCTCCGGCTCGCTCGGTTGCAGCCAGTTGTGCCCCTGACGGGCCGGCATCAACTCTGCCGCCTCCGGCCCCCAGCTCCCCGCCGGATAGTCGGGAAAATCCGCCGGTGGCACCGCTTCCCAGGCCTCCAGGATCGGCGAGACCACCTGCCAGGCACTTTCCACCTGATCGGCGCGCATGAACAGGGTGGCGTCGCCGCGAATCACGTCAAGCAGCAAGGTTTCGTAGGCCTCGGGCGCCGGCGCCTTGAAAGCCTCGCGGTAGCGGAACTGCATGTCCGCGGTTCCCAACAGAAGCCGGGTACCAGGCTGTTTCACCTGAATGCGGGTGCCGATTCCCTCCTCGGGCTGGATGCGAATGACGATGCGATTCTGCTGCCAGCTCTCCACCGCCGCCGAGGGGAAAAACTGATGGGGGGGGGAACGGAAAATGATGTTGACCTCCGAAACCTTGGCCGGCAGGCGTTTGCCGGTACGCAGATAGAAAGGCACGCCCTGCCAACGCCAGTTGTCGATATGCAGCATGAGGGCGACGTAGGTTTCGGTGGTCGACTCGGGAGAAACCTTGCGCTCCTGACGATAACCCGGGACCGCCTCCCCCAGCACCTGCCCCTTGCGATACTGGCCACGCACCGCCGCGCGATGGATCTCCCCGGCCGCCAGGGGGCGGATCGCCCGCAACACATCGACCTTCTTGTTGCGGATCTCATCGGCGTCGAAGGAGATCGGCGGCTCCATCGCCACCAGACAGAGAATCTGCAACAGATGGTTCTGGACCATGTCGCGCAGGGCTCCGGCCTGGTCGTAATAATCCCCCCGGTCGCCGATGCCTACCGTCTCGGCCACGGTGATCTGCACATGATCGATGTAGCGGCGGTTCCAGATCGGCTCGAAAAGGGAGTTGGCGAAGCGGAAAGCGAGGATGTTCTGCACCGTTTCCTTGCCCAGGTAGTGATCGATACGGTAGATCTGCGCTTCGGCGAAAAGCCCGCCGAGAAAACCGTTCAGCTCCCGAGCCGAGTCGAGGTCGCGGCCGAAAGGCTTCTCGATTACCAGCCGGTCGTGGATGCAGTCGCGGCAGACGCCAAGACGCTGGAGCATGGCCGCCGCCGGCGCCATGACCCCGGGGGGGACGGCAAGATAGTAAACGCGGTTGGCACGATGCCCCCAGGCGCTCTCGATCTCGGCCAGACAGGCGGCGAGAGCTTCGCCCGAGGCGTGATCGGCAAGATCCTCGCTCACATAACAGAAATTGTCGGCAAAGCGCCGCCAGAGCTCTTCGTTCGCCAGCGGCCGGCGGGAAAACTGCTCGATCCCTTGGCGCAGGCGCACACGGAAATCGGCAACCGGCAGTGGTCGGCGGCCGACGCCGACGATGGCGAAACGCTCGGGCAACAGCTTGTCCAAACCCAGATTGTAGAGGGCCGGAATCAGCTTACGCCAGGCAAGATCGCCGCCGGCGCCGAAGATGACGAGGATGGTCGGATCAAGCCGGATGCTCTGCGGCATGGGCACCTCCCTCCGCTGGCGGTTCCTGGTGGCCGCCGAACTGCCGACGCAGCGCCGAGAGCAGGCGGTCGGCGAAATCGCCCCGATCCCGCGAGGCGAAGCGCTGATAGAGGGCGGCGCTCAGCACCGGCGCCGGCACTCCGGCGTCGACGGCGGCCTGGATCGTCCAGCGCCCCTCACCGGAGTCGGCCACCCGTCCGGCGAAGCCATCGAGCACAGGGTTTTCCGTCAGCGCCCGGGCGCCGAGATCGAGCAGCCAAGAACCGATAACGCTGCCGCGCCGCCACAACTCGGCAATCTCGTCCAGCTTGAAATCGTAACGGAAATGCTCGGGATGACGCAGCGGTGCCGTCTCCGCATCCGCCGCCCGGGCCGAGTCGCCGTCATTGGCGTGACGCAGCAGATTGAAACCTTCGGCGTAGGCCGCCATCAGGCCGTATTCGATGCCGTTGTGCACCATCTTGACGAAGTGTCCGGCGCCACTCGGGCCGCAATGGAGATAGCCCTGCTCTGCCGTCCCCGTCCCGGCGCGCCCCGGGGTCGGCGCGGCCGCCTCTTGGCCCGGCGCCAGTGCGGCGAAAATCGGATCGAGCCGCCGCACCGCGTCCCTTTCCCCGCCGATCATCAGGCAATAGCCCCGCTCCCGCCCCCAGACCCCGCCGCTGGTGCCGACATCGAGATAGCGGATGCCGCGCGCACCCAGCGCTTCAGCCCGGCGCAGGTCATCGTGATAGTGGGAATTGCCGCCGTCGATGAGAATATCCCCTGGCGCCAGCAGGGGCGCCAGCTCGGCAATCAGGCCGTCGACCGCCGCCGCCGGGATCATCAACCACAGCGCCCGGGGCGGAGAAAGCCGCTTCACCAGTTCGGCCGGCGAAGCGCTTCCCGTCGCCCCCGCGGCGATGAATTCCGCCATCGCCTCGGGCTTGCGGGCGTAGATCACGCATTCGTGCCCCCGCTGCAACAGCCGCCGCACCATATCCCCGCCCATGCGGCCAATGCCGATCATCCCCAGTTGCATGATATTCCTCCCTTTGAAAAAATCAGGCCAGATCCCGGATTTCCGCCACCCGGAACCAGACGGCGTGGGTCACGGCCATCCCGGCCCCGGCGCCGACGACCTCCCCGACCTGGCGTTTGATCGTCTCCAGCATCACGCCGGAATCCTCGGTTCGGATCAGTTCCAGGGCAAGGCGCACGCCCCGGTAGCCCGGCTGATCGCTTTTGAAGAGAAAAGCGGCATGGTGGTTCTGGGCGAGATTGCGAAAGTTGCGCCCTTCCGTCATTCCCCAGACCAGGGTCGTTTCGTTGAACACATGGGGGCGGGCGTAGATCGCGGTGTTGACGACGCCGTCGGCGCCGGCGGTGGCCATCACCCCGAGTCCGTTTCTTTCAAAGAGTTCAGCCAGATTCATCGTTTCTTCCTCCTCTTGGATGTCCTTGCGGGCGCACCATGCGCACTCAAGATTATCAGTATATCTTGCGCCGCGAGAAGGTCGAGCCGATGACGTTGAAGGTGTTCTCAACGATGAAAAGGGCATGGGGATCGCTGGTGAAGATGATCTCCTCCAGACGTTTGAGCTGGATGTTGTTGGTCACCACCATCAGCACCCGGCGCGGCTCTTTCTTGTAGGCGCCGAAGCCTTCGAGAAAGGTCGCCCCGACCTTGAACTTTTCCATGACCTGCTCGGCAATTTCGCTGCTTCTGGCGGAAATGATCAGGCAAAGCTTGCGCTGGCTGAAGAGGGACAGACTGTATTCGACGGAAACCGAAGCGACGAAGGCGGCGATCAACGAGGCGATGACCAGATCGTTGTCGAGACTGGCGAAACTGAAAGAAAAGAGGACCAGATTGAAGAGGAAATAGGTCTTACCGACGCCGATGTTGTAACGCTGGTTGAGGATGACCGCAATGACGTCGAGGCCGCCATTGGAGCCGAGAGTTCGTAATACGATCCCGGCGCCGGTACCGGCCAGGACGCCGAAACAGACCGCGGCGTAGAGCTGGTTGCGCAGCTCGATCTGGAAATCGATGCCCGAGTAGGCCAGGGAGATCACCAGCATCGACACGAAACTGTAGCCGAGAAAGCGCTTGCCGATGAGCAGATAGCCGATGATGAACATCGGGACGTTGAGCAGCAGATACCAGTAGCCAGCGTCGAGCAACCCGGTTTTATATTCGAAGAGCGCGGCAACCCCGAAGAGTCCGCTCGGCACAAAGCCGTGGGGAGCGGAAATGGCCTTGAAGCCGATGGCCTGAATGAGCGATCCGACCACGATCAAAAACAGGTTCCAGAACAACGAATAACTGAAATCTCGAAAATTGAACAATATCAACTCCTTGGATTGGCACAACGAAAAGTGCGCGGAATTCCCGCGGCAACGGCCGCCGCGGGGTTTTCGTTCCCGAAACGGGGAAAAGTCGTCGATTAAACGTTTAATGTGTCTGGTTCACGGGGAAAAATCAAGGCGGGATTAGAGCACTGGCGGCGAAAATTCAGGTCAACCGCCTCAGATCAGGAGGTTTTCCGATCCAACCCCCGGTACTGAATGGCTTCGGCGAGATGTTCCTGGCGGATCGTTTCGCTGCCGGCGAGGTCGGCGATGGTCCGGGCGACCTTAAGGATGCGGGAGTAGCTGCGGGCCGAGAGGCCGAGACGGTCGGTGACCATTTCCAGCAGTTTCTGGCCATGATCGTCCACCGCGCAAAATTTGCGGATATGGCGGGCCTGCATCCGGCTGTTGGCGTGCAGCCCGAAAGCTTTCAGGCGTTCGCGCTGCACCCCGCGCGCCGCCTCGACGCGGGCGCGGATGGCGGCGGAGGATTCGCCGTCGACGGGGTCGGCGAGATCCCGGTGCAGCACCCGGGGCACCTCGACATGGAGATCGATGCGGTCAAGCAGGGGACCGGAAAGGCGGGAGCGGTAACGTTGCAGCATCGGCGGGGTGCAGGTGCATTCGCGCAGGCTGTCGCCGAGAAAGCCGCAGTGGCAGGGATTCATGGCGGCCACCAGCATGAAATTGGCAGGAAAGGTGAGGCTGGTAGCGGCGCGGCTGATGCAGACCTGGCCGTCTTCGAGGGGCTGGCGCAGCATTTCCAAAACATTTTTCTTGAATTCGGGGAGTTCATCGAGAAAAAGCACGCCGTTATGGGCGAGGCTCACCTCGCCGGGGCGGGGATAGGCGCCGCCGCCGATGAGGCCGGCATCGGAGATGGTGTGGTGCGGCGCGCGGAAGGGGCGGCGGGCAACCAGAGCGTCGCGGCGCGGAAGAAGGCCGCTGATGGAGTGGATTTTCGTCGTTTCCAGGGCCTCGGCGAAATCGGGGGCAGGCAGGATGCCGGGAATGCGCCGGGCAAGCATGGTCTTGCCACTGCCGGGCGGTCCGACCATCAGCACGTTGTGGCCCCCGGCGGCGGCGACTTCGAGAGCGCGCTTGACATGCTCCTGACCGCGCACCTCGGCGAAATCCTCGGCGCCGCGAACACCCTCGCGAAAGAGCTCAGCGACATCGACCCGGCAGGGTTCCAGGTCAGCAACACCGGCGAGAAAGTCGATCACTTCGCCGAGATCGCGCACGCCGTAGACCGGCAGGGCGTCGACGATCGCCCCTTCACGGGCGTTTTCCTCGGGGAGGATCAACCCGGCGACATCCCAGTCCCGGGCGGCGAGGGCTACCGGCAGGGCGCCGCGTACCGGTTTGACCCGGCCGTCGAGGGAGAGTTCCCCCATCAGCACGTAACGTCCGGGGCGTCCCGTCTTGAGAGCGCCGGTGGCGGTGAGCAGACCGACGGCCATAGGCAGGTCAAAGGCCGTGCCGTCCTTTTTGATGTCGGCAGGAGCGAGGTTGATGGTGATCCGTCGCGCAGGAAATTCGTAGCCGCTGTTCTTGATCGCCGACTTGACCCGGTCCTTGCTCTCTTTGACCGCCCCTTCAGGGAGACCGACAGTGGCGAACTGGGGCAAGCCCTGGGCGATATCGACTTCCACCTCCACGGGATAAGCGTCGATGCCGATCAGCGCCCCCGACAATACCTTGGCGAGCATGATCCCTCCTCGTCATTTTATTAAAACTGGTCAATCCTAGCGGAAAGCAGCGCGGGCGGCAAGGGCTAATCATCCCTTTACAGACGCTTTTACGGCTTGCCTTGCCCCGGCGCCCGGGCCTAAGATGGTCGCCGCCGGATCAGGAAAGGATCTTCTATGCACGAAGACGACCTGCTCGACCGCAGTATCTCCCGCGGCTTTCTGTTTGCCATCGCCCTGACCACCGTGACCCTGGGCGCCGAGGTAATCGGCGGCTTGTGGACCAACTCCCTGGCCCTGCTCTCCGACGCCGCCCATGTCTTCATGGATCTCTTCGCCCTCGGTCTATCCCTGGCGGCGATCCGTCTCGCCGCGCGCCCGGTCAGCGACCGCCACACCTACGGCTGGCACCGGGCGGAAATTCTGGCGTCGCTGATCAACGGTCTGAGCCTGCTGCTCATCGCCGCCGGCATTTTGCACGAGGCCTGGGGCCGTTTTCAGCACCCCGAGCCGGTGAAAAGCGGGGAGATGTTCGTCATCGCGGTCATCGGCCTGGTCATGAACCTGGTCGCCGCCCGCTTCCTGCACGGCCATGCCCATCATGACCTTAATGTGCGCAGCGCCTTTCTCCATGTGCTCGGCGACGCCTTGGCCTCGGTCGGGGTCATTGTCGGCGGCCTGATCATGTTCCAGACCGGCTGGTATGTGGTCGATCCCCTGATTTCCGCCGGCATCGCCCTGATCATTGGCTGGGGAGCGCTGCGCATCCTGCGCGAGGCCGGGCACATCCTCCTCGAAGGGGTACCGGCGCACATCGATCTTAACCAGGTGGTGGAGCGGATCAAGGATCAGGAGGGAGTAAAGAATGTCCATCAACTGCACGTCTGGTCGATCTGTTCGCACATCACCGCCCTCTCGGCGCACATCGACCTGCATCCCGATTATCTGCTCCGTCAGGGGGAGGTGATCGGCCGCATCGAGGCCATGCTCGACCACGACTTCCACATCACCCGCACCACCTTGCAGGGGCAGTGTCACAGCTGCGCCAGCGGCGCGACCCTTCAGCCTCTGCGGCATCGGCCCCGGACCGCGGAGGTTCACGATCACGATCAGGACCACGCCCCCGGACCCCTTTCTCCTTCATAACCCCGAGCGCACCATGAAACGTCTGTTTACGACTATTTTCTGGATCTTCTTCCTCGTTCTGCTGTTGCTCGCCATCGATCAATACTTTCTCCGCGTGCCCGCAAGCCAACCGGCCCTGTCGGCGGTTCGTACTTTTTACCTCGACTTTCGCTCCCGTCTGCCGGCCGCGTTGCCGGACGACATCGAGGCAGTCATCGAAGGGGCGCAGTGGAAACCCATCCGTCCCCTCCCCCCGTCCTCGCCGATCGGGTAGGAGGCGGGGTTGCCCCCGCCGTCCTCCCACACCACCGTGCGTACGGTTCCGTACACGGCGGTTCACGTGACGTTCTGAAAGCGACGGTGGTGGTCAATTAAGGAGACCAACCCCG
>NZ_JAVESI010000092.1:0-3093 GCF_034006665.1 Trichloromonas sp.
CTTTCTGGGAAAATGGCACTATTTGTTGGGCAACACTGGTTGATACAAAAGAAAAATATCTTAGAGACACACTGCGTAAAATTACAAAGGCAGGGTTAAAGGCGACGACTTTATTACCAGTCAATACGGTCATTTTTTCGAGCCGTGCTACTATTGGGGAAGTTTGCATAAATCTAGTACCGACTGCTACCAATCAAGGTTATAAAAACTTCATTTGTGATCCATCTCAGATACATTATGAATATCTTTACTATATATTGAATCACCTACGCCCGATTCTTGAAAATCTTGTCCCAACTGGTTCAAAATATAAAGAGATAAACGCGCAACAAATTGCCAATTTTGAAATTCCTTTGCCGCCTATGGCAATTCAAAAAAATATAGTTAAGGAATGCGAAGCAGTTGAGCAACAAGCTGAATCCGCCTTATCTGACATTGAGAACTCAAGGGCTGAGATTGAGCAACTTACTGCAGAAAACGCTCAAAAAAAATCATTATCGAAAAAACTTGGCTCTGGTGACGTAGCCAAGATCAATCCGTCCAAAACTGAAATAAAAAACGTAGATAACGACACGTTGGTGTCGTTTGTCGAAATGGCATCCGTTTCTGATGGTGGCTATATTGCCGATTCCGTTGACCGGCCCTTGGGTGATCTACGCAAAAGCAGTTACACCTATTTTGCCGAAAACGACATCATCATCGCCAAAATCACTCCCTGTATGGAGAATGGCAAATGTGCGCTTGCCAAGGGGCTGACCAATGGGCTTGGAATGGGTAGTAGTGAATTTCATGTCATCCGCGCCAAGACCGCCAACTTCCTGCCTGAATACTTGTTCGCCTTGCTAAATCGCAAATCAGTGCGGCTGGCTGCAGAGAAAGTCATGACCGGTGCTAGCGGTCATCGCAGGGTTCCAGCATCGTTCTACGAAAATTTCGCCGTTCCGGCGCTTTCATTAAAAGAGCAACAGAAATTCGTCGCCAAGGTCGAGGCTCTGGAAAAACAGATCACCGATGCCCAGGCCGTCATCGACGCCGCCCCCGCCCGCAAAGAGGCGGTGATGAAAAAATACCTGTGAGGGCGGCATGAGCGAGTCAAAGGTGCAAAATCAACCCCCCTCAATCCCCCCTTGTCAGGGGGGAGGCTCAAGCTCCGGCGTTTCCTGTTTGCTTTCGACCTCGCCCTCAAGGCTCCTCTGCCAAAGGGAAGTTTCGAGCTCCCTCCCTGACAAGGGAGGGCGGGGGGAGGGTTCGACTCCCTTTCTCCCCTACGATAGAAAACTGACCGAGCTTGCCCGCCAAAATCGCAGCAACCCGACTAAGGCTGAGCTGACGATCTGGCATAAAATTCTTCGCAAGAGACAATTCGCCCGGTTCAAATTCCTGCGTCAAAAACCTATCGGTGGATACATAGTCGATTTTTACTGTTCGGAACTGCGGCTAGTCGTAGAAATCGACGGTGAGAGTCACGCGGAAACCACGGAATATGACAACGAACGAACGAAATTTCTCAACTCTCTTGGGTTGCGGGTCGTCAGATATACCAATGAAGAGGTGCTACATCATCTTGAAGGGGTTTACGACGATTTGACGTGTCAGCTTCTGCTTTAGGAGGCCCAACGATGAACACCAAGAAAAAAAGCACCCCTTCCCCGGAAGGACAGCGGCAACTGGAAACCCTCCGCCAGGCCGTCGGAAAAACGCTGGAGAAGAAACGACGTCTGGGCCAATACGCCGTGACCTGGAAGGATGGCAAGCCCGTCGTTCAGGGCGAGGATGCGCCGGGTGAAAGCGAAACCGCCCAGTGAAGGGTCAGCCTATGAGCGCCTACCAGCCGCCCTACACCATCACCCCCGAGATCCTGAACCGGGTCGCCGCGATCA
Source organism: Trichloromonas sp. (assembly GCF_034006665.1). Lineage (GTDB taxonomy): Bacteria > Desulfobacterota > Desulfuromonadia > Desulfuromonadales > Trichloromonadaceae > Trichloromonas. Next base: position 1,881 of record NZ_JAVESI010000092.1, read on the forward strand.
GCTTTGGCCTAGGGCGGTTGACCGTGCTCACCGATCAGGCCAGATCCTTGCGGCTGAGGCGCATCAACCGCATCCGCACCATTCGCGGTTCGCTGGCCATCGAAGGCAACACCCTGAGCGAGGCGCAGATCACCGCGATTCTGGAGGGCAAGCGGGTCATCGCTCCGCCCCGCGAGGTGCAGGAGGTGAAAAACGCCCTGGCCGTCTACGACCGTTTCGACACCTGGAAGCCCGAGGCGGAAAAAGACCTGCTGGAGGCGCATCGGATGCTGATGTCCGGCCTGATCGACGAGGCGGGACTGTATCGGAATGGCGGCGTGGGGGTGATGGCGGGAAGCCAAGTGATCCACATGGCTCCGCCCGCCGACCGGGTGCCGCAACTGATGGCCGACCTGCTCGGGTGGTTGGCCAACACCGACGCCCATCCGCTTATCGCCGGCTCGGTCTTTCACTACGAATTCGAATTCATCCACCCCTTCGCCGACGGCAACGGCCGCATGGGGCGGCTGTGGCAGAGCCTGATACTGGCCCGCTGGAACCCCCTGTTCGCCGACATTCCGGTGGAAAGCCTGATCTTCGAGCACCAGGCCGAGTACTACCAGGCCATTCAGGAAAGCACCCGAAAGACCGATTCCGCTCCGTTTATCGCCTTCATGCTGCGGATGATTCTGGATACGGTGAGCAGCTCGACCCCGGAAGTTACACAGGAAGTCGCCCCGGAAGTTCGACTGCTCTCAGTTCTTGCCGGAGAGATGACCCGGCAACAGCTGAAAAAGGCGCTCGGGCTGAAAGACGATGAACATTTCCGTAAGGCCTATCTGCTCCCGGCTCTGGATGCCGGACTGATTGAAATGACCATCCCCGACAAGCCGCGCAGCAGCAAACAGAAATACCGGCTGACAGACAAGGGCCGCCAGGTGATAACTCCCGCGCATCCCCACCCTGTGCACCTATGCCAACGTCTTTAAAAACCTCGGCGGCGGTTATGTGGTGATTGGGCAAGAGGGTTACGCTACCGACCGCAACAGTGCTGACCTGCACCAATGCACAGGTGTGGGTCGCTCAAACCTCTGCGAATTTTTGCGCGCCTGACGCTGTTGCGGAAGGGTGGCTTTGGCTAGACTCTCACCATCGACCGGCGCCGTGGCAGTCGCCGGAAGACTCCTTTCTTCCTTCCCTTTGTTGTGTTGCTTCAACGAAAAAGCCCGGCGGG
>NZ_JAVESI010000010.1:0-90777 GCF_034006665.1 Trichloromonas sp.
CAAACCGGGTACCTGCCTCAGATGTACTGAGGGGAAGAATGGACAGGAGCCGTATACGAGGCCCGTACGTACGGTTCTGTGAGAGGGATGAGGCGAGCTTGATCTGCTCGCCTCACCCTACTCGATTTTTCGACGCCGGTCTTTTGGCGGAACTTTCGCGCCGGAAGAGGTGATTTCGCGAGGAGAAAACTTTCGGGCGACGTGAATGCCCGGCAATGTCTCGCCATCAGGGTAAAAATTCCCATACGGCGAAACCTTGGATGGATTCCCTTCGCCTCTGTGCTCCTTTTTCCTGCATTTATGGCACGTCGTTTGCTGGATAGGGCCGACGTGGATTGTTTATGTGCCGGCCGGTTGCCGGCGGTCACCGTCGCGAGAGGCGCTCCGGAAGATTCCGGTTGCTTCCGGCGATGCGGAAAGGAATCTCAATGAGAGAAACGAACAGCCCCTTGAACCTGGTTTTGCCCTATGTGATCTTGACGGCGGCCGCTTTGCTTCTGCTTTGGTGGTTTGACGCTGGGGCGGGGATCTTCTGGCTGGTTTTGGGAATGGCCTGTCTTTGGGGGCTGGTCACCGCTTGGCTGCTGCGGTCGCAAGTCGCCCGGGCCCAGCGGAGTCGCCGGGAGATCGACGCCCAGATCGATGAGCTGACGGCCAAGACCACGTCCCTGTTGGAGTTCATGTCCAAGGAATTCAATGACCAGTTTACCATTGTCCGCGACGAAAACCGCCAGGTGCAGGTTCTGCTCGCTGATGCCATCGACAAGCTGGTGGGCAGTTTCACCGGTATGGATGAGCAGTCTCACCGCCAGTTCGAATTGGCGAACCAACTCACCCGTCAGGGAGGGAAGAGTTCTGCAGAAGGGCTCGATTTCGAAAGCCTCTGGCGTGAGATCGAGGGGGTGTTACGTACCTTCGTCGACGCGGCTACGGAAAACAGCGGGGTCGCCAAACGTCTTCTTGAAGAAATGACCGCCACAAGTACCCAGTTTCTCGGGGTTTTGACCATGCTCGACGAGGTTAAGAAGATTGCCGATCAGACCAACCTGCTGGCAATCAACGCCACCGTCGAAGCGGCTCGGGCCGGGCAGGCCGGCAAAGGTTTCGCGGTGGTCGCCGGTGAGGTGCGCAATCTTTCGGTGCACTCCAACACGTTTAGCAACAAGATCGGCGATGAAGTCAGCGGCATCGCCCAAGCGCTCAACGCCGTGGAAAACACCATCGGCAAGATCGCTCGCCAGGAAGCCAGTCTGCTGACGGAAACCGACACTCGTGTCAAGGAATTGACCGGCAAACTCCACGCCTTCAACGCCCAGGTGGAGCATGCGGCCGACGAAATCGGCCGGATTTCCACGGAAGTCGGCGCCACCGTGCGTACTGCCGTGACCTCGTTGCAGTTCCAGGATATGTGCACGCAGATCATTGATCATGTCGGCAAACGCATCGACGCCTTGGGCGAGATCCTCGAAAGCCTTGCCCGCCTGCCTCTGGCGGCCCGGGAGTTCGCCGATGCCGACGAAACCCATTGCGAGAAACGCCTGCAACGCTTCGCCCGCCAACTTGGCGAGGCTGCGGCTCTGGTGGAACGCGCCCGGCACAATCCGGTTTCGCAGAAGAGTCTGGCGACCGGCGATATCGAACTTTTCTGAGAAGAGCAGCCCGACCTTTTCAACCCCGTAGTCAAGGGAGAGCTTTATGGCCAAAACAATTCTTGCCGCTGACGATTCCCGGTCGATTCTGCAGATGGTCTCTTTCACCCTCAAGGGCGCCGGTTACACGGTGGTCGAGGCTGGTGACGGCCAAGCTGCCCTCGACCTGGCGAAAAAACAGCCCTTTTCCCTGGTTATCACCGATCTCAACATGCCGCGCATGGACGGCATCGCCCTGATCCAGAACCTGCGCGCCTTGCCCAGCTACAAGTTCACGCCGATTCTGATGCTCACCACCGAAGCGGGGGAGACCTTCAAGACCAAGGGCAAGGCCGCCGGCGCCACCGGCTGGCTGGTCAAGCCTTTCGATCCGGAAAAACTGCTGGGTGTGGTCAAGAAGTTGATCGGTTGAGTTCCCGAGTCTGGTCCCTGGGGCAACCACCGGCCCGAATATCTTTCACCAAGCGATCGGAGATCCCATGCTCGAATCCACGCTCCTTGCGCCCGACGGTGCGCGGCCGGCAACTTTGCGGGTCAGCGGCCAGGCTGTTATCGCCTTCATTCTCCAGTTCAAAAGTGCCTTGGAGGCCGCTTTGCAAACGTATCCCGATCTTCACGTCGATTGCGCGGGAGTGACCGAGGCCGATTTTTCCTGCATGCAGCTGCTTTGGAGCGCTCACCAGAGCCATTCCGGGATGCGGGTCACCCCCGCCAGCTGCGAAGTTTTGGGGCCGGTAATCCTGGCTTCCGGGCTCGATCGGATCGATGGGTGTTGCATGGCTGATCATTCTGACGATCGTTTCTGGTCCTGTCCCGACGCTTCTCCGGGAAAAGTCTGAAACGAAGGGTTTCGCCTGCCGTTCCCGTTTTCTGCTACCCCGTTTAATGCCGAGAGGGAAGTGCCATGTCCAGTCCCCATGATGCCTTTCGCGAAGAGGCCTACGAGCTTCTCACCGCCCTGGAAAATTCGCTCCTCGAACTGGAAGAGTGCCCGGGCGATCGGGAGATTGTCGGCGCGGTCTTTCGCGCCATGCACACCATCAAGGGATCCGGGGCGATGTTCGGCTTCGACGACATCTCTTCCTTCACCCACGATGTCGAAACGGTCTTTGATCTGGTCCGCAACGACGAGCTGGAGGTGACCGGGCCGCTGGTCAGCCTCTCCCTGGCTGCTCGTGATCAGATCAAGGCGATGCTCGATGTGACCTGCGGCGGCGACCCCTGCGATTCTGCCCGTACCGAGGAGTTGCGTTCCGCCTTCCGCGCCTTGATTCCGGCCACGGAGGGCGCTCCCCCTGCCGCATCCGCTTCCGCAAAAGTGGAAAAAGCGGCGGTCGTTCGAGAGCGGACCTATCGTATCCGCTTCTACCCCAACCGTGGAATCGCCCTTTCCGGCACCAATCCTCTCTGTCTGCTCAAAGAACTGCGCGAGCTCGGCAAGTGCCAGGTGATCGCCCACATGGACGATGTGCCGCCGTTGGCCGAGCTCAACCCGGAACAGATCTACGCCTGTTGGGATGTGATTCTCACCACCGGCAAAGAGCTCGATGCCATCAAGGACGTCTTCATCTTCGTCGAGGACGAGTGCCGGATTCAGATCGACCTCATCGATGACGAGGAGCTGCTCGGCAACGACAGCAGCTACAAGAAGCTCGGCGATATCCTCATCGAACGCGGCGATCTGACTCCGGAAGCTTTGCGGGAGATCTTACGCCAGCAGAAGCGGGTCGGCGAGATGCTGATCGCGGCCAAGGTGGTCAGCCCTTCCAAGGTCGCCTCGGCTTTGGCCGAACAGCAGCAGGTCAAGGAGATCCGCAGCCGGCAGCAACAGAAACAGCAGGGGGGAGGGGATGCCGCAAGCATTCGCGTCCCCGCCGACCGTCTTGACCGGTTGGTCGATCTGGTCGGCGAGATGGTTACCATCCAGTCGCGTCTGTCGCAGATCTCCCTTGGCCGTGAGGATGCCGAGCTGATCTCCATCGCCGAGGAGGTGGAGCGCCTCACTGCCGAGTTGCGGGACAATACCCTGAACATCCGCATGCTCCCCATCGGGACCACCTTCAGCAAATTCAAACGCTTGGTGCGCGACCTCTCCCAAGAACTGGGCAAGGAGATCGAACTGACCACCGCCGGCGCCGACACCGAGCTGGACAAAACGGTTATCGAGAAACTCAACGATCCCCTGGTGCACATCATCCGCAACAGCATCGACCACGGCATCGAGGCGCCGGAGAAGCGCGAGGCGGCGGGGAAGAAACGCCAGGGGACGATTCGCCTGGCGGCCATCCACTCCGGCGACAGCGTCATCATCGAGATTGTCGACGACGGCGCCGGGCTCAACGAAGAGGCGATCCGGCGCAAGGCGGTGGAAAAGGGGCTGATCGGCGAGCAGGAGCAACTCAGCCGGCAAGAGATTTTTCAGCTGATTTTCGCCGCCGGGTTTTCCACCGCCCAGAAGGTCACCGGCGTTTCCGGACGTGGCGTCGGCATGGATGTGGTCAAGCGCGCCATTGAGTCGTTGCGCGGCTCCATCGACATCGACAGCACAGCGGGGAAGGGAACGATCATCCGCGTGCGCATTCCGCTGACCCTGGCGATCATCGACAGTCTGCTGGTGACTATCGGCGAGGATTGTTACGTCATCCCCTTGAGCGTCGTCGAGGAATGTATCGAACTGACCCGCGCCGATGTGGCCCAGGCCCACGGCCGCAACCTGGTGCGGGTACGGGACCGGCTCGTCCCTTACGTGTATCTGCGTGACGAGTTCGCCATCGCGGATGAGCCGCCGGAGATCGAGCAGGTCGTTGTCACCGCCGTCAATGGCAACCAGGTCGGCTTTGTCGTCGACCGGGTCATCGGCGAACACCAGACCGTCATCAAATCCCTCGGGCGCATGTACCGCGACGTGCAGGGTCTTTCCGGCGCAACCATCCTCGGCGACGGCAAGGTGGCGCTGATCCTCGATATCCCCCAACTCGTCCAACGGGCCGAGCAGGCGGCCTGACCGATAATCTTCTCCACGCTATTCTTCTCCCGAGCCGAAGGAGACTTAACCTCCTTTGGCGTCTTTGCGTTCGTCAAAATTTCGACCTCTCATGCCAGATTCCGACAGGGTATTTTCCCCGTGCGGCCTGTGCGGAAACTTTTCCCTAGCCACCCGAACAGGAGGAGTTAATCCTTTTTTTTGCGGATGATGAACCTTCTGATGTTTACTTTGGCACGTGACTTGCTCAGATTGAAAGTCGACAAACGATGCCCATGATGAGGTAAAATCTACCAGGTATTTTTCCGGTTCGGATTTGTGCTTCGCAATGGGCATCAGCGGCGGTTACCGGCGGGGTGAAGGCTCTTTTGGAAAGGAGATGCAGGCATGGCGGAAGCAAGCGGCAACGAGAATCACCAGTATCTGACCTTCAAACTCGACGAGGAGGTCTTCGCCCTCGGCATCGACAAGGTGCGCGAGGTGCTCGACTACACCAGCGTCACCAAAGTACCCCAGACCCCCGATTTTATGCGTGGGGTCATCAACCTGCGCGGCAGCGTGGTGCCGGTGGTCGACATGCGCCTCAAGTTCGGTATGGCGAAGACCGAACGCACAGTGAACACCTGCATCATCATCGTCGAGATCAACCTCGACGGCGAAACCACCATCCTTGGCGCCCTGGCCGATTCGGTGCAGGAAGTGCTTGATCTGGAGCCCCACCAGATTGAACCGGCGCCGAAAATCGGCACGAAACTGCGCACAGAATTTATTCGCGGTATGGGCAAGCGCGACGAGCAGTTCATCATCCTTCTCGACATCGACAGGGTCTTTTCCGGTGAGGAACTGGCGGCGGTACAGAAAGCGGCTCCGGATTAAGGAAACCGAAGATTTCAATGGATTTCGATTGGCACATCTAACCTGCAGGAGGACAGAATGAAACTTGGAGTCAAGATTGGTCTCGGATTTGCCGTATTGTTGGCCATAGCTGCTATTTTAGGGATTCTTGCCGTCGTGAACATGAGTACGGTTCGAACCCAATCAACCATGTTGCAACAAGAGTATGTCCCCGAAGTTGGCATCGCCAACCAGATTGAGCGCAGTTCTTTCCGCACCATGTACGCCATGCGCGGTTACGGGTTCACCGGTGAAAAAGCCTTTCTTGATACGGCCCAAGAGAACATTAAAGCCCTTCATGAACGATTGGAGAACGCCAAAAAGTTGGGCGATGCGTCGCCTAATCTGAAAGCCCTGCGCCCGGCGGTGGAAAAAGTTGAAAAGCTGGTGGACGACTATGGAAATCTGCTTGAGCAGACCATTACCATCAATGCCGCTATGGAGGAAGAACGCGGAAAACTCGATGCGGTCGCTCGTCAATTCATGGAGAACTGCAGCACTTTCCTGGCCGGTCAGAATCGGCGGATCGAAGAAGAAATCAAAGCCAACGTCGGCGAGGCGGGCCTAGATGAGCGTCTGAAAAAAATTACCCTGGTTAACGATATCATTGACCTCGGAAATGCCACCCGTATTGCCGCTTGGCGTTCGCAGGCGGAACGTGATCCGAAACTGATCGAAAACGCCACCGGCAACTTCGACCTGATGAAGAATAAACTAGGTATGTTGCGTGCGATTACTCGTCTCGAAGAAAACCTTAAAAATATCGATGTGACCGAAGCCGCGGCAATGAACTATCGACAAACAGTGAACGAATTTCTCAGCTTCTGGCTGAAAAACAACGAACTGGGCAAGCAGCGCGCCGAAGCCGGCGATAAGGTGGTTGCCGAAGCCCGCGAAGTTGCCGTGACCGGCATGGACGGCACCGCCCGCATTGCTGAAGGCGCGGTTTCCGCCTTGGCCACCGCCAGTACGATCATGATAGTCGGTTTGCTCATTGCGCTGGCTATCGGAGTTGCGGTCGCCATCTTCATTACCCGCGCCATCACCAAACCGATCTTTAAAGGCGTGAAATTCGCGGAAATGATCGCCGAAGGGGATCTGACCCAACGTCTCGACATCGTGCAGAAGGACGAGATCGGCCAACTGGCTCACGCCCTGAACACCATGGTCGACAAACTCAAGGATGTGGTTGCCAACGTCCAGTCTGCCGCCGACAATGTCGCCTCGGGCAGCCAGCAACTCTCGGCCAGTTCGGAAGAGATGAGCCAAGGCTCCACCGAGCAGGCGGCGGCGGCCGAGGAGGCGAGCAGTTCGATGGAACAGATGGCGGCGAACATCCGCCAGAATGCCGACAACGCCATGCAGACCGAAAAGATCGCCATCAAGAGTGCCCAAGACGCCCAAGAAGGCGGCCAGGCGGTGGCCGAGACGGTCGGGGCGATGAAGCAGATTGCCGAGAAGATCAACATTATCGAGGAGATCGCTCGCCAGACCAACCTGCTCGCCCTGAATGCGGCGATCGAAGCGGCGCGGGCCGGGGAGCACGGCAAGGGCTTCGCGGTCGTTGCCGCCGAGGTGCGCAAGCTGGCGGAGCGCAGCCAGAACGCCGCCGGGGAGATCGGTGAACTTTCCGGGCGCAGCGTCGACATCGCCGAGAAGGCGGGGGAGATGCTGGCGCGCATGGTACCGGACATCCAGAAGACCGCCGAACTGGTACAGGAGATTTCCGCTGCCAGCAAAGAGCAGGACACCGGCGCCGAACAGGTGAATCAGGCGATCCAGCAGCTCGATCAGGTCATCCAGCAGAACGCTTCGGCCTCCGAGGAGATGGCTTCGACTTCCGAGGAACTCTCCAGCCAGGCTGAGCAGTTGCAGGAGACTATCGGCTTCTTCAAGGTCGATATGCGTTCCTCGGCCATCGTGCGCAAGACCGCTGCCGCGAAGAGAAACAAGCCTGCGGCGGTCGCCCGGGTGAGTGCCGGCAAGAGCCAGACCGAAGCCGGCGGCCTGCTGCTCGACATGACCACGGGGCGTGACAAGCTCGACGATGATTTCGAGAAGTTCTGATAGGAACATGTGAGGGGTGAGGTGTAAAGGGTTAAAGGCCTTTGCGTCGCACTCCTTACGCCTCACACTTCACCCCTCACGTTCCCGGGGAGCCCATGAGCTTGCATCCCAAGGACTTTCAGCGCCTGAGCCGCTTCATCTACGAAGAACTGGGCATCAAGATGCCGGCGAGCAAGACGACCATGCTCGAAGGGCGCCTGGCCAAGCGCCTGCGCGCCCTCAAGCTTGACGGCTATGGCGCCTACTGCGACTATCTCTTCAGCCCCCAGGGTCGGGAAAATGAGATGGTGCACCTGACCAATGCGGTGACCACTAACAAGACCGACTTCTTCCGCGAACCGAACCACTTTACTTATCTCACCCAGACCGCCATCCCCGAACTGCTGAAGATCGGTACCGCCGAACGCGGCAAGCTGAGAATCTGGAGCGCGGGCTGTTCTTCCGGCGAGGAACCCTACACACTGGCCATGGTCCTGAGCGAATTCCGCGAGCAGCAGCCCCAGTTGGCGCTGCGTCCGCAGATTCTCGCCACGGATATTTCCAACCGGGTGCTCGACATCGCCCGGCGCGCCGTCTATCACCTGGATCGCATCACGCCCATCCCGGCGGCGGTGCGGCGCAAATACCTGCTGAAAAGCAAGGACAAGGATAATCCCATTGTGCGCATCGCCCCCGAACAGCGGGCGATGGTCAGTTTCGGGCGGCTTAATTTCATGGATGAGGAATTCGGATTGCGCGAATTGCAGGATGTGATTTTCTGCCGTAACGTTATCATCTACTTCGATCGGGAAACCCAGGAGCGGCTGGTGCGCAAGTTCTGTCACCATCTGCTCCCCGGCGGCTATCTCTTTCTCGGCCATTCCGAATCGCTGCACGGCTGCGACGTGCCGGTCGTGCAGGTGGCGCCGACCGTCTATCGGAAACCCCGGTCATGATTGCCTTGGCGCAGTTGCCGAAAATCTATCTCAAGCCGGGAGAACTGACGATCAACGAGCATCCAGCCGAAGTCGCTACGGTGCTTGGTTCCTGCGTGGCGGTGACCCTTTACAGCCCCCGGTATTCCGTCGGTGCCATCTGCCACGCGATGCTCCCCCGGGGCGGCGGATTCAAATATGTGGATGGCGCCCTGCGGCATATGCTGGAGGTCTTTGATCACCTGGGGATTCCCCGGCACGAAATTGAGACTAAGCTTTTCGGCGGCTCCGATATGTTTCCTGTGTTGAATCTGACGAAAGCTGACACGGTAGGGCGCCAAAACGTTGCCATGGCCCAGAGTCTTCTGAAGGAGGAGGGGCTGGTCCCCCGGGTCGCGGATGTGGGGGGAAGGCAGGGCCGCAAGCTGATTTTTTATCCCCATACCGGCGAGGTCTTTCTCAAGCGCCTGAATAAAAATTGGCGGGAAGGGTGAGCTCCGCTGGATTCCCCCTGCAATGATTCTGGAGGAATGAACGGATGGCCAATAAAATCAAGGTGCTGATTGTCGACGACTCGGCCGTGGTGCGCCAGACCCTGGCCGCTATCCTAAGTTCCGATCCCGAGATCGAGATCATGGCTACCGCCTCCGACCCCTTTGTCGCCGCCGAGCGCCTCAAAGAGGGCATCCCCGACGTCATCACCCTTGACGTGGAGATGCCACGCATGGATGGCCTGACTTTCCTGCGCAAGATCATGACCCAGCATCCGATCCCCGTGGTCATGTGCTCCAGCCTTACCGGGAAGGGCTCGGAATCGGCCCTCAAGGCCCTGGAATACGGCGCCGTCGAGATCATCGAGAAACCGGCCCTGGGCACTAAACAGTTCTTGCAGGAAGCCCAGGTACGCATTTGCGACACGGTCAAGGCTGCCGCCAGCGTCAAGGTGCGCAAACTCCCCTTGGCTTCCTTGCGCGCCGAGCCCAAGCTGAGCGCCGACGCAGTGCTGGCCAAGCCGAGTGGCAAGGCGATGATCCGGACCACGGAAAAGGTGGTGGTGATCGGCGCCTCCACCGGCGGGACTGAAGCCCTGCGTATTTTCCTCGAAGCGTTACCCGCTGACACCCCCGGCATCGTCATCGTTCAGCACATGCCCGAGGACTTCACCGCCGCCTTCGCCAGGCGTCTCGATAGTCTCTGCCGGGTGACGGTCAAGGAGGCCGCAGACGGCGATACGGTAGTGCGCGGCCGGGCGCTCATCGCCCCCGGCAACCGGCACACCCTGCTCAAGCGCAGCGGCGCCCGTTATTATGTGGAAGTCAAGGACGGCCCGCTGGTCTCCCGCCACCGGCCCTCGGTCGATGTCCTCTTTCGCAGCGCTGCCCGCTACGCCGGCAAGAACGCCGTCGCCGCCATCATGACCGGCATGGGGGATGACGGCGCCAAGGGGATGAAGGAAATGCGCGATGCCGGCGCCCGTACCATCGCTCAGGATGAAGCCAGTTGCGTCGTGTTCGGCATGCCTAAAGAGGCAATCAAGCTCGGCGGCGCCGAATTCGTCACGCCGTTGGAGAAGATCGCCGCCGAGATCCTGCGCCTCTCTTCCTGATTTCCTTTCCTCTCTCCTTTTTCTTTTCCCGTTGACCGTTTTTGTCGCCGCTTCTATCATGCGCGCACAGGTGTTCTGTTGCCTTCGGCTGGACAGCTGATACCTTTATGGAGATCCGTCCGTCTGCCGGCAAAAAACAGGTGGCGGGCAGGCGAACAGCGTTTGACGCAAAGGGAGAGGAGATCTCATGGAAATCGAGAAAGGCGCGGGGAAACTGGCCAAGACGCTGCGGGTGATGATTCTCGACAAGCCGGGGTATCTCGGCAAGCTGACTTCTGTCATCGGTATGCAAGGGAGCAGCATTGGCGATATCCGGCTGTTGCGCATGGGCTTGACCCACAATACCCGGGAAATGACCATCTACGTCGATAACGACGAGCAGATGGAAGAGATCCTCGACAATCTGGCCAAACTCGAAGGGATTATCGTCGAGGATGTCGTCGACCTGGTGCATCAGCTGCATGAAGGGGGAAAGATCACCATGAAGGGAACGCACCCCCTCAATACCATCAGCGACATCCGCAAAATCTACACCCCCGGCGTCGCAACCATCTGCCGTGATATCCAGAAACGTCCGGAGTTGGCCTACAAATACACGGCGATCCCCAACCAGGTGGCGATTGTTACCAACGGCACAGCGATTCTCGGTCTCGGCGATATCGGCGCGGTGGCGGGGATGCCGGTCATGGAAGGGAAGGCGGCGCTCTTCGACCGGTTTGTGGGGGTGAGCGGCATTCCCATCCTCATCGAGAGCAAAGATCCGGCGGTGATCATCGAGACGGTGAAAAACATCGCTCCGACCTTTGGCGCCATCAAGCTCGAAGACATCGCCGCCCCCGAATGTTTTGAGATCGAAGATGTGCTCGACCGCATTCTCGACATTCCGGTCATGCATGACGACCAGCACGGAACCGCCGTCGTGGTTCTCGCCGCGCTCCTCAACGCCACCAAGTTTTCCGGTTTGATGCTGGGTAAGTCCGCCATCGGCGTTATCGGTCTGGGCGCGGCAGGGATGGGGATTTCCAAACTGCTTCTTTCCTACGGGGTGAAGAAGGTCATCGGCACCGATCTGCAGGAGGCGGCCAAGGAACGCCTGGGGGCGGCCGGCGGCGAAGCCGGTACCCTGGCGGATGTCATGGCCGGCGCCAACATCGTCGTCGCCACCACCGGCTGCCCCGGCCTGATCAAGCCCGAGATGGTGAGAAAAGGGCAGGTCATTCTCGCCCTCTCCAATCCCAATCCGGAAATCACCCCCGAGGATGCCGTCGCCGCCGGCGCCGCTTTCGCCGCCGACGGCAAGAGCGTCAACAACGCCCTCGGTTTCCCCGGCATCTTCCGCGGCGCCCTCAATGTGCGCGCCCGGGTCATCAACAACAAGATGAAGATCGCCGCCGCCAAGGCCATCGCCGCCTGCGCCGAGGAAGGGGAACTTGTCCCCTCTATCCTCACCGACGAAGTCCACCAGAAAGTCGCCGAGGCAGTGGAGCGCGCGGCCTTGGAGTCGGGGGTGATCAAACCCTGGGAATAGGGGCGGTGAGGGGTGAGGAGGGTCGGCTGAAGGCTTTCGCTCCTCACCCCGTTCAGCCTTCAGTCTTTAGTCTTCAGCTTCCCTTCCTCTTCCCCCCCTTCGATCGGGATCTTCCGTCCTGCCGTTTCCTTTGTGCCGACCGGCATGCTGATTTCGAGGATGCCGTTTTTGCAGACCGCCTGGATCTTTTCGGCATCCGCCCCCTCGGGGAGCATCAGCCGCCGGCGGAAGGCGCCGAAGTGCGTTTCCCGCACCAGATAGTCATGATCTTTGGTCTCCCGGTCGGCGGTGCGTTCGCCGCTGATGGTCAGCATGTTGCCGTCGACGCTCACGTCGAGCTTCTCCCGCTTGACTCCCGGCACCTCAACGTCGACATGAAAAATGTGGTCCTTCATGTACGTGTTGATGGCCGGAGTGCCTATCCCCAGCCCCTCTCCGGGTTCGCGGGTCAGCCCGAAGGTGCGGCGGAACATGTCGTCCATTTCCCGGTGCAGCTGGCTCAGTTCCTTGCTCAGATCCCGAAAAGGATCCCAACGGCTCGGTAGCATGGCGTGCCTCCTTTCTCCTGCGTTGATCGTTCCTTATACCTTTACGCTCTTCCGACCGCCTGTCAACCACTGCTCTTGCGGAAATCTTTTTCCGGTATCTCCGAGTTTGGCGATGGGGAATTAAATTCTTGACACAAATGATAGAGTTAGATAAAAGTTCTAGTAACAATTATTTGGAGGGAAAGTCTGATGAAGTTTTCGACTAAAAGTCGTTACGGGCTGCGCGCCCTTTTCGACATGGCTTATCATTCCGGGAACTTGCCGACACAGATCAAGGATATCTCGCGGCGGCAGGATATCTCCCCCCGCTATCTGGAACAGATTTTTCAGGATTTGAAGAAGGCCGGACTGATCAAGAGCCGGCGTGGGCCGCAGGGGGGCTACATGCTGGCCCGCAAGCCCGAGGAGATCACCGTCCGGCAGATCCTCCTCGCCGCCGAAGGGGATTTGACCCTGGTGCTCTGTGCCAAGGACGATTGCGACGCGGGCAGGGGCAAGGGCAAGTGCGAGTTCGACAGTCGCTGCGTCACCCAGCAGGTCTGGGCCGAAGCGACCCGGAAGCTGTCCGCCTATTTCGATTCGGTGACCCTCAAGGATCTTTGCGATCAGGGCAAGGCCATGGGCCTGGAGAAAGAACTCGATCACCGCTTCATGTACTACATCTGACCGCGCCAAGGAGGATTCCATGCCGGTAACCACAAGCACCAGCCCCCTGGGGCAGATCGGCCGGACCCCCCTGGTCCAAATCACCCGCCTCGGCGACGGAAGCGGGGCCGCCGTCTGGGGCAAACTCGAATCGATGAACCCCGGCGGCAGCGTCAAGGATCGTATCGCCTTGGCCATGATCGAAGCGGCCGAACAGGAAGGGCTGCTCAAGCCCGGCGCGACCGTGGTCGAGCCGACCAGCGGCAACACCGGCATCGGTCTTTCCCTGGTCTGCGCCATCAAGGGTTATAAGCTGATTCTCACCATGCCCGACACCATGAGCCAGGAGCGGCGGCGGCTGCTCGGGGCCTACGGCGCCGAACTCGTTCTAACCCCCGGTGCCCAAGGGATGCGCGGCGCCATCGACACCGCCGAGGAACTTGCCCGGGCGAAAAAGGCCTATATGCCCCAGCAGTTCAAAAATCCCGCCAATCCCCGGATCCACGAAGAGACCACCGGACCGGAGATCCTTGCCGCTCTCGATGGCGCGGTTGACGCTTTTGTCGCCGGGGTCGGCACCGGCGGCACCATCACCGGGGTCGGGCGGGCGCTCAAGGCGAGCAATCCGCAGGTCCACATCGCGGCGGTGGAGCCGGCTGATTCGGCGGTCCTCTCCGGCGGCGACCCGGGTTTGCACAAGATTCAGGGGATCGGCGCCGGTTTCGTGCCCGATGTCCTCGATACGGCCATCTACCAAGAAGTCATCCGCGTCGGCAACGACGACGCCATCGCCACCGCCCGCAAGCTGGCCCGGGTCGAAGGGCTCTTTGTCGGCATTTCCGCCGGCGCTAATGTCTTCGCCGCCTTGCAGGTGGCCCGTAAACTCAAGCCTGGGCAGAATGTCGTGACTATCCTCTGCGATACCGGCGAACGCTATCTTTCAACGGGGATTTACGACTGAGGCGTGAGGCGTGAGGCGTGAGGTGTTAAACCTCCAAGAAGACAGCTCTTTTGGTTTTTTCTCCTCACTCTCGACCCCTCACACCTCACGGATTCAGGTTGAATTAAGGGATCGCATGGCGGCTCTGGATGATAAGTATCTGCGTTTGCAGAAGATCCTGCGCGGCCTGGGGTCGGTGCTGATCGCCTTTTCCGGCGGCGTCGACTCGACCCTGCTGCTGCGGGTGGCGGCGGCGGTGCTCGGCGCCGACCAGGTGCTGGCCCTGACCGCGACCTCGCCGACGTTCCCCCGCTACGAGCTTGAGGAAAGCCGTGCGTTGGCTGCTTCTTTCGGGGTCAGGCAACTGGTGGTCGAAAGCGATGAGCTGCGTAGCCCCGGCTTTGCCGAAAACGATCGCAGCCGTTGCTATCATTGCAAGAAAGAGCTCTTTTCTCTGTGCCGCGCCAAGGCCCAGGAACTCGGTTTCGTCGAGATTCTTGACGGCTCGAATGTGGATGATCTCGGCGATTTTCGCCCCGGCCGCCAGGCCGCCGACGAACTGCGGGTACGCTCCCCCCTGCTTGAAGCGGATCTCGGCAAGGAAGAAATCCGCGAACTCAGCCGCCGCTTCGGTCTGCCTACCGCCGACAAACAGCCCTTCGCCTGCCTTGCTTCCCGCTTTCCCTACGGCACGAAGATTACCGCCGAGCGGTTGGCCCAGGTGGAGCGTTGTGAAGATTTTCTGCGGCACCGGGATTTTCGCAACTACCGGGTACGCTATCACGGCGATACGGCGCGCATCGAGGTCGCGCCGGAGGAGATTCCGCGCTTTCTTGACGCCACCCTGCGCGAAGAGGTGGTAGCGGCATTCAAAGCCGCCGGCTTCACCTATGTCGCCCTCGATTTGCAGGGGTATCGCAGCGGCAGCATGAACGAGGTCGCCGCCTGAACGGCTGATGAAAAACGCCCATTTGCGGCGTTGCCCTCGTCCTCGTCGCTGCGACGTATCATTGAGGTGTCCCCCCCCCCCACACCTTAAACAGCTTTTTGGAGAACGGCTAAGCAAAAAGCGCCAAATGCAAGGCGCGCCATGGTTGAGCAATGAGGCGTACTTAGGTACGTCGAAGCCGCGAGGCCATGGCGGCAATGCAGCAGTTGGCGAGTTTTTGCGACGCCGTCAGGGAGGGAACCGATGCAACGCACCAACGCCTTGATCGCCGTCTGTTTCTGCGCCGGGCTGCTCGCCGCCCTGGTCAACAGCGTCGCCGCCTGGCTCGGCGGCCTCTGGGGGGTGACCGCCCTCTTCGGCGTCGACATGGCCCCCGAATTCACCCGCGCCTGGCTTTATCCCCGTCTGGTCTGGGGCGGCCTCTGGGGGCTTCCCTATTTCTTCACCATCCGCTACCTGCATCTGCGTCGGTGCTGGGCACGTAAGGGCCTGTGGCTGAGCCTTCTGCCCACCCTCGCCCAGCTCCTTTTCTTCTTCCCTCGCTTCACCGAAGCCGGCTGGTTCGGTCTCGGCCTCGGCGCCGCCACTCCGCTCTTCGTTATCCTCTACAATCTCGTTTGGGGATTCTTCCTCGGCGTCTTCGCCCGGCTGCTTTGGGGGCGGGGATGAGAGGCGCTCTTTTGTCGCGCCACTTTTGGGGGCTGTTTTTCCCCCTGCTCTTCCTGCTTCTGCTCGGTTGCGCCGATGCCGGGCAGGGGGAAGCCGTCGGTCGTGTCAGCTGGGTTCACGACGGCGACACCCTCAAGGTCGACGGCATCGGCACCGTGCGCTTGATCGGCGTCGACGTGCCGGAGACGGCCTCATCCTACCGTGACCAATATCTGCGCCGGCAAGGCGTCGCCAGTTCGATTCAGCGGCAAACGGCGAAAAAGGCTCTGCATTTCGTCATCGGCGAAGCCAAGGGAAAGCAGGTCAGCCTGTGTTTCGACGGCGAGCGCAAGGATCGTCACGGCCGCACCCTCGCCTATGTCATCCTCCCCGACGGCCGCAACCTCAACCGCCTGCTCCTCGAAGAGGGGCTGGCCGCCGTGTACCGGCGCTTCGATTTTCAGCTAAAGAAAGAGTTTCTGACGGCCGAAAAAGAGGCACGGGGCGCAGGCCGGGGGATGTGGAAAAAATAGTCGTTTACTCCCCAAAATCCCTCCCGTTCGCTTGTCCGCTTCCGCTTTTCCCCCTCCTGAACGTTGCGAAAAAAACCTAAAGTTTTTCCTTGCCGCCGCCGATAAGACGGGCAAGAAGAGAACCCTGCGGGTCTTCGCCTGTACCCGATCGCACCCCAAACAGGCTTCCGTGAATGAAAAAGGTGACCGTCATGACAGAGAAAATCAACTTCGGCAAGGGTATCGGCCCGATCGGCGCACCGAGCGTGCCGCGCAAGGTCGACACGGCTAAATCCGAGGCCGGCAAGGGCGCGACGGATCGGGTCGCTTTTTCGTCGGTGTTGCAGGAAGTCGGTAAGGCCAAGGAGGCCGGCGCCATGCAGAGCCCGGAACGTGCCCAGAAAATCGCGGCTCTCAAGAGCCAGATCGCCAACGGTTCTTATCGGCCCGACCTGGATAAGGTCGCCGAAAGCCTGCTCAAGTTCATCGGCAGGGAGGGCTGATCATGGCCGCCGACGGTGTGCGGGCCGACCTGGAACGGCTGCACGAACTGCTGCTGCGGGAGCGGGAATGCGCCAAGAGCCTCGCCGTCGACGAGCTGATGGCCGTCACCGAGGAGAAGGACGCCCTGCTGCAACGGCTGCGCCCGGTCACCGACGCGAGCCCCGAGGTTCGCGCCTTGGCCGAGATCATCCAGAAAGAGAACCGGCGCAACGCCTATCTTTTCTGGGCGACTCTCAAGTTCATCCGAGAAAGTGTGGGCTTCTTCAACCGGCAGGTGGCGCAACCCGCCTCTTACGGTTCCGCCGGCGGCCTGGTGCAACGCACCGGTAGCGGCATGTTTCTGACCGGGAAGGTGTAGCATGAGTGGCCTCATCAACGCTCTGAATATCGGCAAAAGCAGTCTGCTCGACGGTCAGCGCGCGATCGAGGTCGTCGGCAACAACATCTCCAACGTCAATACCGAAGGCTATTCCCGCCAGGTTCCGGTCTTTACCGACTTCCCCACCCTGAACATGAACGGCTTCATGGTCGGGCGCGGGTCGAAGATCGACGTCCTCGATCGCGAGTACAACAATTTTCTCGCCAAGATGATGCAGGAAAAAAGCGCCGCCCTCGGGGAGGAGGATGCCAAGTCCACCGCCCTGGATGAAATGGAGCGCATCATCAGTATCTCCGAAAACGGTCTCTCCGGCTCCATCGACAACTTTTTCGGCTCTTGGCAGGATCTCACCAACGATCCCGGCAGCCGCGTCAATCGTGACCTGGTGCTGCAATCGGGCGAGCGCCTGGTGCAGGATTTCCAGGCGACGGTCTCCGAACTGACCAAGCTTTCGGAGAGCATGAACACCATGCTGCAATCCCGGGTCGACGATCTCAACCTCAGCATCAACGAGGTCGCGAGCCTCAATCTGCGCATTTCCACCATCGAATCGACCGGCCAACCGGCCCTCGCCGACCGGGACAAGCGCGACCTGCTGCTGCAGAAGATCACCTCGCTGGTCGGCGGCACCAATACCGAAAACGCCGCCGGCATGGCTTCGATCTTTCTGCCCAACGGCCTGCCTCTGGTCTCCGACGCCACCACCATGCCGATACTGACCGAGCGGGTTGGCGACACCCTGCAGATCAGCCTCGACCTCGGCAGCCACAAATACGAACTCAACACCGAGCGGGTCGGCGGCGAAATGCGCGGGCTCATGTATCTGCGGGATGAATTCATCCCCGAGAAGGTCGCCGATCTCGACAAACTTGCCAACGGCATCATCACCGAAGTCAACGCCCTGCATCGCGCTGGAACCGGTCTCGACGGCAACACCGACCGGGATTTCTTCGCGCCCTTGGCCGAGGAAGCGGGCGCCGCCGGCATGATCCGCATGAACCTAGACAACTACCGGGAAGTGGCTGCCGGCGACTCCAGCGCCCCCGGCGACAATACCAACGCTCTGCGCCTCAGCGCCCTCGGCACCGCCCGGGTGATGGACGGCAGCGAAACCTTTGTCGGTTACTACGCCCGCATCGCCGGCGACGTCGGCGTCGAAGCGAGTCGCAACAAGCTGGCCCTGGCCGGCAATCGCGACGCTTTGACCCAGGTCGCCAATCTGCGGGACAACACCGTCGGGGTTTCTCTCGAAGAAGAAATGATTTCCCTGATCAAATTCCAGAAGAGTTTCGAAGCCTCGGCCAAATACCTCAGCACCGTCGACGAGGTGATGAGCCAGCTTCTGGCCATCCGGGGGTAGCGTATGAAAGCGAGCAACTCGACCACCTATCGCTCGATGATGCTGTTTCTCAACAGCACCACTTCCAAATTGCAGGATCTCCAGGTCGCCACCGCCACCGGGCGCAAGATGAACGCGGCTTCCGACAACCCCGCCGGGGTGTCGCCGGTGCTGCTCACCCGCTCGCGGATGTTGTCCGCCGAGAATCATTACGAAAACAACCTCGCCGCCATCGACCGCCTCAAGGCTCAGGACACCCAGATGGCCCAGGCCGAAAACCTCATCAACCGCGCCATCGAGCTCACCGTTTCCGCCGGTAACGGCACCTACAGCAGCTATGAACGGGAGGTTCTCGCCAGCGAGATCGGCGACCTGCGCAACTCCATGGTGAGCCTGGCCAACGGCCAGATGGACGGCAAATACTTCTTCGCCGGGTTCAACGATTTGACACCCCCCTTTGTCGAAAATCCGGCTCATGCTGGCGATCCGACCCAGCCGCCGATGCTTTACCAGGGGGACCAAGGGCGCAAACAGCTGGAAATCTCTCCGAGCGAGACCGAAACGGTCAACTTCACCGGCAGCGCTGTATTTCTCGGCGATGAAGACGGCGACGGCGTCACCGATCCCGGCCGGGTCGACATCTTCGCGGTCATGACCGGCATCGAGGAGGCCTTGCTCGCTGACGATGCGGCCGGCGCCACAGCGAAGCTCGGCGATCTCAACACCGCCCTTGAGCAGATCAGTATCAACCGCAGCCAGATGGGGGTGGTGGCCAACCGTATCGACCGCGCCAACGAGAATATCCAGGACATGGAACTCGACCTCGAAGAGGTGCTGTCCCGCTATCAGGACGCCGACCTCATCGAATCGATCACGGAAATGACGCAACAGGAACAAGCCTTGCAAGCAGCCATGGATGTGACGGGACGACTCTCCAAACTGTCGATCCTCGACTATCTGCGCTAGGAATAAATTACACGCCAGGGAGGGCCAGATGCTGGTATTGACACGCAAGGTCGGCGAGGGCATACGCATCGGCGACGACATCACCATCACCGTCGTCGAGATGAAAGGGGGCGGTATCCGCCTCGGGATCGTCGCGCCGCCGACGGTGAAGATCCACCGCCAGGAAGTCTACGATCGCATCCTCGAAGAGAACAAGGAAGCCACCCAGTGGATCATCGCCGATCTGGACAGCCTGAGTGACAGTCTGCCCATGCTCAAGGAGGTCAAATGAAGGTCATCAACACCCGTTTCGGGCAGGTGGAATACGATCCGGCTAAAACCCTGCACTTCCCTACGGGGATGATCGGCTTCGAGAACCTGCGCGAGTTCATCGTCATGCCCAACATCAAGCGCGGGCCCCTCTTCTGGATCCAGAGCGTCGAAGACCCGGAGATCGCCTTTGTTCTCACCGACCCCACCAACTTCTTCGTCGACTACCGGGTCGCCCCCGACGACAACGAGAAAGAGAAACTGGGGATGAAAGACGGGGACGACTGTCACGCCTTGGTGGTCGTCACCGTCAACTCGGGCAGCGACTTCACCTTCAACCTGCTCGCGCCGATCCTCTACGCCCCGGGCCCCAACCGCGCCATCCAGGTGGTGCTGGAGCACAGCAACTACTCGACCAAGATGCCCCTGCCCAAGGTGTAAGGGCGCGGCGCGCCGGAATAGATCGAAAGGCTACCTCGCGAAGGATGCGGAGTGGCCTTTTTTTCATGGATCGGCCCGCAAATCCGCCGGTGTCGGAATTTTGGCCGGGGCTTTGCAGATTCGAAATTGCCGCAGGGGTTTTCGGCGGCAAGGATCGATAGTGTCAATTTCTTGACAGGCTTCGGTCATTGGCTGGAAGGAGAATAGAGTGTGGCCGCAATGAAAATACAGGAACCGGAACCCTTCCGCGCGAATCGCTTCGGTGATCGCTATCTGCCCGGCGTCAACGGCGAGTGCTTCGAGCAGCTCGGCGCCGAGACGGTTTTCGCCCAGCAGTTCGGCGCCGACCTTTTCTGCCTCGGAACCTTTTACCTGGTCATCGGCACCGATTCCGGCCTGCTGCCGCGTTATCTTCTACGCAAGGGTATTCCCAAAGGGAGCTGTTACCTTTTTGTCGAACTGCCTGAAATTCTATCCCGCATCGATCGTTTGGATTCGGCAGGCATCCTCTACGCCACGCCCGAGGATTGCCGGAAAATGCTGGGGAGGCTCGGCATCAATGAGTATGTCTTCGCCGACAAGGTCCGGGTGATTTCCAGCTGCGCCGCCGAGGACTGCGTCTGGGAAGGGTACCGCGAGACTGGGCGACGGCTACGGCAGGAAGTCTTCCGCTTTATCTGGGATACGAAAGGCTCTCTCGATCTGGAGGTCTTCATCCGCCGGCAGCTGGAAAATCTCGCGGAAAACCGGGTCTCGGCCAATCTTCTGCGCGGCATGTTCCGGGGGAAGACGGCGGTGCTGCTGGCCGGCGGGCCCTCTTTGGACGACGTTATCCCCTGGCTGTTGGAACATCGCCCGCAAGTCGCCGTCATCGCCGCTTCTCGGGTGTCGCGGCGCCTGCTCGAAGTCGGCATCACTCCTGATATCCTCGTTTCCGTCGATCCAAAGCCGGTGAATTTCGATGTCAGCAGCGATATGTTCCAGTTTGAAGAGGACGCGCTGCTGGTCGCCAACTATCACCTCAGCCCCTGCATTCTGGGGCAATGGGGAGGGCGGGCGTCGGTCTGGGGCAGCCTTTTCTCTTGGGATTCCCCTCTCAACCGCCCGGCGCCCATTTCCCTGGGGCCGACGGTCACCAATGTCGCCTTCGATACGGCCGTGGAGCTGGGTTTCTCCCAAATCGTCCTGGCCGGTGCCGATTTCTGCCATAGCCGCGAAGGCTTCACCCATGCCGCCGCCTCGCGGGAGCGGGCCATTGGCGCCCGCTTTTCCGAGCGGGATGTGACGATGGAAACCTACGGCGGCTGGGAAGCCTATACCCATCCCAATTACGCCCTTGCCGCCCGCGAGCTGGACGCCCAGGCCGAACGCGCCCGCAAGCGCGGCTGCCGCGCCGTCAACCCAGCGCCGGGGGCGGCCCGGCTGGAGCACGTTCGCCATCTCCCCCTGGCCGAGCTTCCCATTGAACCCCTGAATGTGCCGGCCGCGACCACTCTCGCCGGGGTGCTGCCCGAGGATTCCGCCGCGACGCGCTCACGTCACTGTCGGGCCATGCTCACCGAACTCGACCGCGTCTCCGCCGTGGTGGAGCGGATCGGCAAGCTCGCGGAGCAGGCGACGGCGCTGCATGAGCAGTTCGCTTCCGCTTCCGACTCCGCCGACTACCGCAAAGGGCTGAAGGCGATCGGGCAAGCTCTGGGCCGCGAGGATCAGGGGCTGGTCCGGTTGATCAAATTTTTCAGCGTCCAGAAGTTTTTCCGGCTCAGCCATGCGGGGCTCGCCAAAGGCGGGGCCAGCGAGACCAGTTTCGACGACAACCGCGGCTACTACCTGGCCTATCGGGAAAACTGCGAGCAGTTTCTCAATCTGCTAAGGCAATCCCGCAAGCGGGTCGAAACGCGTCTGCTGGAGGATTCCCCCGCGCCCGAACTCCCCCGTCTGCTCGCCCAGTGGCGGGCGGACCGGCAGCCGGGACGGTCGCGCATCTGGCGCCGGCGGCATCCCGCCGACTTCGCCGCTTTGAGCCCCGAGCAGCAGGCGGAGTTGCAGGTTCTGGAAGAAGATTTCGCGCAACTTCGCGCCAAGGGCTACGCCGGTTGGACTGCGACCACCGCCATTACCCCCGGCGCCTACAACTGGGCGCTTTCCGGGGCTTTCGGGCGGATTCGCGACGCCTACCGCAAGAACGACCGCGAGACTTTGGCGCGGCTGGCCGGGGTTCTGGAGAACCACCCCCTGCCCAAAGCCAAGCCGTTGCTGGCCTTGGCCCAGGGGTACGCCGCCGAGTTGGCGGGCGACAACGATGCGGCGCTCGATGACTATCAGCGGGTTCTGGACACGGAGGACGAGGCGCTGCTCGAAGAGGCGCTGCGGGCCATTGCCTTTCTCTGCCTGCAAATTGGGGCGCTCGATGACGCCCTGCTCGCTCTCGAACATCTCGCCGGCCGCTTCCCGGCCTATCTGCTACTCTACGCCGACGGTCTCAAGGTTTCGGGTCGGGCGGAGGAAGCGCTGGAGGCCTATGCGAGCTATCTGGAGCAGGTTCCCCAAGATCTGGGCACCATGCTCAATCTCGGAGGTTACTATCGCAAACTGGGGATCGACGAGGGAGCGCGGCTGATGTTTACCCACGTTCTCGAAGTGGAGCCCACCCATCCCGTCGCCCGCAAGCTGCTGAAGGAACTCGGTTGATTTTCATAAGCCGTTGCAATGTTTGTAAATCACCGACTTTTTACCTATCATGGACAAGGCCGCTGCGATCATTCATCGTTGGTCGTCGGCCGTCAATGCCACTCGTGTCGGGGGGATTCCCATGCTGAACGGAAAAGCCGTGCTGATTACCGGAGGGACGGGCTCCTTCGGTAAAAAATTTCTTGAAACGGCGCTCGCCCGCTATCCGAAAATGCGCCGCATCGTCATTTTCTCCCGCGATGAACTGAAACAGTACGAACTCGCCCAGCAGTATCCGCCCGAGACCTATCGACAGCTGCGCTACTTCATCGGCGACGTGCGCGACCGGGAGCGGCTCTACCGGGCCTTTGAGGGGATCGACATCGTCATTCACGCCGCCGCCCTCAAGCAGGTGCCCGCCTGCGAATACAACCCCTTCGAAGCGATCAAGACCAACATCCTCGGCGCCCAGAACGTCATCGAGACCGCCCTGGAGCGGGAGGTGGAAAAGGTCGTGGCCCTCTCCACCGACAAGGCCGCCGCGCCGATCAACCTCTACGGCGCGACCAAGCTCTGCTCGGACAAACTCTTCGTTGCCGCCAACAACTACAAGGGGAATCGGGATATCCGCTTTTCCGTGGTGCGCTACGGCAATGTCCTCGGCAGTCGCGGCAGCGTCATCCCCTTCTTCCTGAAAAAGCAGCGTGAAGGGGTGCTGCCCATCACCGACGAACGCATGACCCGCTTCAACATCACCCTTGACGAGGGCGTGGAACTGGTGCTGCGGACCCTGGGGCGGATGTGGGGCGGCGAAATCTTCGTCCCGAAAATCCCCAGTTTCCGCATCGTCGACCTAGCGCAGGCGATCGATCCCGATTGCCGCCAGGAGATCGTCGGCATCCGTCCCGGCGAGAAGCTGCACGAAGAGATGATCACCGAAACGGACGGGTTCAATACCCTGGAGCTCGACGATCACTACGTCATTCTCCCCTCCATGCGCAACTGGACGGTGGAGAAGTTCCAGACCGAACGGGGCGGCCGCCGCTGTCCGGAAGGCTTCTCCTACAACAGCGGCACCAACACCGACTGGCTGACTGTCGAGCAGTTGCGGGAGCTGGTGCGCGGGCATATCGACTATTGCTGCCAGAAAGGGATCTCGTGAGCGAGCCCTTCATTTCCTACGGTCGGCAAAGTGTCGACGAGTCCGATATCGAGGCGGTCGTGGCGGTACTGCGTTCCGATTGGCTGACCACCGGGCCGCTGGTCGAGCGCTTCGAGCGGTCGGTGGCGGATTTCGTCGGCGTGGCCGAAGGGGTAGCGGTGAGCAGCGGCACGGCGGCGCTGCACGGGGCCATGCACGCCATCGGCATCGGCCCCGGCGACGAGGTCATCGTCCCGCCTATGACCTTCGCCGCCACCGCCAATGCCGTGCTCTACCAGGGGGGGACGCCGGTCTTCGCCGATGCCGACGCCGACACCCTGCTCATCGATCCGGCGCGGGTCGAAGAAAAAATCGGCCCCCGCACTCGGGCGGTCATCGCCGTCGATTACGCCGGGCAGCCCGCCGACTATGGGGTCTTGCGGGAAATCTGTCGCCACCGCGGTCTGATTCTGGTGGCCGATGCCTGCCATGCCCTCGGCGCCGCCGATGCTGGTCGCCCCTGCGGTTCTCTGGCCGATCTGAGCGCTTTCAGCTTCCATCCGGTTAAGCCGATCACCACCGGCGAGGGGGGAATGGTCGTCACCGACAACCCCGAATGGGCCGAGCGCCTGCGCAGCTTCCGCAACCACGGCATTACCGGCGACCATCGTCAGCGTCAGGAACAAGGTACCTGGTATTACGAAATGACCGAACTCGGCGGCAACTATCGCCTGACCGACATCCAGTGCGCTCTCGGTCTGAGCCAGTTGGCGCGATTGCCGAAGTGGATCGCCAGGCGCCGGGAGCTGGCCGCCCTCTACGACCGGGCCTTTGCCGGAACCGAAGTCCAACCCCTGGCGGTGCGCGCCGGGGCCGAGCACGGCTATCATCTCTATGTGGTGCGGGTGCCGGAGCGGGACCGGGTTTTCGCCGAACTGCGCGCCGCCGGGATTGGCGCCAACGTCCACTACATTCCGGTCCATCTGCACCCCTATTACCGCAGGCGCTTCGGTACCGGCGAAGGCCTCTGCCCCGTGGCCGAGGCTGCTTATGGCCGGATTCTGACCTTGCCGCTTTATCCTGCAATGAACTTTCTTGATGTTTCTCGCATCGTCGATTCTGTTTTTACCGTTATCAGGAAGGGAGCCTAGCTGTGAAAAAGGCTGGAAAGACCGAACTGAAGGATGTCATGTATGCACTGGGGGAAATATTTTCAGGCACCTGCTTCTCAAATACGGAATTCGATTATCTTAATGTCTTGAAATCGACAATCGAGACCTTGAGCGAAAAAGAAAAGTCCCAGTTGTACCAATGGTTTCTGGATGCGTACACAGGTGACAATTCCATAACCTTCAATTCTTTTGTTTATGAAAATTATCGAGATGACTTCTCGCTTGAAAATCTGACTAAAACGATCACCTCGGCGATGTCATTGAATGATTTTTATGAAATTTATTGGAATTTGAGCCGTAGGTTTTTTGTTCGAAGTGATGTCCCAACTAAAATATTCAAGCCATATGCAGACGTGGTCAGAGGTCATTTCGATAAAATTGTCAGCATGTTGAAACAGTCTAAGATTGTAGTGGCGCCAGCCTATCAAAAAAAATCAGAAATCAAGACGATTGCGATTCTTTCACCACAAATTTTGGGGATGGCACATTCTCCGACGCGCGAAGCGTTCAATCTGGCCTGTCATTTGATAAAAAATCATGGTTGTAAGGTTTCAATAATCAATTGCAATTCAATGAATTACAATAATTATCTCGGATTTTATAGCCCGTTTGTTGCCAACAGAAATACGGAATTAACCGGGCACCAGTCGTTGACTATCGATTATCTAAATTTCAAGGATGTCGAAATCGAGGTGTTTACTCTTGATGAGACCTTGATGTCCGTCCGAAAAATCAACAATTTCATGAACTATATCGACCAACTGCAGCCGGATGCCGTCCTCGCGCATGGGGAGAATCTGCTTTTCCAAGAACTCTTGTTTCAAAAAATACCCTCAGTTTTCGTCACCACCGGGGCGACGGTTCCCATCGCCCATTCGGATGCTTACTGGATTCCTGGCAATCTCTTTTCGGACGCCGGTGAAGAATATGCACATGCCTGGGGGCATACCGACTTCATGCGTGAATCCATGATCGTTACGCCCGCCGATGCCGCAGATGAACCATTGGAGCGGAGTCGATTCGGATTCAGCAAAGACGACTTTCTGTTTCTGGTAGCCGGGACCCGGTTGGCTAGTGAACTGGATAATGACTTTGTCGAATTTTGCCGGGAACTGGTTGCAAAGTGCCCGCATGCGAAGGTCGTTTTTGCTGGTTCCGGCGATCTGGATATCAGGAGAACCTTCGGCACGCTCACTAACTTCGAGCGGAAATTCATCAATGTCGGCATGATTCAGGAATTTTCGGCTTTCTGCCTGATGTGCGATGCGTTCATCAATCCCAAAAGACAGGGTGGAGGGACCAGTGCCCAGACTGCCATGATGAATCATCTGCCGATTGTGACCATGAATTTCGGCCATATCAGCTCGACGGTTCCCGAAAGTTATCGACTGCAAGATTATGCCGAGATGTTGAATTACTCGGTAAAGCTCTATTCCGATAATGACTTTTTGGCGCAAGAGAAAGTCTTCTTCTACAACCATTTCATTTCCGACCTGAAAACGGATCAACAGGTCGCCAAGATCTTTAAAAAACTGGAAGAAATTCATCGCCGTTATTGACAATATTCGCGAAAACCTCTGGCCCGAATTGGACAAGACCATGAACGTCGCCATCATCCCCGCTCGCGGCGGCAGCAAACGCATCCCGCGCAAGAATATCCGTCTCTTCAACGATCGGCCGCTGATCGCCTACTCCATCGCCGCCGCCCTGGAAAGCGGCTGCTTCGGGCGGGTGGTGGTCACCACCGAGGACGCGGAAGTGGCGGAGATCGCCCGGCGGGAGGGGGCCGAGGTGCCTTTTGTCCGCCCCGCCGAGTTGTGTGACGACTATGTCGGCACCATGCCGATTTTGCAGCATGCCCTGCGTTGGCTGCTGGCCGAGGGCTGTGCGGTTGATTTGGCCTGCTGCATCTACGCCACCGCGCCCATGCTCCATATCGACGACCTGCGCCGGGGGCGCGATCTATTGCAAGCCGCGCCGCACAAGCAGTACGCCTTCTCCGTCACCAGTTTCCCCTTTCCCATCCAGCGCGCCGTTCGCCTTACTGCCGACGGCGGCGTCGAGCCCATCCAACCCGAATGCATCCCCAAACGCTCCCAGGACCTCGAAGAGGCCTATCACGACGCGGGGCAGTTCTACTGGGGGCGCACCGAGGCCTTCCTCAAAGGCCTGCCGATTTTCTCCCGCCACGCCATCCCCATCATCCTCCCCCGCCATCGGGTGCAGGACATCGACACCCCCGAAGACTGGCTGCGCGCCGAATTCCTGCACCGCGCCATCCAACTGGCGGAGGCCGAGCGATAGGGTAATGGCGGGAAACAGGATCCGTTAGGGCTAAGGGCAAGTCAGCATCGAGGAGGTGAAAAAACGCGATGAGCGCACCTACTAAATATCAGACCATCGAGCATGGCGGGCATCCCGCTTTTGTGCTCGTCCCCTGGGAGGAGTGGCGCCGTATCGAACCGCTGCTTGAAGCCGAAAAGGCCAAAGCCTCCGGTATCCCCCAGGAAGTCGTTGAGGCACATGTCTTGCGGGATGTGCCCCTGATCAAGGCCTGGCGTGAGCACTTTGGGCTGACCCAGGAAGAACTGGCTTCACGGTTGGGGATTGCTCAGGCCAGCGTGGCGAAGTTCGAACGGTCCGGCGCCCAGCCGCGCACCGCTACACTCCGTAAAATCGCCCAGGCCTTGGGGCTGAGTGTGGAACAGCTGCTTGGGTGACGGCACTCTGTCGCGGATCGCGATTCGCGCTGATGCTTCGACGGTCATCGGCAGCGGCCATATCATGCGTTGCCTGACCCTAGCCGAGGTGCTGCGCCGCGCCGGGGGCGACATCGTCTTTCTCTGCCGGAAGCTGCCGGGTAATCTGGGGAAGGAAATCCGGCGGCGGGGCTTCGAGCTGATTTGGGTGGAAGGAGAGGGGCCGGACGGCCACGGGATGCGCGGCGGAATCGATCTTTTGATCGTCGATCATTACGATCTGGATGAACGCTGGGAACGATCCATGCGCTCCTTGGCGCGGCGGATCATGGTCATCGACGATCTCGCCAATCGGCCCCACGACTGCGATCTGCTGCTCGACCAGAATCTGTTGCCCGCTCTGGACACCCGTTATCAAGGCTTGGTTCCCGACGGTTGCCGGTTGCTCCTCGGCCCTGGCTACGCCCTGTTGCGGGATGAATTTTATCGGGCGGCGGCAAATGTCCGTGAGCGTACCGGCCTTACCCATCTCTTGCTCTTTTTCGGCGGCGGCGACGGGGACAACCTCACCGCCCGCGCCCTGCGCGAGCTTCGCGATACCGCCTTGACCGCCGATGTGGTCATCGGCGCGAGCAACCCGCGCCACGATGAAATCGCCGCGCTCTGCCGGGCCGATGGCGGCTGCTACACCCTGCATGTGCAGACCGGGCGCATGGCCGAACTCATGGCCCGCGCCGATCTGGCCCTGGGAGCGGGGGGCGGCAGTCATTGGGAACGCTGCCTGCTCGGTCTTCCTGCCTTGGTGGTGACGGTGGCTGAGAACCAGCGCGAGACGACCCGCCTGCTGCACGAAAAAGGTGCCTGCCTCTGGCTGGGCGAGGCCGCGAGCCTTCCCCCCGGTGCCTTCCGCCAAGCCCTCGACGATCTGAGCCGAAACCCTCAAAGACTCGCCGCCATGAGCCACGCCGCCCGTGAAATTGTTCCCCGCGATGGTGGGACGGCCAGGGTGGTGGAGGCGGTAAAATCCATCAATGTTGAATAAAAACAGATCGATTCGAAGGCTTTTCACCACAGAGCGCACAGAGGACACAGAGAAAAGCTGTTAGATTTCGGAAGCTTCACGTTGTGCGGGCAAGCCATTATTGACAGCCCCACCTCCCTGTATTACTTTTTAATATCAATATCCATGGAGGTCATCATGCCCAGAAATACGTCCGTTACCCTAGGGGAACATTTTGAACACTTCATTGCCAAAAAGATCGCGCAAGGGCGCTATCAATCTGCAAGCGAAGCGATCAGGGCGGGCTTACGACGCTTGGAGGAAGACGAAATCAAGCTTGAGTTGTTAAGAGATAAACTTGAGGGTGCCGAACAATCCCCTGTAGTTGACAACTTCAGATGTGAAGATTTTTTGAAAAAAATGCGTCAGAAGCATCTTTAGATGAGCGGCTCTTTCTTTTTACGGCAGGCGGCTGAAGCCGACCTTGAAGAAATCTGGTGCCACACCCTGCAAGCTTGGGGCAGTGAGCAGGCTGACCAGTATATCGAAGGGATTATTTCCCGTTTTGGCTGGCTGGCAAAGCACCCTCAGTTAGGCAAGCCCCGTACAGATATCAAACCCGGGTATTTGTGCTTCCCTGAAGGGCAGCATCTGATCTTCTACCGACGACAGGATAGCAATATTGAAATTCTTGCCGTTGTCCATCAGCGTATGGATTACCTGAAATCTCTCACCGATGAGCCCTAAACCGTAGAAAATGATGAATGATGAATGATGAATGAGCGGCCTCGGGTTGGGTTTTTTAAAATGGGGCGCCCGTGATGGGAGCTGATTGACTAACCCACTTCACCCCCTTGTTTTTTTCCTGATATTGGCGTTGACAATCCCTTTGAGCGGGCACGCTATGCCGCACAAGTTAATCCGCCATTGCCTCCCACCGGCGGCGCAGCTATGATAACAAGTACCCGCTTGGTGAAAATCCCACAAAAGACAGCACCACGTTACCTATCTTTATGCCGGGAGGACCCTAGATGACCGTAATCGATGTTGAAAAGATGACAGTTGCTGAACGATTGTTGGCCATGGAGAGTCTCTGGACCTCGCTTGAAAAGGAATACCAGCAAAGCGAAGTTCCATCATGGCATCGTCATATCCTCGAACAGCGTTGCGAAGAACTACGCCGTGGTGAAGCGAAAATCTTGACTCTCGATGAGTTGGATGCCCGCCGCAGATGATAACTGTTGATCGCGTTGTTGCCCTTGAGCCTGTTTCTGACGATCTCAACTCCGGGAAGAATTTTTATGATCAAATAGAACCGGGGGTCGGAGATTTCTTTTGGGATAGTCTGATGGCAGACATCCGGTCGTTGAAAATTTATGCGGGTGTCCATATGCGGGAGCAAGGTCTGTATCGAATGCCTGCGAAGCGCTTCCCCTATCAGGTCTATTACCTTATTGAGGAGCATACGGTTTATGTTGTTGCCGTCCTTCCGATGCGCAAAGATCCTTTGTGGGTGAAGGAAACGTTGACAGCGAGAAAACCTCTAATTTATTAGCAAGTTTGAAACCACAGCCGGCGCTTAAGATAGAACCCTGTAACCTCCTTGTTCTGGTTGCCGACAAAGATGATTCTTTGATGGCGTCGCAAAAACCCACCAACTGCTGCGTTGCTGCAATCGGCTCGCTGCTTCGACGTACGTAAGTACGCCTCATTGCTCGCCAATTGCGCGCCTTGCATTTGGCGCTTTTTGCGAAAGCATCTTTCTTTAGTTAAAGAGTGTGGAAAAATTAAGATTTTCCGCATTCATCACTCATCATTCATCATTAGCTTTTTATCGGGGAGGCATATGAACGACATCCGTATTGGCCGTCACCTTGTCGGCCCTGATCAGCCGCCTTTCATCATTGCCGAGATGTCCGGCAATCATGGTCATGATCTCGACAAGGCCCTGCGGCTGGTCGATGCCGCCGCCGAGGCGGGGGCGCAGGCGCTCAAGCTGCAAACCTACACCGCCGACACCATGACCCTCGATATCGCCGAAGGGGAATTCTTCATCGATGACCCAGCCAGTCTCTGGCGCGGGCATTCCCTCTACGAACTCTACGAAAAGGCCCACACCCCCTGGGACTGGCACGCGCCCCTCTTTGAGCGTGCCCGAAAGCGGGGACTCGAAGTGTTCAGTACCCCCTTCGACGCCACCGCCGTTGACCTGCTCGAAGCCCTGGATGTCCCCTGCTACAAAATCGCCTCCTTCGAAAACGGCGACCTGCCCCTCATCCGCCGCGTCGCCGCCACCGGCAAGCCGCTCATCCTTTCCACCGGCACCGCCACCCTGGTCGAACTGGCCGAAGCGGTCGCGGCGGCGCGCGAGGCCGGGTGCCGCGATCTGATCCTGCTCAAGTGCACCAGCAACTACCCGGCCGAACCGACCGATGCCAATCTTTTGACACTGGCGCACATGGCGCAACTCTTCGACTGCCAGGTCGGCATCTCCGACCACACCCTTGGCACCGCCGTGGCCGTGGCGGGCGTGGCGCTGGGGGGACGGGTGATCGAAAAGCACTTCACCCTGAGCCGCGCCGACGGCGACATCGACGCCGCCTTTTCCCTGGAACCGGCTGAGTTGCAACGCCTGGTAAACGATGCCCGCATGGCCTGGCAGGCGCTGGGGCGAGTGAATTACGGACCGACGGAGAAGGAGTTGGTCTCAAGAAAGCACCGGCGTAGTCTCTACATCACCGAAAATCTTAAGAAAGGCGACATTCTCACCGAAGAGAATGTCAGGGCAATCCGGCCGGGTTTGGGGCTGCCACCGAAATATCTGGAAATGGTGCTGGGGCGGGCGGTTGTCCGTGACGTTAGCAAAGGCTCGCCGTTGCAGTGGTCTTTGATTGGCTCATAATGTAGGAAATGATGAGTGATGAGTGATGAGTGATGAGTGATGAGGAAGGCGAAGCTGTGAAATGATGAGTGATGAAAAAACCTGTATTCTTCAGCGGACCAAGTTGTTCGCGTTGCGGATCATTCGACTGTATGGTGCTTTGCCGCGTACTACGGGGGGGCAGGTCATCGGTAAACAACTCTTGCGTTCGGGAACTTCCGTCGGCGCTCATGTTCGGGAAGGGAAGCGAAGCCGTTCCTATGCCGAGATGATCAGCAAGACCGAAGGAGCGATGCAGGAACTTGAAGAGAGCATCTACTGGTTCGAACTGCTCGAAGAATCCGGCATCGTGCAGCCGGAGCGACTTGCCGACCTGAAAAAAGAGGCGAATGAGTTGATGGCGATTCTTGTAACCAGTACAAGGACATTGAAAAGCAGGTCAACCAAAGGCAGCGGTAAATCTTGAATCGAAATAATTCATCATTCATCACTCATCATTCATCACTGAAAAGCGCCAATTGGCTGATGACCAGCGCCGGTGCCAAGGTCGATCTCGCTCGGCGTTTGCGCGTGGCCCTCTCCCCACATGGTCTGCGGCTTTTTGCCTGCGATATTTCCTCCGATTCCGCCGCCTTGCATTTTTGCGATGGCGGTTTTCTTGTGCCGCCGAGCAACGATCCCGCCTATCTCGATTCCCTTGTCGCCGCCTGTCGCGAGCGGGGGGTCGGCGTGATCCTGCCGACCCGAGACGAAGATCTGGTCTTCCTGGGCCGCTCCCGGGCGACGTTGACCGCCGCCGGTATCGAGGTGCTCGTTTCGCCCCTCGAATCCCTCGAAATCTGCCTGGACAAAATCCGCTTTCACGACCATTGCCTGGCCCACGGCTTGCCGGTTCTGCCCCGGGTGACGCAGCCGTCGCCGGAGAGTTTCCCCCTCTTTGCCCGCCTGCGCCGGGGCGCCGGGGGGAGCGCGGCCCAGGTGGTGCCAAATGTGGCGATGCTGCGCGCCCTGTACGGCGAGCCGCCCTGGCCCGATCTGCTGCTGCAACCCCTGTGCGCCGCGCCTGAATACAGCATCGATGCGCTCTTTGATGAAGACGGGCGGGCGTTGCAGTGGATCGCCCGGGAGCGGCTGCGGGTGCGGGCTGGGGAGTCGACGGTGAGCCGCACGGTTTCCATTTCCGCTTTGGATGAGTTGGTTCTTTTCTTGGCCCAATCCCTGCATTTGTTTGGAGCGGTGACGGTGCAGACCTTCTGGTCGGCGGCCGACGGCGCCAGGCTCATCGAGGTCAATCCGCGCTTCGGCGGCGCCTCGGCTCTGGGCATCGAGGCCGGGCTCGACACTCCCCGGCGGCTGGTGGCCTGGGCGCAAGGGGAGCATGGGGAATTCGTCCGGCCCCGGCCTTTGCGCTATGGGCTGAAGATGCTGCGCTACAGCCAAGATGTTTTTTGCAAGGGATGAACGGCATGCCCTGCCTTCTCGACAAGTACCGTCTCTTTCTCGTGGATATGGACAATACCCTCTACGCCGAGCGGGATTTCGTCCTCAGCGGTTTCCGCGCCGTCGCCGGTCATTTGGCGGCCTGGGGGCTGGATTCGGCGGCGGCTGGGGATTATCTGCAAAGGCGGTTTGATGCCTGTGGGCGGGAGAAGATTTTCAACCACCTGCTGCGGGAATTCGGCCTGGAGGCTACGCCGGAACGGATCGGCGAATTGGTCGAGGTCTACCGGGGGCACTGCCCGCACATAACTCTCTTCTCCGGCGCGGAAGAAATGTTGCGCTGCATGCGCGCACGGGGCCGGGTGGTGGTGGTCACCGACGGCCTGCCGGCGGTGCAGGAACGCAAGTTCAAGGCCCTGGGGCTGGAGCGGCTGGTGGATCAGGTGGTCTACTGCTGGGCGACAGGCTACCCCAAGCCCGACCCGAGGTCGCTGGAGGGGATAGTGAGGCAGGGCGATCCCGAAGCGGTGCTGATTGGGGATCGGGAGGATCATGATATGGAGATGGCGAGGCAGTGGGGGGTGGATGGGGTGAAGGTGGAAGGGGATAGACCAATTTCATAAATACGAAGAGAAAGTATAAACAAGGAGAAAAACTATGATTGATTTAACAAGAATGCTAACTTTTGTTTTTGAGAGATACGAAAAAAACAAGGATTTCGATGGTAGAAATAAAATATTTCGCTATGCGATTCTAGCTGAAGCTAAACTTAACAATGATCTTGCCTCGATTATCCTTCGAGAAAAAATAGAGAACGTTGTGAAAAACTGTCCTGATCTTTTCAAAGAATTTTCCATAACGATGTCAGAGGTTTTATTAACTTACGGAGTCCCTGCTTGTGTTGTATTCGACGAAAGCAGCCACCCAAAGGAAAAAAATATTTCTGAATTATCCAGTAGTAAATCGAGATTGAGTCAGTTTGAAATGAGAAGCGCTTCTGAGTTGTTTGAATTCTATAATAGAAAGTGTCAGCTAGTTAAGTCACTTTACAACTCCAGCTCATTAAATTTAAAAAGCATAAGTTTAGAGCTACGTATAAGAAATATTGAGTATTCTACTAGATCGATTATTAAAAAATTAGAGTAATTTTAAATTGTTTATATTTTGTAGATTCGATTATAAAAGTCAGTTATACATAATATAGGTTTTATATGTCTGTTGTTGTTCTTGTAAATCCCGACATCGAGCGTCTTCAAGAACGGTTTGGGACGGTAACGCTTACAAAGCTCAAACCACAACCTCCCTTAGGTTTGTGTTCTATAGCAGCAACCTTGTTGGAGTGTGGTCATTCTGTATCCATCGTTGATGGTTATGCGGAGGCATTGACACCGGCTAAACTTGCAGACCGAGTTCTTGAATTTAATCCGGAAATCGTTGGTTTTACCGTAACCTGTCTAAATGCAGAACACGCGGAATTGTCAGCGACGCTAATAAAAAGAAGAAATAACAAGATAAAAATAGTTTTTGGCGGACCACAAGTCACTCTTCAGTCTGATTCGGCCCTTGACTGCCCGGCTGTTGATTATGCTGTACTGGAAGAGGGGGATCTGACCTTTCCGCAAATGGTAGAAGCCCTTGAGCAGAATAGCGATCTGTCTGAAATTCCTGGAATAATTTTGCGCGACAGCGCGGGGCGGCCAAAACTTACCGCCCCGCCGGTGCCGGTTGCCAAACTTGACTCCCTTCCCCTGCCGGCTCGGCATCTGCTGGACTGGGACAATTACAACCTGAGTGGCGACTACTTGATGCCGGCTCACAGGGTGTTTACCTTGTCTTCCAGCCGAGGCTGTCCCTATCAATGCACCTTCTGTTCCAGCGCCACCCACTGGCGAAGCGCCTATCGTTCCCGTAGCCCCGAAAATGTGGTAGATGAAATAGAGACATTGATTCGTGATTTCGGTGCGGATGCTCTAAATTTTCGCGAAGATAATTTCATGGTGAATCACAGGCGAGTCGCCGATATTTGCCTTGAAATCAAACGCCGCAGCATACGCATCCCTTGGGTCTGTGAGGCGCGCGTCGACAACCTTAATCCTGAAATCCTCGCCTTAATGAAGGAGGCAGGTCTGACCGGGATCTGGTGTGGGGTCGAATCCGGATCGCCAAAAATCCTCAAGCAGATTAAAAAGGGCTATTCAGTGGATCAGATTCGCCAGGCTTTTAAGTGGATCAACCAATTGGGGCTGACCTCGCGTGCGGGGTTTATGATTGGTATTCCTGATGAAACGGAGGAGGATATCCAGAAAACTCTTGATCTGGCCATCAGCATCGAGCCCACTCACGCATATTTTCAATCATATGTCGCATTTCCTCGTAGCGAACTCTACGACTATGTTGAAAAGAACCATCTTTATTGTGACAAGTGGAGAGACGTTTATAATGTCAAGCCACGCAATATAGAAAAAAATAAGTATCATCAATTTGAATCAGAGATGCGACACAAGTTTGACCAAGCAAAAATCCTTAGGGTCAATAACAAAGAATATTTAAATAATATAGGAGAGCGAGTGTTAGTTTTTTGTACCGCTGGACTCGCCTTGATAGACGCTGCAATTTCTCAAATATCGATTCAGAAAAGCGACATAATAATTGACGCACTCTGTAACAAACGACTTTTAAGTCAGATGAAAGAACACCGAAAAATAGAAAAAGTCTTCAGTTACCAGACAGATTTTCTTTATCCGGTCAGCTTACCCCTAGAGCTTGATAATAATAGTTATGACACAATTCTCATTCTCTATAATAACGAAAACGGACAAGGCTATGAAAATGTCGTATCCGCCGCTAAAAAAATTAATTTCGGAAATTTATTAAGAATGAACAATCGCGGCATCATTCGAAAAATTAGTGCTGAAGCAGAAAAAAATCAGCACTCGGGTCAAACTGAAAGTGTTCATTGGTCTGATGCTCTTGCTGCTACAATCCCGCCGTTTGTTAAGGGTGAAGGCCGTTTACATCTGGGGTGCGGAGGTCATCTTTTAGAGGGCTGGCTCAATGTTGATATTAAAAATGCCCCAGGAATCATCCAAATGAAGCTCCCTGAAGGGCTGCGCCATTTTGAAAGTTCGTCCATGCGCCTCATCTACGCTTCACATTTTCTTGAGCATCTCGCGTATCCGGGAGAGGCGTTAGAGTTTCTCAAAGAATGTTATCGCCTGCTGACGCCCGGGGGCACCATTCGACTCATTGTGCCCGGCATTGAAAAAATAATCCGCGCATATGTCGCAGATGATGAGATTTTTTTTAAAGTCCAGGAGCAGTTCCATCCAAAATGGTGTTCAACCAAGCTCGAACACCTGATGTATGCGTTGCAGCAGGATGGAGAACATAAATATGGTTATGATTTTGAGACACTATCAAAGCTGCTGAGGCAAGCAGGGTTCGGTCAAATATTTGAAAGCGATTACAACGAAAGCCCATGCGACACACTTCGCATTGACTACCGGGGAAAGGGAACGTCTCTGTTCGTTGAGGCCTCCTGTGGTGAGAACAGCGAAATGCACTTACCAGAAAGCGCAAGTCACTTGAGCGGTAATGGCATACCACAATTTCAAAATGTTGGATTACGTGTCCTGGTTTTTTGTACTTCAGGAATCGCCATCGTTGAGAGTGCTCTGCGGAAAATCCGCAAAGACAACCCTGATTGCATCCTTGAAACCCTTTCGAATCAGGCGCTTGCCGCACGGATTAAAGGCCGTGAAGATGTCAGTCGACAATATGTATACACAGCTGAAAATGTTTCTTCCGCAACCCTGACGGATGAAAGGTTGCAATCGCTTAAAGAGCAGCACTTCGATACAATTGTAATAACCTTCAGTAACGGCCTTGGGCAAGGGTATGACGAAGTTATTGAAGTTGCCAGGAGTCTTCGCCCAGGAAAGCTTCTCAGTTATAATCGTCTTGGGGTTGTTGGAAAGATTGCTATTGAACAACAGGGCACAGCGATTGATCGTCCCCTATCACACAATTGCGAGTTAAGTTAATGAACCAGACATCATCTGTAATGAAACAGGTACAGAACGAATTTAGTGCCCTCGGCATCTCCTGTTCGGAAGAGCGTTTTACTTCCCTGTTGTCGATTCCGATCAATGAATACGCAGGTAATCTTCGGACCACGGTACAACGGTTGGACCTCAGTTCCGACGATCATCTGCTGATCCTGCGAACGGCCAATATCCACTTTGTTGAAGCCTTATTGACGGTGGTTTTTGAGGTGTTTCCGACTATCCGTGTCGATCTTGTAACCCAACAGGCTTTTTTGCCTTACATCAAACATCCGCAGGTCAATGCGATTCTGATACCCGATGGTCCGATCACGACAGAATCATTGGCCAATATTTTGACGAAAGATTCACAAAAAAAATACCTTCTGGCATTGGTCCCCTATTCCAATGCCTATGGGGACGGCTATGAAAATGTTATCTTGGCCGTTCGCAACAGTTTTTCGGGTAAAATGCGCGGTGTCGGGTCCAATGGACGCATGCGCATGATCTATCGTTATCCGCGTATCGCTTGGGCGTTGCGCAGACCACTGCGAGCGGCAGGTTTTGCTCTGATGCTCATACTTCTGACAGGGATGGCTTTATGGTTCAAGGGATTCTTGCCGGCGAAACGTCGGCTCAAAAAAATATACACCCCAGGATAACAGTTATTGTCCCTGTTCGTGATGCGGAAGGAACTATTGCAAAATGCATCCGAGCACTTCTTGCACAAGACTATCCACAGAGTCTTGTGCAGATCATCATTGCGGACAACGGTTCAACTGATCATACCCAAGAGATCATACGTTCATTCCCTGTCGAAATGGTGATTGAACCAAAAGCCGGTTCTTACAATGCGAGAAATCTCGCACTCCCGCTGGCCAGCGGTGAGATCATCGCCTTTACCGATTCTGACTGTGTCCCGGAACCCGATTGGCTCAGTTGCCTGATCCGTGGTTTCGATGACCCTCGGGTTGTCGGCTGCGGCGGGAAAATTGAAGATTTCATCGGCACCGGATGGGTCCAGTCATACAGCAACCGCTATGTTCTGCGGCAAGACCAGTCACTCGCCGAAAGCACGAGGCCACATCCTTATATCATCGGTGCGAATATGGCCTACCGCCGAGAGGTTTTCAGCGAGATCGGCACCTTTGATGGCCGCTTTATCTCGGGAGGCGATACCGACATGAGTTGGCGCGTCCAGCAGGCGGGCTACCGTATAAAATATGTTCCGGAAGCCGTAGTCCATCACTTTCACCGGGCCTCAGTCGCCGGGCTTTATGGACAATATTTCCGATATGGTATCGGGCGTCATTGCCTGACCTATAAGCACCTCAAAAAAACGGGCGATCAGAGGTATGTTTATACCGTCTGGCGCAGCGTTCAGCGCACCCATGAGGTTTTTTGCAGTTGGCTTAATTGTGTTTGGGAAACGGCTCTTTCCTCCCCGACGGCAAAAAACCTTTTTTTAGATTTTATTCGTCAGGGTGCCCATCTCTCCGGTCTTGTCGCTGGGAAAT
This sequence comes from Trichloromonas sp., assembly GCF_034006665.1. Taxonomy (GTDB): domain Bacteria; phylum Desulfobacterota; class Desulfuromonadia; order Desulfuromonadales; family Trichloromonadaceae; genus Trichloromonas. Next base: position 38,325 of record NZ_JAVESI010000010.1, read on the forward strand.
TTCTTTATGCCGGAAAGCTCTGAAAACTTAACTGTAAGCGTTGTTGTGCCAGTCTACAACGGAGCCGAGTATATCGGTGACTGCATAGAAGCATTGTTGCATCAAGATTTTAAGTCAGACCAGTTCGAGATTATCGTTGTCAACAACAGATCGACCGATAACACACAGGAAATTATAGATCGTTATCCGGTCCGCTCGCTTTATGAGTCTAAACGTGGCCCAGCCGCAGCCCGTAACGCTGGCATCCGGGCTTCGACCGCCAAGTTTATTGCTTTTACTGATGCCGACTGCATTCCGCATGATGATTGGCTTTCGAAGCTTATTTTTTCCATGACGGACTCTGTGTGCGGTGCCGGCGGCCAAATCCTTTCTTATTACGAAGATGACGCTGTTTCAACTTTTATAGATCAGATTGTTTTTCGTCAGCGTTACAACATATTGCAGAAAAATCCGCCCCATATCACCACAGCAAACGCCTGCTATCTGCGCACTTCACTTGAAAAAATAGGCCTGTTTGATGAATCCTTTCCTTTTGCCGCTGGTGAAGATCGCGATATTGGTGAACGCCTAGCTATGGCGGGAGGGACCTTTGTCTTCGCTGAGGCGGCAATAATCCGTCATAAACACCCACAAACACTAGAGGGTTTCTATCATCAACGTTTTCGCCATGGTTCTGGCCAATTTTATACAGTTCTCAAAAAATACAGTAAGATATCACTTCCACAAATGTTGAAAGAAATCAATAGTGACAGATTGATAAATTTGGGTTTTCAGGTTGTTTTCTGTAATGGTTCAAAACAGGAAAGATTCCTTCGGTTGCTGCAACTTATAGATTCTGCCGCATACACAAATGGACTTATTTGGAGATATTTTATGTATCTTTGCGGGAAATAACTCTTTCTAATTCGGGGAGTCAGCAAAAGGAAAAAATATGAAATATGCTTTTCAGGGGTATAAGAAAGCTTTTCTCGATGGTCTTGGACGTTTTGGGTTAGAAAATGCGACTCTTCTCGATGTCGGTTGTGGTCGTGGGGAATGTGTCACTTATTTAACTGAAACAACAAAGGCTGCCAAAGTCTTTGGGGTAGACCCGGGATTGAATGACAACCCTATGTACGCTGGCGCATCTCTCCAAGGTGAAAGTTATCAACTCTTCCCAGCATCTGCTGAAAATACAGGTTTCCCAGACCAGTCAATTGACGTAATCTTTTCGCTGGTGGTATTTGAACATTTACCTTTCCTGAAAGAAACGCTTGAGGAATTTTATCGCATTCTAAAGCCGGGAGGGATTTTTGTTTCCTTTTGGTCGCCGTTGTGGAGTTCACGTCATGGCCATCATTTTATGTTCTGGATTCCGGAGTTGGCGCCCTTACTCGAACCTTGGAGCCATCTTCTTCTTACGCAAGAAAATCTACGAGCTCAACTAAATGACTACCTGCATCCGAGCGCTGTCGACTATGTTATCCGCAGTATTTATGAGTCTTCCGCTCTTAATCGGCGTCCATATCGAGACTATATAGATGCATTTGCTGAGATGTCTTTAGAACGGGTTTACTTGAAAGAACTGATGACACAGGCTCCGCCACCCGAAGTTTTTGACAATCTGCCGATAAAATTTCGGGATGGGTGCAGAGTCGGTGGGTTTGACGTTGTCTTTCAACGCCCGGGGGGGAGTCGTCAAGTCAGCATTGATGAGGTTGAGGCCTTCTTCGCAGAAGTCCACAAGCCTGTTCCAAAACCGGATGTCATATTCATCGACAATGAAAAAATCCTTGGAGCAATCGGCAAAACAAAAGGGGGCACTTTGGTTTTCACGCGTCAAGAGGCCCAAGTTGCCGATGCTGAAGCATTACGTTCACAACTGAGCAACTTCACTCTCGTGGAACATGAGCTTAAGCCGGGTCAACTCATTCCTAAATATGATCTTGCCATCATTTTGCAGAGTACAGAGTCCAATTTTTCCTTCACCCAAGCCATTAGTCACGTTATAAGAGCGAAGAGAATTATTGCGGTAGACGAAACCGGTGTTGTCATGGAGTTGTCTTCGTCGTGAATCGCATGCAAAGACAGGGGGCTCTAAGTTGCAGTGTTGTTGTTCCAGCCTACAATTCGACCCCCTTTATCCGGCAAGCACTCGAGAGCCTCCTGCAACAATCTACCGTGCCGGAAGAGATAATCGTGGTCGATAACGGATCGTCGGATGATACGGTTGCCGTTGTTGAAAAATTTGGCCCTCCTGTCCGGTTGCTGCGGGAACAAAGCAGGGGGGCCTCTTTCGCTAGGAATTACGGTATTTATGGAGCTCGAGGCGACTTAGTCGCTTTCCTGGACGCAGATGATGTCAGTTTGCCCCTCCGGATCGAAAAGCAGCGGCAGGTCTTTATGGAGAGCCCTGCTACGGCCCTTGTTTTTTCAGCCATGGCTTATTCAAACGGAGATCTGCAACTCCTCGGAAGGCTGTCAAGGTGTGAAAACTTCTGTGAGAAAGGGTTTTTCGGACAGTTACTAGAGCGCAATCAGATCGGGTCGACTTCTGTTGCTATGGTTAGAAGATCGCGGCTTTTGGAAGTCGGAGGGTTTGACGTCCATATTACTCACAATGAAGAGTATGATCTCTGGTTACGACTTGCATCGTCATTCCCGGTAAAATATCTGGACGAGGTTCTGGTTCATTACCGCATTCACGGGAGCAATATAAGTCATCAGCGCGAAGCCCAAAGAGCCAATGAAAAAAAAGCCCTAGAGAAATATAGTCTAGTGCAAATCCGCCAAGCCCTCAAGGTCACCTACCCCGACGAGCCCTACTATCAACAAATTGCTATCGCCAGAATTCTTCTACGGGTGGAAAACATATGTGGCGCAAAAGAGCACTTGGAAGCATTGCGACATGTGTGGCCAGAGAGTTCTGATGCTGCTTTTTTGCTCGGCGTCTGCTACCAACTCAGTGGGAAAAACGACAAAGCGGTAAGAGAATATCATTCATGTCTCGAATTAAACTCAAATCAGGCTGAAGCATCCAACAACCTTGGCGTTCTGGCGGCAATAACAGGGGAGAGGAACCGAGCTGTCCTTCACTTCCAGGCAGCGATAAAATTGAGGCAACACTACTCCGACCCAATCGAAAACCTGCGTATCGTCCACTCACCTGAATACAATCCAAGTGCTCTGCGCAGCACTCTGAATACCCTGCGCAAAGAGCTTAAGCCCCTCTGACTTGTCTTTTCTTTCAGAAATTACACCTTATTCTGATTGGCATTAACGCATGCGTTTAGCCGAGCTAAATGTTATTAATGGCTTACAACTTAAGTGTGCGGTCTTTAAAAACTACAAAATTTTGTAAAAAAATGGCGTCCAAGTCCGACTCCATAAAAAACTTATGAGCCTGCTCAGGGCTTTCAACAATTGGTTCTCCACGTCCATTTAAAGAGGTGTTCATGACGAGAGGTATGCCAGTTAATTTATAAAATTCATTGATTAAATTATGGAAAATCAAATTGTCTTTTTTTGACACAATCTGCGGGCGGGTCGAACCATCAACGTGCACGGCAGCTGGTATTCGATTGATTTTATCTTTTCTAACTGGAAGGGCAATAATCATAAATTTCGCACATTGAGGAATTATTCCATCAATATAGTCGTGTTGAAATTCTTCTAAAATAGACATGGCCAAGGGGCGCCAGCGCTCTCTGTCTTTAATGTCATTTACCAAGTCCTTGTACTGTGGCTTGCATGGATTGCTGATGATACTGCGATTCCCAAGAGCTCTAGCCCCAGCTTCCATTCGACCGTTAAACCAACCGATAACTTTGCCATCAGCAACTAATTTTGCCGCCACTTTCCATGGGTTTTCAACGTGAAAAAATTCAGTATTTGTCGACTGGAGAAAGTCTAAGATGTATTCGTTACTGTATTCAGTGCCGTAATATAAATGCTCTAATGGTGTAAAATTTCGAATATCTGTGCTTTCCATTATTTCAAGGATAGCAGAACCAATCATGCAGCCATTGTCCCCTGCAAGTGGCTGAATAAAAATATTATCCACTAATCCAGAATGAAATATTCTATTATTCAAGCTAACATTCATTGCAAGTCCACCTGCTAAACATAAATTTCTTGAACTAATTCTTTGTTGGTTTGAACAGACAATTCCAATAATAATCTCTTCCACGGTTTTTTGTAAAAAATAAGCAATGTTTTTGTAGATTTGATCAATATCATTGCGTTTTTCTTTTATTAGCCTTTTTACTGAAAAAATTTCTTCAAGTAGGGCATAGCGGGTTTCGTAGTCTCCTACAATCAGTTTCTTTTCAACCTTATAGCCGTAGTTGTCATAAGAAATTAATTCTGTTGCAAAAATGCGCTCTATGTTTTCATCGGGATTGCCATACGGAGCTAGCCCCATAGTTTGACCTTCTCCACTGTTAGGCTGAAAACCTAGGAAGCCAGTCAGTGTTGAATAAAAAATTCCTAGCGAGTCGGGCCATACAAAGTTTTGTAATTTTCTTATTTTACCGCCTTCCGCAGCGTATACGGCTGTAGCCTCCTCCTCGCCTGTTCCATCGGCAGTAACAATTAGGCATTCGTCAAATCCGCTTAAGTAGTAAGCTGAGGCCGCGTGGCAAAGGTGATGGTTATAATATTTTATCGGTGGCAATTTTTCTGTTGGAAAAATTTTTCTAAGATCATTTATTACAATTTTAGTAGCCTCGGACATTATGTCGATAGATTCGTCTTTTTTAAGAAAAAACCACTTGTCTGGCTGAAAGGGAATAGTAATAGAATCAATGTTGCTTATTTTTAATTCATTAATCTTAAGTGATTTCAAAATAGACAGATGTGGGAACGTTTTGTGTGCGTTTTTTTTTCTGGTTAGTCTTTCTTCTTCTATTATAGAAAGTATTTGTGAATCTTTCATAATTATAGTAGTAGCATCATGAGAGCCAAAATATTTTGAATTACTCGGCTTGAAAGATAAAACATACATGAGAAGTCCTTTTTGTTTTCTGTTTAATGCAGAATAAAGTGACCATTTAAAACTTTGAAAAATACGCGATGGTTTTTTCAAGCCCATCATTTAACTGAATTGTCGGCTTCCAGCCAAGAGTTTTCTCAGCTAAATCGATATTTGGTTGGCGCTGCTTGGGATCATCCTGCGGCAGAGGCTGATAAACCAACTTTGAAGATGAACTGGTGAGTTCAATGACCCGCTCTGCTAATTCGCGAATGGTGAATTCCACCGGATTACCCAGATTAATCGGCCCAGTCACTTCTTTCGGCGTTTCCATCAGCCTGATTAGTCCCTCGATCAAATCATCCACATAGCAGAACGACCGTGTCTGGTTCCCATCCCCAAAAAGAGTAATCGGCTCACCCCGCAACGCCTGCATGATGAAATTCGAAACCACACGACCGTCGTTGGGGTGCATGCGAGGCCCATAGGTGTTGAAGATTCGAGCGACTTTGATCGGCAGCCCATGCTGGCGGTAGTAATCGAAGAAAAGCGTTTCGGCGCATCGCTTTCCCTCGTCATAGCAGGCACGAATGCCGATGGGGTTGACCCGTCCCCAGTATTCTTCCGTCTGCGGGTGGATCTCCGGGTCACCGTAGACTTCACTGGTCGAGGCCTGCAAGATCGTGGCTTTGACCCGTTTGGCCAAGCCCAGCATATTGATGGCGCCATGGACACTGGTCTTGGTCGTCTGCACCGGATCGAACTGGTAATGGATAGGAGAGGCGGGGCAGGCGAGGTTGTAGATTTGATCGACTTCCACGTACAGCGGAAAAGTGACGTCGTGGCGAATCAGTTCAAAGTGGGGATTGTCCAACAGTTCAAGAATGTTGTCCTTGCTGCCCGTAAAAAAATTATCGACGCACAGCACGTCATGGCCGGCATCGAGCAAGCGACGACAAAGGTGCGAGCCAAGAAACCCCGCCCCGCCGGTGACCAGAACTCGTTTTCTAAGTGAAATTCCCATGACATCTCCAAATGGCATTAGTCGTTATGGTAAATGATTTTCCCGCCGCAAACATTATGCCATTCGCTCATGATATTGAGCATTTGTGCCAAATTAAGTGATTGTTAAAGGCAAAAGCATTCACCACCGAGTTCACAGAGAACACAGAGAAAATCATTCTATTTCAATTGTTTAAGTCTTTTTTGTTCAGGTCTTCCTCGGTGTCCTCTGTGCCCTCTAGCGAGCGCAGCGAGCGGGTGGTGATGCTTGAAGTTTTTGATTTTCCACATTCATCACTCATCATTCCGTATTCATCATTTGTCTTTACCCCCATTCATCATTTCCTCCGGTATCCCATAAAGCACCAGATCCCCCAATGACGGGGAGTAGGAGTGGAGGTGGAAGCGGTAGCGGGGGAGGGTGGCGGCGAGGGACAGGGGGATGTGGAACAGGTCATCCTGGGAATGGTAGATGCAAATCGCCAGTTGCGGCCGAAAGCGCCGGATCGACTCCATCCCACCTTGCAAGGCCATCTGTTCCGCCCCTTCGATATCCATCTTGATCAGATCGAGTCGTTTCAATCGGCGCTCTTGCGCAAAGTGGTCGATGCTGACCGCTTCAATGCGGTTTTCCGCGCCGGTTTCCCCTTCCGCCACCCTCGTCCCCGGCCCGCTGTGGCTCAGGTTCAGTTCTCCCGGCCGATCCCACAACGCCTTCTTGATAATCTCGATATTCCCGAACCGTTCCATGTCACCACCGCGGCGGCTTTTCATGAAAGTCTCGCCCACCGGATCGAACCCGTAAACCTTCCCGCTTGCGCCAATCCTTGAAGCGAATTCGATGCTGTTGCTGCCGTCGAAAACGCCCCCTTCGATCACCACCGCTCCCTCCCCGAGGCGCACCCGATAGAGATAGGGCGTGCCGGGATGTTCCAGATACCATTGCGCCATCGCCGTCGGGTCGTGCGTCCGGGCGCAGTGCATGACTGTTCGCCACAGGGTACGGTCGTGGTCGTCGTACAGAATCCGCTCGACGGCGACTTCTTCCGTGAGGTAGCGGCCGTTGGCAAGATGCAGGTAAGCGTAATGGGCGGGGGCGACGATCAGGCTGACGATGCGCGGCACGGCTCGGTAACTCTCCAATACGGCATCGATCTCCCTTGCCCAGAGGTGGCTGGCGATGATGTAGAGATCGACCGCCGGCGGCGCGGCGAAGAAGGTCGCGGGCTTGCACACGGGGCGCCCCAGGCAGGTGCCTTCGCGGTAAGAATCAAGAAAAGCGACGATCACGACATCCGGCCGCTCGCTGCTCAGTCGCCGGTACAAAGCATGAGCCAATCCCCCGGTGCCGTAGATGACGATGCGGGCGTTTGCAGGCAAGGCTTGGAGATCGCGGAGATATTCGGTAGGTGAGGGCATGGGGAGGCAATGATGAATGATGAATGATGAATGATGAATGATGAATGATGAATGATGAATGATGGGCGCGCGGCATGCTGCTGTTTTACGGTCGGCTAAGCATCACGACCCAAAAATCTCTCACCACAGAGTTCACAGAGGGCACAGAGAAAAGCCATTGATTCCAAGTTGTTGAGACTTTTCTCCTCTGCCTTTCCTCGGTGTCCTCTGTGCCCTCTAGCGAGCGAACCGAGCGGGTGGTGAAAGAGACGGTGGTTTGGCTGAACTTTACGGGAGATATCCCGCTCAGTGACGGACATAGAGGGTTACCCCTTCTTTCCAGGCCGGACGCGCGACGGTGCCGGGGATTTCTTTGTCGCGCTCGAATTCATCGGGGGTCAGTATGATGATATCGCGTGCGAAACCGCTTCCGCGCAGCGTGCGATCCATGGCGACCATCATTGCCCGGCGGTTGCCGCGAAGGGGGGTTATGACCAACAAATCGACTTCGCTGTGAAGGTCGGCATCGCCCCTTGCCTGAGACCCGAAAAGAATAATCCGCTCCGGATCGAATTCGATGGCAAGTTTGCCCACGGCGTTGCGAATGGTTTCGGTGTTGACCATAAGAGCGAATCTCCTGTCTCGGTTAATACCCGAAAACTATAGCCGAATTGACCGACGAAAGGAATGATGAATGATGAATGATGAATGATGAATGATGAATGATGCGCGCTCGGTCAACTGCAGGGGCGCAGCATGCTGCGCCCTTACGGCCGGTTGCGTCATGCACAAAAATTCTCTCACCACAGAGCACACAGAGATCACAGAGAAAAATCATTGAATTTGTGGAGTTAATCCTTGTTTCAGACTTCGGCTTACCTCGGTGTCCTCTGTGTCCTCTCGCGAGCGAAGCGAGCGGGTGGTGAAAGAGGGGCTTTCGCCTCGGGAAGGGGAGGTGCTGTTGTAAGGCATGGTTAGCGATTTTCCGAGGATTTGGCATGCCGGGCGGCCAGTTTCGCGCGAATTTCTTCGATACCGATTGCGCGGCTCGGGTCGGATTGCAGGGCATCATAGGCTGGACCGATCTGCTCTTTGAGCCAGGCGTCAACCGCGCGGTCACGAGCGATCAGTGCGCGAAGCCCCTCGCGGATGACCTCGCTTTCCGTGGCGTATTCCCCCGTGGCCACTTTTTCTTTGATCATGCTCGCCATTTCTTTCGGAAGGGTGATGCTCAGTTGCTGGGTTGTTCGCATATCGCACCTCATGGTCGGGGTATGACTTAATCCTACACGGCGATGAGATGGAGTGCAATTTCTGATTTCAGGACGCGGACGCCTGATGCGTGCTCGGTCACATGCAGGGGCGCGGCATGCTGCGCCATTACGGTTCCGCTCCGCAATAACGACCAAAACTCTCTCACCACAGAGCACACAGAGATCACAGAGAAAATTATTGATTTTGAGGGGTTAAGACTTGCTTTTACCTCCGGCCTTCCTCGGTGTCCTCTGTTCCCTTTAGCGAGCGAAGCGAGCGGGTGGTGAGAATTGAAACGTTAATTCTTTGACGACTGCTTCGACCGTGGAAATTATATAATTGACTGAATATGTTTTTGGAGGCATTATTTCCGATGAATTGGAATGTTGTTTTTTGTGATGGGTTCGATGCGGAGTTTCAACGTTTACCGGGACCGCTTCAGGATGAAATTCTGGCCCATGCTTTTTGCTGAAGGAGTTTGGGCCGAATTTTGGTCGGCCTACGGTTGATACTCTCAAAGGGTCCAAATATCCCAACATGAAGGAGTTGCGCTTGGCTTGGGAGGGGCAGGTCTGGAGAATCGCATTTGCGTTTGATCCAAAACGGCAAGCAATTCTTTTGGTCGGCGGTGACAAAGCGGGGATGGCTCAGAAGCGTTTCTATAGGTGGCTGATCACTCTCGCGGACAAACGGTATGCGGATCATCTCGCCGCACTTAAGAACGATCAATCTGCCAATATGGGAGACCGAAATGGCCAGAAATCTTGAAGAAGTGGTTAGTTCCTTGCCGATTGAACGGCAGGAGAAAATCAGAGAACGGGCTGCCGAGCTGGCGACGTTGAAAGATTTGCGTATGGCGATGCAGAGAACTCAGGAAGATTTGGCTGCGTCACTTCATATCGGGCAAGAGGGTGTGTCGCGTTTGGAAAGGCGGACGGATATGCTGCTTTCGACTTTGCGCGGCTATGTCGAAGCCATGGGGGGCCGTTTGGAAATCGTCGCCCATTTTCCCAACCGTCCTCCCGTTGTTATAGACCGCTTAGGGGGCAAGGGTCAAAAAGCCGAGTGACGGGCATTGGCCGAATCTCACCCCAAAACTCTCTCACCACAGAGCACACAGAGAACACAGAGAAAGGCATTGAATTCAGGGTGTTAAACCTTGCTTTTGCCTCCGGTCTTCCTCGGTGACCTCTGTGACCTCTAGCGAGCGAAGCGAGCGGGTGGTGAGGATCAGAGATTTTTGCTTTTTCGCATTCATCACTCATCATTCCGCATTCATCATTTGCCCCTCCCCCCCCTTCCTTCCAAAAAAATCTAAAGTTTCCCCTGCTGTGGGTCGAAAAGACGGTCAACGAGACGACAACGGTTGTTTTTAGCCGATTTTTCTTTATCGACCGCACATCACAGGAGGCCCCTCATGGCAATGGTCATCAACACCAACATGGCATCGCTCAACGCGCAACGTCACCTTTCCGGCAGCCAGAGCAAACTGGCCAAATCGATGGAGCGTCTGGCCACCGGCAAGCGCATCAACAGCGGACAGGACGACGCGGCAGGCTTGGGTATCTCCAGCCGGTTGGGTGGCAAGATTCGCGCCCTGAATCAGTCGGTACGCAACGCCAACGACGGCGTCTCCATGGCGAAAGCCGGCGACGGTGCCTTGGCGGAAGTCGGAAACATGCTTGAGCGGATGCGCGAGTTGGTCAACCAAAAGGGCGACGGCGCTCTGAGTCCTGACGACATCGAAGCGATCAATGGGGAGATATCGTCCCTCGCGACGGAAGTCGGCAACGTTGTGACTAATACTAAGTTCAATGCAAAAAATCTCCTGAGTGGTGAGATTGAATCTACTGGCTACAAATTTACCGTTGGCGAAAATGGTGACAATGCTGGTGAGTCATACACGTTGAAGATCTCGGGCTTCGGTACGGATCTGAATGTTGGCCGTACCTCTACAGCCTCTCAAATCGAAACCGCCATCGACACGGTAAGCACGGTCAGGGGCGAGTTTGGTAAGTCCATCACCGTCCTCGAATCCCGCGCCGCCAACTCGGCCGCCCTGGCCGAGAACCTCTCCGCCGCCCGTTCCCAGATTCTGGATGCGGACATCGCGGCCGAGACGGCGGAAATGACCAAGGCGAATGTGCTGCAACAGGCCGGGGTCTCGATTCTGGCTCAGGCCAACCAGTCGCCGCAGACGGTGCTGTCGTTGCTGCAAGGATAGGTAAGAAAATGATGAGTGATAAGTGATGAATGATGAAAAACAGATAAGGCCCTGAAAATATTGAAGTTAAAAAATATTTAGCGGGATGTGAAAAAAATTCTAAAGTTTTCGACCGGGTCGGTCGATAAGATGATCAAGGGAAGAGATCGCCAGACTGCCGGGAAAGGGGGTGACTCGATCAGGCGTAACGTGCGAAATCTTCTAGAACACACAACCCGAAGGGCAAGGAAGCCCGTCACCACACCTCAAGGAGGAACATCATGGCAATGGTTATCAACACCAATATGGCATCCCTCAATGCGCAACGTCACCTGTCCGGCAGCCAGAGCAAGCTGGCCAAATCGATGGAGCGTCTGGCCACCGGCAAGCGCATCAACAGCGGACAGGACGACGCGGCGGGTCTGGGTATCTCCAGCCGTCTGGGCGGCAAGATCCGCGCCCTGAATCAGTCGGTACGTAACGCCAACGACGGCGTCTCCATGGCGAAAGCCGGCGACGGTGCCCTGGCGGAAGTCGGCAACATGCTTGAGCGGATGCGCGAGCTGGTCAACCAAAAGGGCGACGGCGCTCTGAGCCCTGACGACATCGAAGCGATCAACGTGGAGATATCGTCCCTCGCGACGGAAGTCGGCAACGTTGTGACTAATACTAAGTTCAATGCAAAAAATCTCCTGAGTGGTGATATTGAATCTACTGGCTACAAATTTACCGTTGGCGAAAATGGTGACAATGCTGGTGAGTCATTCACGTTGAAGATCTCGGGCTTCGGTACGGATCTGACTGTTGGCCGTACCTCTACAGCCTCTCAAATCGAAACCGCCATCGACACGGTCAGCACGGTCAGGGGCGAGTTTGGTAAGTCCATCACCGTCCTCGAATCCCGAGCCGCCAACTCGGCTGCTTTGGCCGAGAACCTCTCCGCCGCTAAATCTCAGATTCTGGATGCGGACATCGCGGCCGAGACGGCGGAAATGACCAAGGCGAACGTTCTGCAACAGGCGGGGGTCTCGATTCTGGCCCAGGCCAACCAATCGCCGCAAGTCGTTCTGTCTCTGCTCCAGTAATTTCATAGCCCGGAGTATGCCGGGGGACGGATCTCCCGTCCCCCGGTTTTTTCATCCCGGCTGTTGAAGGCTAGGGCCTTAAGGCTGGGAGAGGGAGTTTCGCCATGAAAATCGGATCATTTTCACCCACGGGCAACACGGTACAGCAGCAGGCGACCGCTCCCGAGAGACTGCAACGGGATCGGGATTCCGGCGGCTTTACCGGCACGTCCCCTAAGAATGAAAAAAAAGTTGCGCCTGAAGAGATTCTCGACAAGATTACCGCCCTGACCGACAACGGCACGCACAGCGTACGTTTCGAGATGGACAAGGATATCCAGGCGTTGGTGGTCAAGATCTATGACCGGCAAACCGATGAACTGGTTCGGCAGATTCCGGCGGAAGAGGTGCTGGAGACAGCCAAGGATTTGCGCAACTATCGCGGTTTGTTGGTCGACGACAAGGGCTAGGGCGGGATGCCGAGCTTGGGGAGGAAATCATGAGTTTTACTTTAGGTGGACTCGCCTCGGGAATGGATACCAACGCCATCGTCGAAGCGCTGGTGGGTGTGAAACGGACCCCTATCACTCGTCTGGAAGAGCGTAAGACACAGGAGAATGCCCGTCTTACGGCGATAAAAACCTTTGACTCCAAGCTCGATGCCCTGCTGGCGAAAGCCGATGCCCTTGAAACCGGCCGCGACCTCTTGGCCACCCAGGCGAGTGCGAGTTCCGACGCCTATCTTTCAGCTACGGCGACGAGTTCGGCGGTGCCTGGCAGTTACCAGATCAAGGTCGGGCAGTTGGCCCAGGTAGAAAAGTCCGTCTACCAAGGGGTGGCGGATAAAAGTACCACGACCTTCGGCACGGGAAGTCTGCAACTGAGCCATGCCGGTCTTTCAGGTGCCGTCGAGATTACCATCGATGAAAACAACAACACCCTCGAAGGCATCCGCGACGCCATCAACGCCAAAAGCACCGACAGCGGCGTCACCGCGTCGATCATCAACGACGGCAGCGGTACCCCCTATCGCCTGGTGCTGACCGGCAAAACGGTACAAGAATCCAATATCACTTTGGATGCTTCAAGCCTGACCGGCGGCGCCGCTTTTCCGATCAAGGATGCCGACGTCTCGCGCAGCGCCCAGCAGGCGATCGTCCAGGTGGACGGGGTCACCATCCTCAGCGACAGCAACACCCTGACCGAAGCGATTCCCGGTGTGACTCTCGATCTGAAGCAGGCCGCCTCCGGGTTTGATCCCAACACCCTGGAATGGGATGCCATCACCGCCACCAATGTCGCCGTGACCACGGATAATGCGGGCATTCAGAAAAAGGTCGAGGATTTTGTCTCTGCGTTCAATGATCTGGTCAAGGCTTCAAAGAACGAGTCGTTGGCAAACGATAGTGGGGTGCAAGGGGTGTTGCGCAGCTTGCGGAGTAAGCTTTTCAATTCGGCGGACGGCTCCGGGCTTTACCAGCTGGGGATCAAGACCGAAAAGGACGGTTCCTTGGCGGTTGATGCGACCAAGTTGAGCAAGATGATCAGCGACAATCTGGATGGGCTCAAAAATCTGTTGTCGGGGGATGATATCGCCGTCAAGGGGATTGCCGATCAGCTCAAGGAGTCGTTGACCAGCTTTACCAATCCTACTACCGGTTTGTTGGCCGGGAGGCAGTCGATTATTGAAAGCTCCCTCCGCAGTTTGGACAAAGAAATTGCCCGGGGGGAAGACCGGCTTTTGGCTTATGAGGAACAGCTTTACGCCAAGTACTCCGCCATGGAACAAATGGTCAGCTCGATGAATTCGCAAGCCAGCTACTTCAGCCAGCAAGCCGCTGTCTGGTCCAACATGGGAAGCTAAGGAGGCCGAAAGATGTCCGTTGCCTATATGAATCAATACTTCGAGAATCAGGTCAATACGGCCTCTCCCGAGCAGCTGCTGATCATGCTCTACAATGGGGCGATCCGTTTCATCGGCGAGGCCGAAGAGGCGATGGCGAGCAGGAAAATTGCCTATCGCGGCGAACGCATCAGCAAGGCTATCGCCATCCTCTCGGAGCTTTCGGCGACGCTCGATCATGAGATCGGCGGCGAAATCGCGGCCAACCTGGCGGCACTTTACGACTACATGATCCGCACCCTGCTGGCGGCAAATATTCAAGACGACGCGAGCAAACTGGGCGAGGTGCGGGAGATGCTGAGCGGGATGCGCGACACCTGGCTCGACGCCATCGACAAGGTGCGTTCCGAGCAGGCTACCGAGGCTTCCGAGAGCGTCGCAAAAAAGTATGAGGCGGCGCCCGCGGGATATCGCCCCCTGGCCGTCGCCCTCTAACCGGACGGGGGCGCCATGACCGGCACGGATGCATTGTTGCGGCAGACGGTGGAACAATACCGCGAATTGCTGGCGATCTTTGCCTCTCTCGAAGGGCCGCTCGCGCGGGGGGAGCGGGAGTTGATCGAAGAACGGGTCGCGGCGATGGAAGCCTGCCAGGCCGAGGTGCGGGAACTCGATGCGGCGCTGATGGCGCAGGTGACCCGTCAGGGACTGCCGGCCCACCTGCTTCCCTTGGGGCGTGAATACCGGGAACTGCTGGAGCGGGCAAGCGAATGCAACCAGGCGCTTTTGGAGCGGGCGCGGGTCCATCAGGCGTTGCTGGCGGCGGAGCTGGCCGAGCTCAAGGGGAACCAGACCGCCTTGGCCGGTTATCGCCTGCCCGAGGAAAGTCGCGGGCGGGGCTTGAGCGGAAGTTACTGAAAAGGACCGGGGCGGTAAGCTGTCCCGGTTTTTTTTCTTAAGAAAATCGTCTCTTTGGTCGATAAGACAAGCAAGAAGAGATATTCGGCTTCTGCTTTGACCAAGGAGAATTGTTATGTTCGCTCTGCCGAGAATCCTGCCGAAAAAATCCCCGCACGTTTCTTTTGCTTTTACCGAAGAAGCGACCGCGTCGATCTTGGCTTACGAGCCCAGCGACGAGCGCGCCTTCTTTCGCATCGATACGGAAATCGCGGTTCGTTACCGGCCGCTACGCGCCGAACGGCAAAGCCCCGAGCGCCAGTGGCGGGAGGTGAATCTCAGCGGCGGCGGCATCAGTTTCGCGATTGTCGAGCCCCTCTCCGTTGGGGAAAAAGCCTGGCTCGAACTGGAATTTCCCGGCCAGTCGGCCCTGGTGCGCTGCGTCGGAGAAGTTGTCCGGCTGTTCACCGCTGCGGACGGCGCCCGACATGCGGCCTTTGTTTTCGAGACCTTGGCCGCCCGCGACCAGGACCGCATCATCGCCTTCTGCCTGTCTGAACAGCGTAAACAGTTGCGGGAAAAGGTGCGGGTACACATGGTTTGATCGCTTTCGACTTCGTGAGAATTCCATCCATCCCTCCGGTCTCCACCGGGGGGATGTTTTTTCCGACAGCCGGGGCGTTCTGAACTAATGGGTTGCGCGATACCGGCCAATCCGTATACATAAAGGATAGGCTGTGCAAGCCGGGAAAGGGGATGACGATGCGCGTGGATGAACTTCTGGCCCACATGGGGGCCTTGCCCATGGTCAAGGTGGTACTGCCGACCCCCACGGGTTCGGTCTTTCTCGAAGGGAAGGTCGGCAAGGTCGATGAGACCGACTTTGCGCTGGAACTTTTCCCCCATCAGTTGACCCTGGCGGAGCTGACCCCCGGCGTCGAGGCCACGCTCTCCTGCGAGTGGTCGGGGCAGGTCTTTCTCCTGCGTGCCCTGGTGGTCGAGGCCTTGGAGGAGAAATATCTGCGTTTGCAACCGGTCAAGGTCGAGGAACGTCCCCAGCAGCGGGAGTTTTTCCGTATTGATGCCGAAGTTTTTCTCAAGATCTGGCTGGTCGACCACAAAACCTCCGGTCAGCAGGAAGTGCGCCGTCGGCAGATCAATCTGAGCGGCAACGGGCTGCGTTTCGAGGTCGATCAACCCTTGCATATCGGCCAACTGCTCGGACTGGAGTTGGGGCTGCCCGAGGTTGACGGCGAGGTGGCCCAAGGGGTGGGGCGCGTGGTGCGTCTGGTCGAGCAGGGGGAGGGGCGTCAGCAGGCGTCCCTCGAACTGGTGGAGATCGAAGAGACTGAACAGGATAAAATTATCCGTTTCTGCCTGGCCGAGCAGCGCAAGCAGCTGCGCATGCGGGTCAAGGTGCGTTGATTCTGGGACTGAAAGGTCGGATGGGGTAAGACGTGTTTTCGCCGGATGTGCTGACATTGCTGGAGGATTTTCGCGTCGCCCGGGTCGCTCTGACGACTGCGGAGGGGGAGCGGGTGCTGGAGTGCGCGATCCGCTTTATCCCCCCCGACGGGCTCGAAGCCCGTTTTCTCCCCGGCGAGCTGGCTGAAATTCCCCTTGCCGGCGAGCCTCTGTGCCGAGTCTTCTGCGAAGCGGGGCTGTCGACGTTTTCCATCCAGGCGCGGGTCGAGAAGGTGCTCGATGAACATCTCCTTCGCCTGCGCATCGAGGGGGGAAGCAGTCACGGCGATACCCGCCATCATTTCCGGGTCGACGCCCGGGTCAACCTGCGTTTCTGGCCGGTGGGCGGAACTCCGCCGGCGGCGGGGGAGTCGCTGGAAGTGAATCTCAGCAACGGCGGCATGCGCTTCACGACGGCGGCACCCCAGGAGCTGGGGCAGATGCTGAGAGTAGAAATCGGCCTGCCGGGGGAGGAGCTTCCCGTGGCGGCAACCGGCAAGGTGGTTGGGGTCTGGCGGAAGGAAGGGCAAGGGCATGAGGTGGTGGTGAAGTTCACCGAGCTGGCGCCGGAGCAGTTCAGTCGCCTCTCCGAATTTTGCCTGGGCCTCAAGTTCCGCAAGATGTGCGAGCGGGTGGAGTTTCTCGGGTCGCTACTGAAGCCGCGCCCGCCGGAAAAATGATTTCTAAGAACGGCTCTTGACGACCACTGAGACACAAAGATTTCAAGAGAGTCTTGCCTGGCAGATTGAGTTTCTCTTTTCTTCTTGAGGTTTTAACCCTCTGATTTTCCTCTGTGTTCTCTGTGCCCTCGGTGGTGAAATCGTTTTTTCCATAAGATCTAAAAAGCGCCGGTTGTTCGCCGGCGCTTTTCTCTTATCGGCCGGCCTTGTTCAGGCAAAGGCCACGGCGGAGCGGGGATAGGCGAGGTAGGGACGCAGCGGTTTGCCCGGTTTGGCCGGGCGAAGCGGGCGGAACAGTTCCGTGCGGTTGCGCCCCCGCTGTTTGCTCAGATAGAGGGCCTGGTCAGCTTCGCGGAGGAGTTCGGCCGCTTGGGTCAAGCCTTCCGGCCGGGTGCCGCTGATGCCGATGCTGGCGGTGACCGGGATGGTCGCCTGGCCCTCGCGTAGATTCAACGCCATGAGCGACAGGCGGATTTTTTCGGCGACGGCGTAGGCGTTGGCGGAGGTGGTGTCCGGCAGGATCACGGCGAATTCCTCGCCGCCGTAGCGACAGACCAGGTCGGAACAGCGGGTAATTTGCCCCAGGCTTTCGGCGACGGCGCGCAGAACCCGGTCGCCGACGGCGTGCCCGTAGGTGTCGTTGATGTGTTTGAAGTGGTCGAGGTCGATCATCAGCAGGGACAACGGGTTGCGGGTGCGGCGGGTGCGGGAAAGTTCGATCTCCAGGGAGGTATCGAGCTGGGCGCGGTTGTGCAGTCCGGTCAGGGCGTCGGTGCGGGCGAGTTTGGCGAGCAGGTCTTTCTCCTGACGCAGTTTCCGGGTCCGCTCCTGCTGGCGCAGTTGCCGGCGGATGCGAGCTTCGAGTTCGCGCTTGTCGGCACGGAAGGATTGATAATCGGCGGCGCCATGTTCCAGGGCCAGAATCTTTTCTGACAGTTGCTCTTTGTCGGCGAGGGCGAAGACCGGAATGTCGCTCCAGGTTTCGTTCTCTTCGAGGGCACGGAGAAGCTCGCGCAGCGTTTCGACCGTTTCCGGACGCCAGCCGCAGAAGATCATCTCGATCGGATGCCGGCCCAGCTGGGTTTCCGTCTCCGGACGGTCGCCGCTGAAGAGCAGGTCGTCGAAAAGATTCAGGGAGGCGAGCAGGCGTGCAAAAGTCTTGCGGGCTGCCGGGGAAGGGTCGATAATTAAGGCGGTACGGGGCATGGCATACTCCCTGGTAAGTCTGTGTTTGCCTTCTTATCGACCGGTTCGGAAGCGGTCTTTAGGGGAAAATACCGAAACCTTCCTTGTCTCCCACGAATCCAGGGCGAGGGCGGGTCTGGGGAGGAACGGTCCCATTCGCAACGGAGTCATTCATGGCGCAGGATAAACCGGTGGACAAGGCGGTTGCCCTCCTTTACGACAAGGAGCAGGGGGATGCGCCGCGCATTGTCGCCAGCGGCCGCGGCGCCTTGGCCGAGAAGATCGTCGAAACGGCCCGGGCCGCCGGGGTCTACATCATGGAGGATGCCGATCTGGT
Organism: Trichloromonas sp.; assembly: GCF_034006665.1. Lineage (GTDB taxonomy): Bacteria > Desulfobacterota > Desulfuromonadia > Desulfuromonadales > Trichloromonadaceae > Trichloromonas. The sequence goes on from NZ_JAVESI010000010.1 coordinate 56,603, forward strand.
GGAACTGCTGGCGAAGCTGCCGGTGGGGGACGACATCCCCCCCGAGCTTTATCAGGCCGTCGCGGAAATTCTCGCGTTTGTCTATCGGGTCAATGGCCGCTACTCTGCCGGTGATTGATCGATTTCTTCTCCCCCTTCTTCCTGCCGCAAAATATTTGCTTTTTCCCGTTACATAAAGCAGAATTAACCTTCTTTTCTGCCCGCACAAGCCCTTACGCCGGAGTCTTTTGTGAAAGTCGGTCTGAAAATCACTATTCTGGCGATACTGCCCATTCTGCTGACGGTGCTTATCGCCTTCGGTGTCGGTCTTTATCAGAAGGGGATTCTCCAAACCTTTTTCGGTCATGAAATCGAGGCTCAGGCGCAGAACGAGGCGCGCAAGATCGCCCAGGCCGTCTATCTCATGTGCCGTTCGGCCCAGGAGTCGGTGCAGAAGACCGTCGACACCAACCTGCGGGTTGCCGGGGATGTTCTTGCCCGTGCCGGCAAGGTGAGTCTCGGCCGGGAAAGCCTGCGCTGGGAGGCGCGCAACCAGTTTACCGGCGAGGTGACGGACGTCTTTCTGCCGCCGCTGCTGGTAGGCGGCCGGTGGCTGGGAAAAAACGACGATTTCGCGACCCCTACGGCGGTGGTCGATGCCGTTTGCGATCTGGTCGGGGGGACGGCGACCATCTTTCAGCGCATCAATGACGCCGGCGACATGCTGCGGGTGGCGACCAACGTGGAGGATTCGGAGGGGCGGCGGGCCATCGGCACCTACATCCCCAGCGTCAACCCCGACGGCGACCGTAACCCGGTGGTCGAGGCCGTGTTGCGCGGCGAGACCTTCAGCGGAATGGCGTATGTGGTCAACGACTGGTATCTCACCGCGTATCGGCCGATTTTCGATGAAGCGGGGGATCAGGTGATCGGCGCCCTCTACGTTGGGGTCAAGCAGGAGAATGTCGAAAGCCTGCGCCAGGGGATCATGGATATGGTGGTCGGCAAGACCGGCTACGTCTATGTCCTCGGCGGCAAGGGCGAACACCAGGGGCGTTACATCATCTCCCAGAACGGCGAGCGGGACGGGGAGAATCTCTGGGCCTCACAGGACAGCGACGGGCGCCTTTTCATCCAGGCAATCATCGGCAAAGCTCTCTCCTTGCCTCTCTACCAGCGGGAGGACAACATCCCCGTCGCCTTCGAACGCTATCCCTGGAAGAATCCCGGGGAGACCGAACCCCGGTACAAGGCGGTGGCCATCGCCTATTTCGCCCCCTGGGACTGGGTGATCGGTGCCGGGTACTACGAGAGCGATCTGCGCGAAAGCCAGGAGCGGATGGTCGAGGCGCTGCGCGACATGGGGCGCTGGCTGGGGGGAAGCGCCCTGGTCATGATGCTCCTCGCGATTCCCGTCGGCTATCTGGTGGCGCGAAGCATCAGTTTGCGGGTGGACAGTATTCTCAAATCGGTGACCGACATCCTGATTGCCGTCGATGCGCGGGACCGGGTGCTGCTTCTCAGCCAGGCGGCCGAGGAGTTTCTCGGCATGCCTTTGAAAAAAGCCCGCTTCCGCCCCCTGCGGAAGGTCATCGGCGATCCCGCCGTGCGGCGGCGGATCCTCGCCGCTCTGGAACCGAAGCAGGGAGGGACGCGTTTCGATCTGGAGTTGCCCGGGACCGGCGGTGCCGCCGGGCGCATTCTCGAAGGGCGCACCTCGCGGGTGCATCGACAGGGCAGGGGGGCGGCCGGAACCATCATCATCATGCATGACGTAACCAGCGAGCGGCGCATCGACCGCATGAAGAGCGAGTTCATTTCCACCGCCGCCCATGAATTGCGCACTCCCCTCTCATCCATCGTCGGCTATTCGGAGTTGCTGATCTCCCAGTCCGGGCATCTCACCGAGGAAGAGCGCAAGTCTCTCGACTACATCAATCGCAAGGCCTGGAACCTGTCCAAGATTGTCGATGACCTGCTCGATGTCAGCCGCATCGAATCGGGCCACGCCCTGCCCCTGGAAAAGACCGCCTGCGACCTCAATGCCCTGTTGCGCCAGGCGGTGGCTGCGGCGGGACGTCTGACTGGAAAGCATCGGATTGAACTCCAGGTGGCCGATGAACCGGCTGTGCTCGCGGTGGATGTGGGCAAGATCGAACAGGTTCTCGAAAATATTTTCGGCAATGCCGTCAAGTTTTCGCCCCAAGGCGGGGTAATTCGGGTCACGGGGCGTGACGATGCCGACGAATATCGGATTTACGTCGAAGACGAGGGGATCGGCATGACCCCGGAACAGGTGGAAAAGGTTTTCGACAAGTTCTATCGTGCCGACACGTCCAATACCGCCGTCGAAGGGACCGGCCTGGGGATGAGCATTGTGCGCCATATCGTCGATGCCCACGGCGGGCATGTGGAGATTGACAGTCGGGTGGGACAAGGAACGCGGGTAGTGGTGGGGCTACCCAAGAACGCCTGACGTCTGCCGCTGCAGAGGGAAAACCGGTGTTTTAAAAAAAGGCTTGATTTTTTTTCGGAGGGCATGCAATAGTCCGAAAGCAGAAAAGTTGTACTGAAGCGGAACCCGGACCGATTGATCGTCAGTCAGTTATCAACAACCGCGCAGACCTCTGGCTGGCGGTTTTTTTTTGGGCAAGCCTCTTCGGTGTAACGCACAACGTATCCGTATCGGAACAAAAAGGAGCAGGAAAACAATGGCTGAAGGTACTGTAAAGTGGTTCAATGACGCGAAAGGGTTTGGTTTCATCGAGCAGGACAACGGCCCCGACGTATTCGTGCATTTCTCCTCGATCCAGGGCGACGGCTTCAAGTCCCTGGCCGAAGGGGACCGGGTTCGCTTCGAGGTGACTCAGGGGCAGAAAGGCCCCCAGGCCGCCAACGTAACCAGAATCTAATCCTTTCTGGACATAGCCCCACGCAAAAAGGCTCCCCGGTTATCCGGGGAGCCTTTTTGCGTTTCGTCTTTGGTTTTGGGGCGTGGCTCAGATTCGGCCGGAAAGGCGCAATATCCCTTCCACGGCAAGATAGGATGTAAGAATCAGCGCGAACCAGCCGAAGATCATGATGTAGATCATGGGGCAATCTCCTCTCTATGAAATCAAAATCTCAGTAGGCTTCGTTTTCGCCGTCTTTGGCCACGTCTTCGAGGGAGAGTTTGCCGGCATCCATTGACCGCCAGACATAGGCGATATAGGCGAGGACGACGGGGACGGCCAAGGCGATATAGCTCATCGCGGTCAGGGTGTAATGGCTACTGGAAGCGTTGTAGATGGTCAGGCTGCTTTGCAGATCGACCTTGGAGGGGTAGAAGGCCGTGCCGTTGAAGCCGGCGATGAAGAGCAGGGCCAGCACCACCAGCACCGTTCCCGGACCGGAAAGCCAGATCCCCTGGGTACTTTTCCGGTAATGGGCGAGGTAGACGCCGGCGACGACCAGCAGCAACCCGGCGAGGAGTAGAAGAAGTACGACCGGCATGCCGAGCAGGTTGTCGAGATATTTTCCGGCCTCCAGCGAGACCGCGCCGGTGGCGGCATCGACGGCGTAACCGTCCATGGTGAGCAGACCGCCGAGAATGATGAGCAGGAAGGGCAAGGAACAGAGCAGATTGACGAAGGCCGCCCGGCGGCAGCGCCCCACCAGTTCGTCGTGGTTGAGGTTGTTGGCCAAGTAGAGGGCGCCCAGGGTGCGGGCATTGAAGATCAGAAAAACGCCGAGCGAAATATTGAAAAGGTTGAAGGCGGCTTCCAGCCCGCGCAGGGGGTGCTGCCACTTGACGAAATTGTAGTCGTTGAGCAGAAAGTTCGAGCCGGTGAAAAAGGTGCCGACCGCAGCGCCGATCAGCAGCAGGCCGATGCTGCCGTTGATGAAGAGGAAGGCTTCGTAGGTGCCGGCGCCGAGGAAATTGTTGGGTTTGCGGCGGAATTCATAGCTTACCGCCTGGATGATGAAGGTGAAGAGGATGGCGATCCACACCCAGTAGGCGCCGCCGAAGCTGGTCGCGTAAAAGAGCGGAAAGGCGGCGAAGAGCGCTCCGCCGAAGAGGACCAGGGTGGTGAAGGTCAGTTCCCACTTGCGCCCCAGGGAGTTGATGATCAGGGTCTTCTCCTCGGGCGTTTTGGCGAGGGTGAACATCAGGGTCTGCCCCCCCTGAACGAAGTTCATGAAGATGAAGAGCGCGCCCACCAAGGAGCAGATAATCCACCAGAGTTGCTGCAGTTGAGTCAGTTCCAGGCTGCCGATCATATCAGTTCTCCTCCGGACCGATGGCGATTTGTTTGAGCATGATGCGGACTTCCGCGACGAGAAGCACGGTGAAGAGGAACAGGAACATGAAGAAGGTTCCCGCCACTGTCGCTGCGGTCAGGTTGGAACGGGCTACGCTTACCGGCAGCAGCCCTTGGATGGCCCAGGGCTGGCGGCCGACCTCGGCAACGACCCAGCCCGCTTCCGAGGCGATATAGCCGAGGAAGAGGGAGGCGACGCCGGTGACCAGCAGCCACTTCTGCTCGGCCACCTTGTCGTAGAGGGTAGCGAACACAAAGACCAGAAAGAGGATGGGAAAGAAGATTCCCAGGCCGACCATGATGCGGAAGCTGAAGAAGTTGAGGGCGATGGGGGGGACCGCCTCTTCCGCGCTGTTCAGGTAGCCGTAGCCGAGATAGGGGCTGATCTCCTCAAAGCCGACCAAGGCCTGTTGCGCTGCCGCTTCATTGCCGACCTTTTTCGCCCCCTTGTAGAAGGCGAGCTGTTCCACCGCCTGCTTGCCCAGGGCCATCTTCTCGGTGACTCCCATCACGCCATGCTCGGGGTTGCCGTAAAGCAGGTCGTTGATGCCCGGAACGAAGCTGTTGAAGGAGCGGTTGGTGAGAAAGGAGAGAGCGTAGGGGATGCCCACCGCCTCGTGGAAGGCGGGCAGATCGTCCCCCGGACGTTTGTCGAGATTGGGAATGCCGAAGATCAGCAGGGGCGCACCAACCTCGCCGTCGTAGAGGCCTTCCATGGCCGCCAGTTTCATGGGCTGGACCTGCCCCGCCGTATGCGCCGCCTCGTCACCGGTGAAGGCAACGAAACCGGAGGCGAAAAGGCCGAAGATCGAGGCGACGATGATGCTGCGTTTGGCCATTTCCTGGTGGCGGCGGCGAAGCAGAAACCAGGAGCAGACGGCGACCACGAAGAGGCAGGCAAGCTGGAAACTGGAACTGGTGGCATGGGTGAACTTGCCGACGGCTACCGGCGACAGCAGCACTTCGAAGAAGTTTTCCATCTCGAAGCGGGCGCTTTCCGGGTTGAACTTCATGCCGACGGGGTATTGCATCCAGCCATTGGCGACCAGAATCCACAGAGCCGAGAGGTTGGAGCCGATTGCCACCATCCAGGTGGAGAGCAGGTGGAAACCCTTCGAGACCCGATTCCAGCCGAAGAACATCACCGCGAAGAAGGTTGCCTCGATGAAGAAGGCAAAGATCCCCTCGGCGGCCAGGGGCGCGCCGAAGATGTCGCCGACCATCCACGAATAGTTCGACCAGTTGGTACCGAACTCGAATTCGAGGATGATGCCGGTGGCGACGCCGATGGCGAAGTTGATGGCGAAAAGGGACATCCAGAACTTGGTGATGCGTTTCCAGACCTCATTGCCGGTGCGGACGTAGAGGGTCTCGAAAAAAGCCAGCAGGAAGGAAAGACCCAAGGTCAGGGGGACGAAAATCCAGTGGAACATGGCAGTGAGGGCAAATTGGGCCCGGGCCCAGTTGACCATCGACAGGTCGAGTGCTTCAATCACGGGAGCCTCCTGAGAAAATTTTATTGCCCGGATGCGCTGCCGGGCGGGGTGAGATTGTCGAGAACGTGGGCGGCCCGTTGCTGGGCCGTATTGAAGTTGCGATTGAGGTAGTCGGGGAGGATGAAGTTGGCGAGAGCCAGGAGTACGGCGACCTTGATCAGGACGATTTTCCAGAGGGTGCGCCCCAGGACCATGGCGCGGAAACCGTCCCGATAAAAGTGCCAGATCTTTTTCAGCATGGGTGGAACTCCTGAGTCGTTATTTACTCAATTCGGCAAGACTGACGCCATCGAGAATGGCGCCGACCTGATCCTGTACCCGGTGCCAGACCGGATGCACCGTGCAATGGGCGCTACGGTTGCAGAACCCGTCATCGAGCACGCAGCGGTTGGCGCAGATCGGCCCTTCCACCGCCTCGATCACCTCGCGCAGGCTGATCTCCGCCGCCGGCCGGGCCAAGGTGAAACCACCGCCTGCGCCCCGGCTGGAGCGTACCAAGCCGAGACGCGTGAGCCCTTGGAAGATCTTCGCCAGAAAGCTCTGGGGCACGTCGACGGTTTCGGCAATCTCGTTGACCAGAATGAGCTTCCCCGGCTCTTGGCGAGCCAGGTAGATCATGCCGCGAATCGCATATTCTCCCTTGCGGGTCAGTCCCATCATAAAATTAAAACCCAAAAGATCATTTTTGTCTCATATACCCTCTGTGGCAACGCCTGTCAAGGATCTTTTTGGTCTTTTAAAACGAAAAGAGCGATTTTTTGCGACAAAGCGCGCAAACAATCGGTTTTGCCCTTCGCGGGCGAATTTTCACTTTGGGCTGACTATTAACCGTAAAAAAGGTTATTATGGAGCGAAATTGTCTCTTGTTTGAGTCAAAGCTTATCCCATTCCCGGCGTCACGCAACCGTTGAAGGGAGCCGTCCATGGAACATCTCGACCAGCTGATTCAGACCATTGCCCTGAGCATGGGGGCCGCCTGGGCCAGCGGCATCAATCTCTATGCCGCCATTCTCACTCTGGGCGTGCTTGGAGCCACCGGCAACATGACCTTGCCGCCGGGGCTCGAAGTCCTCTCCGACCCCATGGTGATCTTCGCCGCCGGGGTGATGTACTTTATCGAGTTTTTCGCCGATAAGACTCCCGGGGTCGACACCGGCTGGGACACCATCCACACCTTCATTCGCATCCCCGCCGGCGCCGTTCTGGCGGCGGGCGCCATCGGTGATGTCAGCCCGGCTCTCTCCATCGCCGTTGGGCTGGTTGGGGGCGGGCTCGCCGCCGGCACCCATCTGACCAAGGCCGGCTCGCGGGTCGTGATCAATACCTCACCGGAACCCTTCAGCAACTGGTTCGCTTCTGTCGGCGAAGACGTGCTGGTGATCGGCGGGTTGTGGACGGCCCTCCATTCCCCCTGGCTCTTTGTTGGGGCGTTGATCCTTTTCATTCTGCTGATGATCTGGCTGCTGCCCAAAATCTGGCGGGGGGTGAAAGGGGTGCTCAATGCCGTGGCGCGACTCTTTCGGAAAGAACGGATGGAACTGCCGCCGCCGGAAAGCGGCGGGGATGGGGGGTGACATAAAAAAGCCGGCTTTTGCCGGCTTTTTTCATGTCAGTCGGTCAGGTTGACGGGCTAGGTGGAAGGCAGATGCCGTCGAGACGCTACGGGGTGTGATCGACGACGGCGAGTCCTCCACCGTCTTCCATCCTGCCGCAAGCGACTGTACGGTCAGGACATATTTCTGGGGCGGATTGGATCTTTAAACGGCGCTAAAAAAAGCGCCCGATGAGGCGGGCGCTTTAGCAAAAACGGGGAAGAGGCGAGGAAAATCAGGGAGTCCGCCGGCGAAAAGCCGCAAGGCCGACCAATCCGCTACCGAGAAGAATCCAGGTCGACGGTTCGGGGACGGCGTTGATGGCATTGCTTTGCGCACCGGCGGCATTGAGGTTGTTGCCACAGATAGGAAAGATATCGGAAACATTCCAACAATTCCTGTTGGAATGGTGCTTGTTCCCGCAACTAGAAATCTGCGACAAGATTTGATCGAAGAAGGTGGTGATGTCGGTCGTGTTGTCGTTAAAACAAATTCGGTCATCGTTGTCGCCACATTCCCGAATGTCGATGTTATCCCACCGGTTGCGGGGTGACGTGTTGCCGAAGAACCCCTTGATGCCGCCAGAACCGGCCGGTTGAGGACAGTTGCCAACCTGGTCGAAGGGAGTGTCACACGCGATGAAGGTGGCGTGTCCCGATGGGATGAAGCAGGTCAGAAAGAGTGTCAGGCCCGCCACGACGGCAAAAAGATGTTTCATGGTCCCTCCTTGTGGAAAAAGGCCGATTGTCCTCAGCCTTAGAGTGATTCGATTTTTGTCAGCAAAAATTAGGCCACGTACAAGAGCTCGGAATTAAACAAGTTTTCTCGTTAGCCGGAGGTTTTGTGTAAAGTAGTCCGACGGTGGACCTGGGCTCTATTGCGGTCGGTATCTATTCCGTAAAATTTCACATATTTCTCAACAGGTTATGCGGCTTGTCCAGAGGTAGCGGAAGTGTCGGCCCACCTTACGGTTCTGTCGGTCATTCTTTCACCCCCTGGCGCCGGCTCCGCCGGGGAAGGTCGATGAGAGGGCGGATGGCGGTGACTGCGAAGCGGACCGCAGCGCGGATGGCGCCGGCGGCCCGTTCGCCGGCCTGCTTCTGGGCCCCGGCGACGAGGGTTTCGAAGAGCGGGCCGGAGGTGCTGATTTCCTCCACCCGCAGATAGAGGCGACAACCCCGCCAGAGCAGGGGATTGGCTCCCGGCTCGAAGGCCAGGAAGCAGGCCCGGGGATTGGCGCGCAAATAGGTCAGGCTGCGGTTTTCGCTGAGACCGAGAACCAGAGTCCGTTCATCGGGCATGCGCGCCGAGGCGAAGAGGGCGGCGTTGCTCTCCCCGGTTTCCCCGCTGGTGGCCAGAATCCCGAATCGCCCCGGCTGGTTGATGAATTCCATGGCGTGCGCCGCGTGCATGGTTTTCTCCTTTGATCGATGCTTCCTCCGATACTTTTTATAGGGGAATTCCCGCTTGGCATAAAGTCCGATTTTCATGAATGTTGCCTTTTATCCAGCTTTGTGGCTATTTGAACCCAAATAATTTCCAGGATGAAAAGGCATGCAGGCATCCCGTTCCCGCAATCGCAAGTATCGTTTTCCCATCCGTTCCGGCAATCGCTGCACGATGCTGGTCGATGGCCAGTCCTTTTTTGGTGCCATGCTGGCGAGTATCGCCGGCGCCCGTCGTTACATCTTTTTGGAGATGTATCTGGTCGAATCGGGGGAGGTCGCCGACCGCTTCATCACGGCCCTGATCGCTGCCCGGGAACGGGGGGTGGCGGTCTATCTGCTCTTCGACGCCTTCGGCAGTTTTTATCTGCACCGGCGGGATCGCCTCCAGCTGCGGGCGGCGGGGGTGCATCTCGCTTTCTACAACGTCCTGCGTCTGACCGGCGGGCGCCGCAACCTCTTCCGCAACCATCGCAAGCTGCTTCTGGTCGACGGTGAGATTGCCTATACCGGCGGTGCGGGGATCACCGACGCTTTCGATCCGGCGCTTGATCCTGAGCGCTATTGGCGCGAGGGGATGCTGGCCATTCGCGGTCCCTGCGTCGCCGACTGGCACGCTCTGTTCCTCGGAACCTGGCGGCGCTGGGCGAAAATGCCCATGGCCGAGATCGATCCCCCGGCGGCGCATCCCCTTGCTCAGGGTTTTCCCGGGCGGGTGGCGGTGCATGGCCACAATGTCGCCTCGTCGGAGATCATGCGCTCTTATCTGCGCCATATCGCTAAATGTCGACATCGGGTATGGCTGGCCACGGCCTATTTCGTTCCGCCCTGGAAGTTGCGCCGCGCCCTGCGCCGGGCCGCCCGGCGCGGCATCGACGTGCGTCTGCTGCTGCCCGGCCCCCATTCGGACCGCCCCGAGGTTCGGCACATCGGCAGCCGTTATTACGAGCGTCTGCTGCGGGACGGGGTGCGCATCTTCGAGTACCAGCCCCGCTTCATCCATGCCAAGACAATGCTTTGCGACAGCTGGCTGAGCATCGGTTCAAGTAACGCCGACCGCTGGAATTACCGCTGGAATCTGGAGGCCAACCAAGAGGTTCGAGATCCGGACCTGGCCGAGTCCGTGGCGGCGCTCTTTCAGGAAGACTTTACCGACAGCCTGGAAATTCGCGCCGGCGACTGGCGACGCCGTTCCTGGCGACGACGGCTGCGGGAATGGTTCTGGGGGGAACTGGCCCGTTTCTTCCTTCGGCTCGGTGATCGCTCCCGCGGGCGGGGCGAGCCGCGGGACCGCCCCTGATATATTTTCCGGCGTCGCTAAAACCCACCAACTGGGGCGTTGCTGCCATGGGCTCGCCTTGCATTTGGCGCTTTTAGCTTAGCCGGCCAACCTGATGCTTTTGCGCAAGCATCATTTTTTCGCGACTTATGCTATGGTAAAGGAAAGGCGGCAGGGGGGGGCTTTCCCGTTGCCGAAAGGCGAGAAAGGAGGCCAGCATGCTCAAAAGTGTCGGCAGTGGAGCCTTGGAGCGTTTTCAGACCGAAGCTCGCAAATTACTGGAAAAAACCCATCGGGAAAAGCTGGGGCCGGAAAATGCCGAAGCAAAACCGGGCCGGAGCACGGATCGGGTTTCCTTGGGGAACAAAGCGGCCGAAGGGGTTGGTTACGAGCCCGCCGTGAAGGAGGTGGACATTGGTGCGGCTTACCGGCTGCTGCGTGACCTCGTCGCCCGCAACCTTCAGGAGCAGGGGATTGCGACCCGGGTGGCGACGGGGGGAGGGGAGGTCGATCTGGAGAGCCTCAGCTCTGAGGAGGCTCAATCGCTCATTGCCGAGGACGGCTATTTCGGTGTCGAGCAGACCTCGGAACGGATCTTCCAGTTTGCTGTCGGTATCGCCGGCAACGACCCAAGCCGCATCGACGCCATCCGTAAAGGGATCGCGGACGGCTATCGCCAGGCCGAGGAGGCCTGGGGGGGCGAGCTGCCGGAAATTTCCTATCGCACCAGAGATGCCGTGGAGGAAAAGCTCGACAACTGGCTGGCGGGCTTTAGGGAAGCGCGGTAAGGGATTGCACGGGTTGGAAGGTTTTCCGGCCCGTTGTTTTTTACGCCCTGAATTCTTTTCCCTCGGGCAACTTTCACCATAAAAATCTTCCGTCTTAATCTCCTCTCATGCTATGGTGCGCCTCCATTCTCGACCAGTCCAGGGAGGTCCAGCGATGACCATTCAGCTCAACCAAGATGAAGTGCGGGTACTCGGCTGTTTCATCGAAAAAGAGATGACCACCCCCGAGTATTATCCCCTGACCCTCAACGCCCTGACCACCGCCTGCAACCAGAAGTCGAACCGCGATCCGGCGGTCGCTTTCGACGAGACGACCGTGGTTCGTGCCCTCGACCGCCTGCGCCATCTGGGGCTGGCCATGCAGGCCGGCGAAGGGGGACGGGTGCCTCGTTACCGGCACGCCCTCAGCGTCAAGCTTTATCTCGAACCGGAAGAACTGGCGGTCCTCGCCGAACTGATGCTGCGCGGCCCTCAGACCCTGGGCGAGTTGCGCGCCCGCGCCGACCGTATGCATCCCCTCAAGAGCCTGGATGAGGTGGAGATCATCCTCAAACACCTCGCCGAGCGCAAAGAGCCGTTGGTTATGCAGTTGCCCCGCCAGCCCGGACGCAAGGAAAGCCGTTACACCCATCTCTTCGCCGGAGTGCCGGAAATCAGCGAGGAACCGGCGGCCCCGGCGCCGGAAGCGGCGACCTTGCGGGTGCGGGCGGAGAACGAGCGGCTGGCAGCGCTGGAAGCCGAGGTTGCGGCGCTGCGGGCGGAACTGGAAACCCTCAAGGGGTTGATGGAAGAATTCAAAGCCCAGTTCGATTAACCCGGAAGACGGCGTTGAACCCCTCTCCCTGAGGGAGCGGCGAGCGGCCGATCCCCGCGCTCTTTCGCAACCTGCTTTTCCGCTGGATGGTCTTTGCCCTGCTGATGGGCTTCATGGTCTGGCGCCTGAGTCTCGATCCGACCTCCTGGCGGCACTGGGGGACGGTCTTCTGGTCCATGTGCGCCCTGACCACCGCCCTCGCCGTGATTGTCGGCCTCATCTACCATCCCCGCAGCTGGTGCGCCTTCTGCCCGGTGGGGACTTCGGCCAATGCCTTGGGCGGGCACAAGCAGTCCCTGGAGATTTCCTCCGGTTGCCGCGAGTGCGGCAAATGTGAGAAGGTCTGCGCCATGAACCTGGGAATCGCGCGGCACAAACCAGCCGGCGTGGTCGCCGAGCGCGACTGCCTGCGCTGCTCCGAATGCGTCGCCGTCTGCCCCGCCGCCGCCCTGAAATGGTCCGAGGCGGCTTGATATAGAGAGAATCTCTCGCGACAAAGCGAACGCCCCGCCGGGAAATTCCTGACGGGGCGTTCGCTTTATTCATTCCCTCTCCCTCCGGAAAAAGGGGCCGGCGGGGCGGGTGAGGGCGGCATTTACTGGTAGTGGATCTTTTTTACCCCGTCGATGCCGGCGATGATCCGGCTCAGTTCCCGGCCGATACGCCCCCGGTGCTGGGTAATGATGAAGTGGTAGCGAATGCGCTGGGTGGCGAGATCGAGATCGGATTCAATGTCGGAAATGCACAGCTTGCGTTCGGCGAAAAGCCTTTCCAGAGTGGGAAAGATGTCCGGCTCGGAATTGGCGGTGATGCGCAGATGCAGGTAGCGGTCCTTCTGGATCAGGGGTTCGAGCTTTTTCAGGACGATCAGGGCGAGCAGCGAGAGCAGGGTGGCGACGGTACCAGCGATGAAGAGGCCTATGCCGAAGGCCATGCCGATCCCGGCCGCCACCCACAGGCAGGCGGCGGTGGTCAGGCCGCGCACGGTAAAGCCTTCTTTGATGATGACCCCGGCGCCGAGAAAACCGATGCCGGTGATGATCTGTGCCGCTGCCCGTCCCGGATCGAGGCGCACCACACCGGTTCCGGGAAGGTCGCCGTACTTGAGAAAAAAGGCTTCGGAGACGATCATCATCAGGCAGGAGCCGAGGGTGACCAGCAGATGGGTGCGCAGCCCGGCGGGGCGTCCGTGCTTTTCCCGTTCGATGCCGAGCATGGCTCCGGCTAAGGCGGCGAGGAGAAGTTTTACTAAGATCGCCAGTTCGGTGCTGCCGGAGAGGGTGGCGGCGAAAAACATGACACCTCCTATGGGGGATGAAAATTTTTCTCATTATCGCCGATTCGCCGGGAAAAGAGAAGCCCGGACCCATTGTCATCCCGACGATTAGGGCTTGCGGACGTGCGTGGGCGATTGAGGATTTCCCCCCGGCCGCGCAAATGGTACAATCCCCTACGATTCCATCGCCGCTACGATCCGCGCCTTGGAGGAGCCTATGACCACCGAGTTGCTCAATCATCCCCTGATCGCCGAACGCTATTTCTTTCCTCGTCCCGAACGCATCGCCGAGCCCTACTGGGTCGAAGCGGCAGGGGCGCGGCTGGCCTGTTTTTCCCACCGGGCACATCCCGGTGCGAAGACCCTGGTCCATTTCCACGGCAACGGTGAGACCGTTGCCGATTACCTCGACGGCTTTGTCGACGGCGTCGATGCCCTGGGTTTGAAGCTTTTTCTCGCGGAATTTCGTGGCTACGGGATGTCCACGGGGAGCCCAAGCCTCGGGCGCATGCTCGACGATGTCGAGCCGCTGATCCGCGCGGTCGGCTGCCCCGTGGAGGAGATGGTGCTCTTCGGCCGCTCCGTCGGCTCTCTTTTCGCCATCCACGGCGCGTCACTCTTTCCCGAAGTGGGCGGATTGATCCTCGAAAGCGCCGTGGCCGACCCGCTGGAGCGGTTGCTGCTGCGCATCGCCCCCTGGGAACTGGGCTGCACCGCAGAGGAATTGGCCGCGGCCGTTGCCGAGCGTCTTGATCATCGGGGGAAGCTGGCCGCTTATCGGGGACCGCTGCTGGTGATGCATACTCGCAACGACGAACTTGTCGAACTCAGCCACGGGGAACGCCTCTATCGCTGGGCGGGGGGAAAGAAGCACCTGCATGTCTTTCCCCGGGGCAATCACAACAATATTCTGGCCGTGAATGCCCGAGAGTATTTCGGTCTCGTCCAGAATTTCGTCGCGGGGCTGTAACGCCCCGTCGTATCTATTAATCGAGGTCCGCTCATGCGTCCTGTCCTCATCATGTGTCTCACGCTGGTCGCCGTGGCCTTTGCCGGCGGCATCCAGGCCAAGATCTACCGCTATGTCGACGGCAACGGCGTCACCGTCTTCGTCGACGACGAGACGCGGGTTCCCGAGGAATACCGGAAAGAGACCACCAGCTACCGGAGCCGCCTCGATCACCTCAGCCCTGACGAACGACGTGCCCTGCGCGAGGAGGAAGAGCGGCTTCAGGCGGAAGAAGCGGCGGCGCATGCCGACCGGCGGGCCGAGGAAGAGCGCCGGGCGCTGCTGCGATCCCTGGAGACGCCGGTGACGATTCGCGGCAACCAGGTGCTGGTGCCGGTGCAGGTCGCCTTCGCCCGCAACAAGGCCGATGTCCTGCTGCTCCTCGACACCGGGGCGTCGAGCACGGTCTTTCACCGCGCCGCCGTCGAGCGCTTGCAGGTCGAAAGCGAAAAGACAGGCTTCTCCCAGGTTGCCGGCGGCGGGGTCATCCCCACCGACGTGGTGCGTTTCCAGTACATCAAGGTCGGCCCCTTCAAGCTCGACAACGCCCGGGCCATGGTCATCGACCACAAAATGACGGAAGCCCGCTTCGACGGGCTCCTCGGCATGGATTTTCTGCGCAACCTCGATTATCGTATCGATTACGACCGGCAGGTGATCCGCTGGCAACCGGAGTTGTAAAACCAGCATTCAGGGACATGGGAGGGACTGTGAAAAAAATCAGTGTAGCGGTTGTCGTCGTCGTGCTCGCCGTCGTGGCCTGGGCCGGCGCCGCCTATGTCATGGGCGGTGATGTGGAAGAGCGCTATGCTGCGTTCCTGGCGGAAGCCGGATCCTGGGGGCCGATCTCCATCGAGACGCGGAGTTATGAGCGTGGGGTCCTCTCCTCGACGGCCGAAACCGTCCTGACGGTTGCCATTCCCCAAGACGACCCGGCGGCGGCGCCGGAAACGCTGGAACTGGCCCTGGGGCAAGTCTTCCGGCATGGGCCGCTTCCCTTTGGCGGCGGTCCCGCTTTGGCCCGCATCGAAACCCGGCTGGCCGGGGTTTCGGTGAACGGCGGCGCCGCCGGGGAGTTTCTGGAAAAGTTTCCGGAGCTCAAAGAAGCCGCCCTGAAGACAAGCGTTTCCTTCGGCGGCACGACCACTAGCCGGTTACGGATTCCCCCTTTCGAGCGGCGGATCGACGAGGGCGAAATGAAGAGCGAAGGGCTCGCCTTCGAATCCGAATACGCGCCGGAGGCAAAGACTGCAGTTGGAACTCTGGAGCTGCCGGGAATGGAGTTTCGGACCGGGGAAGGGGTCGTTACCATCGGCGGTATCCGCGGCCGCTTCGATCTCAACGAGGTCCTGCCGCGGCTCTACGTCGGCAAGAATGAGGTGACCTTCGACGGATTGACCCTCAGCCGGACGAACGCTGCCGACGGGGACATTCGAGAGCTCCGGATCAAAGACCTTGCGATCACCTTGGACAGCGCCTATGAGAACGCTCTGGTCGGCTTCCGGGAGCTCGTCGAGCTGGCCGAAGTGACCGTCGATGGGGATACGTTCGGCCCTGCCGTCTTCGACCTTGAAATGAAAAACCTGGATGGTCGGGCGTTGAGCGAGTTCCAAGAGCAGCTTCAGGACATCTATCGGGGGGCGGAGAATTTCAATCCGGACGAGCAACTGGTCCAGCTCGTCCCCCTGTACTTTCAGCTTTTCAACCGGTTGCTGGAAGGCAAGCCCGAGTTGAGCATTCACCGTCTGCATCTGACTTCACCTCGCGGCAACCTGGGCGGCAACGGGCATCTGCGCTTCGTCGGCGACGATGGCGCGGGCCTGGGGGATATGGCCGTTCTGCTGCGCCAGATCGAGGCCGGCTTCGATCTGGAAATTCATGAACGGCTGGTTAGGTCGCTGCTGGGCGAGAATATGAAAAATGCGCTGGACCAGGATGAGGCTTCCGGCCTCTCCGCCGAGGAAGTCGAGCGGCAGCTCGAACAGGCTATCGACAGTGAAATCGAGGCGCTTCTGGCCCAGAATTTTGTGGTTCGCGAAGGGGATAAGCTCAAGGGAAGCGCCGGCTTCAAAAATGGCGTTCTGACTCTGAACGGTGAGGCGCTGCCGATTTTTGAAGGGGAGTGACGACCCCGGGCGAATGTCGGGGGTTGTGGAATTTCACCGGCTTGGCGTCGACGCGGAGGGATAAAGACGTGGCGCGGCGGCGTTTCCGTTGACAGAGGGCCCGTCGTTCTGTATACAGAATTGTCCGTTTGTTTGATTTCTTCATGACTTATGTGGTTGTTCCGCGATGACGATGCGGATTCGACCCCCTGCCCGGATGCGCTGCTCATGCCTAGATCAAAAGAAGCCGCTCAGGCCAACCTGGAAACTCTCCACCGCATTT
This sequence comes from Trichloromonas sp., assembly GCF_034006665.1. GTDB lineage: Bacteria > Desulfobacterota > Desulfuromonadia > Desulfuromonadales > Trichloromonadaceae > Trichloromonas. The sequence goes on from NZ_JAVESI010000010.1 coordinate 72,970, forward strand.
TCACCGTTCCTGAAGCCCCCGATTCCACCCTGGGTGGCCTTGACCGCGAAATCGCTGGCAATGTCGCCGGATTTCTGCAGAAGCATGTGGTCGCCCTAGAACGCAAGCTCAGCGAGATCGAGCAGGATTTCAGCAGCACCCGGGTGCCCGAAGAGCCGACCTTCGTTTCCGACTACACCGATTTTCTTACCGAGAAGCTCGTCGCCCAGTCGGTGAATACCGCTTCGCCGGCCTTCATCGGGCACATGACTTCGGCCTTCCCCTACTTCATGCTGCCTCTTTCGCGGATCATGATCGCCCTCAACCAGAATCTGGTCAAGGTCGAGACCTCCAAGGCCTTCACCCCCATGGAGCGGCAGGTGCTGGCCATGCTCCATCGCTTGGTCTACGACCGGGACGACGACTTCTACGGCCGCTGGATGCATGATCCCCGACACGCCCTCGGGGCCTTCTGTTCGGGAGGGACGGTGGCCAACATCACTGCCCTCTGGGCCGCCCGCAACCGCCTCTGCGCCCCTTCCGGGGAGTTTCGCGGCATCGCCCGGGAAGGGCTGGTCAAGGCCCTGCGCCATCTCGACTGCGCCGGGCTGGCGGTGCTGGTCTCGCGCCGCGCCCATTATTCCCTGGCCAAGGCGGTCGACCTTCTCGGCATCGGCCGGGACAACCTGGTTACTGTCGAGACCGACGAGAACTGCCGCATCGATCTGCGCCGGTTGCGGGAAGAGAGCCGCCGACTGCAAGGGGAGGGGATGCGGGTGCTGGCCCTGGTCGGCATTGGCGGCACCACGGAGACCGGCAATGTCGATCCGCTGGAGGGGATGGCCGATTTCGCCGAAGAGTTGAACTGCCATTTCCACGTTGACTCGGCCTGGGGCGGACCGACCCTCTTTTCGCGGACGTACCGGCCGTTGCTCAAGGGGATCGAACGGGCCGACTCGGTCACCATCGATGCCCACAAGCAGCTCTATGCGCCGATGGGCGCGGGAATGGTGGTCTTCAAGGATCCCGAAACCCTCGCGGCCGTCGAGCATCACGCCGCCTACATCATCCGGCGCGGCTCCAAGGACCTCGGCAGCCACACCCTCGAAGGCTCGCGTCCGGGGATGGCGATGCTGGTTCATGCCGGGCTGTCGATCATCGGCCGCAAGGGCTATGAGCTGCTCATGGACGGCGGCATCGAGCGGGCCCGGCGTTTCGCCGGGATGATCGAGCGCCATCCCGACTTCGAGTTGATTACCGCGCCGGAACTGAACATCCTCACCTACCGTTACGTCCCGGCCTGGCTTCAGAAAGACCTGGCCCGGGCCGACGCCGCAACGGCGCTACGGATCAACACCCGCCTCGACCGCATCATCGAAGCCATCCAGAAACGCCAGCGGGCCGCCGGTAATTCCTTTGTTTCCCGTACCCGGCTAGCCCTGCCCCGCTATCGGAGTGAGCCGATCATCGTCTTCCGCTCGGTGCTGGCCAACCCCCTGACCACCGACGAAATCCTCGCCAAAGTCCTTGATGAACAGGTCGCCATTGCCGCCCAGCCTGATCTTGCGGCCGAGTTCGCCGAAATCATGGCCAGTCTCGCATAGGAGGAACTCTCCAGATTCGCGGCTGGAGGTAAATTCACCGCGAGGGTTCATGAACCCTCGCGGTGCACGATTGCGTCCTCGCGGGTGAGCAGGTATAAAGAATAGAATATTCAAAAATTGAAGGATTCTTTTGCCTCGGGGTTGCCGCGATGACTGAGCTTTGCCTGGAAACCGTTCTCCAAGCCGAAATCCTGCCCAGCCTGCCGGCCGTGGCGGTCAAGGTTCTATCCCTCGATCCGGAACTGGCCGCCGACGACCTGGCACGGGTCATCGCCCTGGACGCGGCGCTTTCGGCACGAATTCTGAAAACGGCCAATTCCCCCCTGTACGCGCCGGTATTGCCGGTCGGTAATATCAAGCGGGCGATCATTCGCATCGGCAACCGTCAGGTCCGCACCCTCTCCCTCGCCTTTTCCCTTGTCCCCCTGGAAAATGCCCGACTCGATTTCACACCGTTCTGGCGGCACTCCCTGACCACGGCCGTTGCTGCCCGGCGGCTGCTCAGGCGCATAAATCCGCAGATGGTGGAGGAGGGCTTTACGGCCGGACTGCTTGCCGATATCGGTGCGATTCTTTTAGCCGGAGCCCAGGCGGATCGCTATGTCGAGGTACTCAAGCGGCGCGGGACTACGGGGGAAGGTCTCGACGCGGCCGAACGGGCGGTTTTCGGCTTCGATCATACCGCCCTGGGCCTGGCGGCGGCCCGCTGCTGGCGCTTTCCCGAAGGTTTGCTGGCGGTCATCGAGCACCATCGGGATCCCCGCGGCTGGATGGGGGCGGGTGAGGTTTCTTTGCTGGTCAGGGCCGTTCATCTGGCCGGAGTGCTCGCCGATTTTTTTCAAGGCGATTGCCCCGAATGTTGCCGGGAGGGATTTATCGCCGTGGCTGGCGCAATCCCGGCGTTGCAGGGGCTCGATTTCGACGGATTTGCCCATGAGGTCGAGGAGGAAACCCGGGAGATTTCCGAGTGGATGGGGATTCATCTGCCGCCGGGGCGATCCCTCGCCGAACTGCTGGAGGAGGCCAACAGAAGGCTGGTCGCCATCAGCAGCGAGTGCGAAGAGGTGATCGAGTGGATCTACCGGACCCAGGTCGACCTGATCCGTCGGCCCGAGCCCTGATCGGATCGTCCCCGCGGAATTCGGCCGGGGGCCGGTCGCCGGCAGGCTGCCTGAGCCTTTGTTGCAAAGAAAAGGAGGAAGGGAGGAGGTTTTCATGAATGGGTCGAGACCATTGCGGGAAGCGATCCGGGCCGCATTACGGACCGAAAAGGAAGCCATGGATTTTTACCGGGCTGCAGCCCAGCGCCTGAGCGATCCCGAAGCGGCGGCCCTTTTTTCCCGTCTGGCCCGGGAAGAGCGTCAGCATGCCTATTCCTTCTACACCCTTGACCGCCGGCATGGCGATCTTCCTCCTTTCGAGGATCTGCTCGCCACTCCTCCCGACACCACCAGCTCTTGGTGGCGGGCGCTCCAGTCCCTGGCGGCGGAAAATTTCACGGCTCAAGCGGCCCTGCGCCTGGCCATTGCCGAGGAGCGGCGCCTGGAAACGGAGCTGCGTACGGCGGCTGCGGGCATCGACGACCTGCGGGCCCGCTCCATCTACCTGGCCAATGCCGCCTCCACCCAGTGCCACTGGCGCAGTCTGGAGGCGCTTTATGCCGAACGTTACGGAGCCTGAACCCATGTTGAAATACCTTCTGATTCTTCTCGCTCTGCTTTTGGCGCTGGCCATCTGGTATCGTGCCGCTGTCGCCTCGGCATGGGTCGTTTTCTTCGCCGAAGGATGCGGCCGGCAATGTGTTGCCGCTCCCCCTGACTGCCGCCACGCAGTTGACAACCTCGCCATCCTGCACGTATGATTCCAATCCGTGATTTTTCTTTAACGCAGTATTTTCTTACGAGATCAAGCCATGGCGATTCTAGCGATCCGACACTATCCCGATCCGGTTCTCAAACAGACGGCGCAGCCGGTGGAGGCTTTCGATAGCGCCCTGAAACAGTTGGTCGCGGACATGGCCGAGACCATGTACGCCGCCCCCGGCGTCGGCCTGGCCGCCCCCCAGGTCGGGGTCTCGCGGCGACTGGCGGTGATTGACTGCGCCCGCGAAGGGCAGCCGCCCCAGCTCCATACCCTGGTCAACCCCGAAATCGTCTTCCGCGAGGGGGAATCCTGCGAGGAGGAAGGCTGCCTCTCCGTTCCCTCTTATTACGCCAAGGTCGACCGTTCCTCCCGGGTGCGGGTCCGTTTTCAGGATGCGGAGGGGCAGGCGCGGGAACTGGAGGCCGAGGGGCTGCTGGCGATCTGTATCCAGCATGAACTCGACCATCTCGACGGGATTCTCTTCGTCGACCGCCTTTCCCCCCTGAAGCGGGGCATCTTCCGCAAGAAATACAAAAAAATCCTCGAACGGCAACGGGAGCAGCTGTGATCAAGCCTCAGGATATCCGCACCGTTTTCATGGGCACGCCGGAATTTGCCCTCGCCACCCTGCAAGGGCTGCTCGACTTCGGCCTCGACCTGCGCGCGGTCTACACTCAGCCGGATCGCCCCAAAGGGCGGGGCAACCAGTTGACCCCGCCGCCGGTGAAGGAACTGGCGCTCAAGCACGGCATATCCGTCCATCAGCCTCTCAAGCTGCGCGATCCGGCGGTGGTCGAGGAGTTGCGCGCCATCGCTCCCGATCTGATCGTGGTTGTCGCCTACGGGCAGATTCTGCCCAAGAGTGTGCTGGAAATTCCCCAATACGGTTGCATCAACGTGCACGCTTCGCTTTTGCCCCGCTACCGGGGGGCGGCGCCGATCAACAAGGCGATCATCGACGGGGAAACGGAGACCGGCGTGACCACCATGTATATGGATGTCGGCCTCGATACGGGCGACATGCTGATCAAGCGCGTCACCCCCATCGGCCCCCTCGAAACCGCCGGCGAGGTGCACGACCGTCTGGCTCTTCTCGGTCGCGAGGCGATGGAAGAAACCCTGCGCCGGCTCTGCGCCGGGACGTTGACGGCGGAAAAACAGGAGGATGCCCTCAGCAACTACGCGCCGATGCTCAAGAAGGAAGACGGGCTCATCGACTGGGAACGTACCGCCGCGCAGATCCACAATCAGGTGCGCGGCCTCGATCCCTGGCCCGGGGCCTACACCCAGTTGCGCGGCGAGGTGCTGAAGATCGCCCGCACCGCGCCGGAAGCGGGGAGCGGCGCGCCGGGGACGGTGCTGGCCGCTGATGCCGCCGGGGTACGTATCGCCTGCGGCGAGGGGGTGTTGCGGGTTGGTGAATTGCAGCTGCCGGGGAAAAAGCGCCTGGCCGCCGGCGATTTCCTACGCGGCTGTCCGCTGTCACCAGGAACCCGACTCGGTTCGGACTAGGCCGGGTTGCGACCATCGCGGGCTTTTTGCGGCACTGCCCTTGCCTGGTATCGGTGCCGTTATTATAGTGGGAGCAGGCGCATTGCTTTGTCTGCCCGCGAATGATAAAAACCCGTGAACGAGGTGAAATGATGAATACTCTGCGTACCGTTCTTCTCATGACCCTGCTGACCCTGGTGCTGGTCGCCGCCGGCGGCGCTCTCGGCGGGCAGGGCGGAGCGCTCTTCGCCCTGGTCCTGGCCGCCGTGATGAATCTCGGTTCCTACTGGTTTTCCGACAAGATCGTCATCAAGATGTATCGGGGGGTCGAAGTCTCCAGCGGCCCTCTTTTCGAGGTGGTCGACGAGATCTGCCGGCGCAACGATCTGCCCATGCCGAAGGTCTACCTCCTGCCCCAGCCCACCCCTAACGCCTTCGCCACCGGCCGCAATCCGCAACATGCCGTGGTCGCGGCCACCGAAGGGATTCTGCAAATCCTCTCCCGCGAGGAGTTGATGGGGGTGATGGCCCACGAGATGAGTCACGTCATGCACCGTGATATTCTCATCGGTTCCATCGCCGCGACCATCGCCGGGGCGATTTCTTACCTGTCGCACATGGCCCAATGGTCTCTTCTCTTCGGCGGCCGGGATGACGAGGACGGCAATCCGATCGCCATGATCCTGATGATGATTCTCGCCCCCCTGGCGGCTATGCTGGTGCAGATGGCGGTCTCCCGCTCCCGGGAATACGAGGCCGATAAAGGGGGTGCCAAGCTCTCCGGCAACCCCCTCTATCTGGCGAGCGCCCTGCGCAAGCTCGAAGCGGCCAACAGCCGTCAGCCCATGCCCCGGGTCAACGAAGCCACGGCGCATATGTTTATCGTCAGCCCCTTGCGCGGTGCCGGACTCAAGTCCCTTTTCTCCACCCATCCACCGGTGGAAGAGCGGGTGCGGCGTCTGGAGAGCATGGCCGCAGCCTGATTCTCCCGCTTCACCGTGGCCCGTCGGCCAGGGGTATGCCGTGCATGTCCCTGGCCTTTTCCGTCTGAAAGGATGCTTTTTTGTCTTCTTCTAACCCTCGCCAACTGGCTTTTTCCGTCCTCGGTCGGGTCGATGAGGGGGCCTATGCCGATCTCGCCCTTGACGCCGCCTTCCAGCAGGAGGCCCACCTCGACCCCCGCGATCGAGGGCTGGCGACCGAACTGGTCTACGGCACCCTGCGCCGGCGCGGGCGGCTCGACTTCGCCCTGGCCGTGTTGTGCAGCAAGCCCTTGGCCAAGGTCGAGCCGCGTGTGCTCAATCTGCTGCGTCTCGGCGCCTATCAGATCCTTTTTCTCGACAAGGTGCCGGCCCCGGCCGCCGTTCATGAAACGGTGGAACTGGCCCGACAGGAGAAGCTGGAACGGGCCACCGGCTTCATCAACGGCATCCTCCGCAACCTGATCCGGCAACGGCAGGAGCTCCCTTGGCCTGATGCCGCCGAGCCCGTCGTTTACCTGGAAAAGCTGGCCGCCTTTCCCCACTGGCTGGCCCGCTCCTGGGTCCGGCGTTTCGGCGGCGCGGCGGCGGTGGCTTTGGCCGAGGCCCTGCTCCAGCCGGCCCCCTTCACGGTACGGGTCAATACCCTGAAGCTTCCTCGCGAGGCATTTCTTGACGAACTGGAACGCCGCGGCATCGAAGCTCGCCCGACCGCCTATGCCCCCGAGGGGGTGGTGATTGGTCACCGCGGGGGCGCGGCTTTGCCCGGCGATGGCGAGGGCTGGTATCAGGTGCAGGACGAGGCGAGCATGCTCATCGCCCATCTCCTTGCTCCGAAAGCCGGCGAGAAGATTCTCGACGCCTGCGCCGCGCCGGGGGGCAAAACCACGCACCTCTGTGCTCTGGGCAACAATGCGGTGGAGGTGCTGGCTCTCGATCTCCATCCCCAGCGGGTGCGCCTGGTAACGAGCGGCGCCGACCGTCTCGGCTGCCGGGGGATCGTCGCCCGCGCCTGGGATCTGACGACGCCGCCGGAGTTTCTCGTCCCGGCGAGCTTCGACGCCGTGCTGGTCGATGCTCCGTGCAGCGGCCTCGGCGTGCTGCGGCGCAATCCGGAAATCCGCTGGCGGCGCACCGCCGCCGATATCACCCGGATGGCCGAACAGCAGCGGGCGATTCTTGCCAACGCCGCGCCCCTTCTCAAACCCGGCGGTCGCCTGCTCTACTCGGTCTGCACCCTGACCGAGGAGGAGACCGACGGGGTCCTGTCGGACTTTCTCGCCAAGCGTCCCGATTTTGTTCTGGAGGATGCACGAGAGAGTGTGCCGCCGTTCTGGGGGGAACTCTTCGGGGAGGATGGCTGTCTGCGCACCTGGTTGCGGTTTGATGCCGGCATGGATGCCTTTTTCGCCGCCCGTCTGCGCCGCCGCCCGCTTTGATGGGGATGATTTGTTTTGGCGGCGCGCGGGAAATCTGCTAAAAAGATAAACAGTTATCTTTCTCGAACAGACGCCGGTGCCGATCGCGCCTGGCGGTTTCCTCTCTGGAGAAAAGTCCATGGTTAAAATCGCTCCCTCCATCCTCTCGGCGGACTTTTCCCGCCTCGGGGAGGAGATTCGCGCCATCGAAGCGGGCGGCGCCGATTATGTTCATGTGGATGTCATGGACGGTCATTTCGTGCCGAACATCACCATCGGGCCGCTGGTCGTTGAGGCGGCGCGCAAGGTAACGAGCCTGCCTCTCGACGTGCATCTGATGATCGAAAATCCCGACCGCTACATCCCCGACTTCGCCAAGGCCGGGGCCGATATCCTCACCGTGCATCAGGAGGTGGTTCCCCATCTGCACCGCACCGTGCAGCTCATCCGCTCCCTCGGCAAGAAGGCCGGGGTTTCCATCAATCCGGCGACTCCGGTCTCGACCCTCGATTTGATCCTCAATGATCTCGATCTGGTGCTGGTGATGTCGGTCAACCCCGGTTTCGGCGGCCAGAGCTTCATCCCCTCCTGCCTGGGCAAGATCGCGGCGCTGCGGCACACCATCGCGGAGCGCGGTTTGCGGGTGGAGCTGGAAGTCGACGGCGGGGTCAAGATCGACAATATCGGGCGCATCGTTTCCGCCGGGGCCGACGTGCTGGTGGCCGGCAGCGCGGTCTTCGGCACGGACGACTACCGGAAGACCATCGCCACACTCAAGCGCAACGCCGGGGCCTGATGCTTGATCACGAGGAGGTGCGCCGGTGCCTCGCCGCCCAGCCGCCGCGCCATCTTCCCCAGGACGGGCTGCGCCCGGCGGCGGTGCTGCTGCCGCTCTTTGTCCGGGATGGCGAGGACTGGGTGCTTTTTACCCGGCGCACTGAGAAGCTCAATCACCACTCGGGAGAGATCTCCTTCCCCGGTGGGGCCTGGCATGTGGAAGACGCCGGACCCTTGGACACCGCCCTGCGCGAGACGGAGGAGGAGATGGGCATCGCTGCGCTAGACGTTCGGGTGTTGGGGCGACTGGATGACTGTATTTCGATCCACGGCTACCATGTGGTCCCCTTTGTCGGAACCTTCCCCGCGCCCTATCCCTATCGGGTCAATCGCAACGAGGTTGCCGAGGTCATCGAGTTGCCCCTGGCGCGGCTGTGCGATCCCGCCGTCTATCACGAAGAGGATTGGCGACACCGGGGCCGGATCTTCCCGGTCGGGTTCTTTACCATCGGTAGCTATCAGGTTTGGGGTCTGACCGCCGAGATCCTGCGCCGGTTTCTGCAGCGGGTTTACGGCGTCTGAAAAGAGGAGGAGAGGGCTATGGGGTTCTTCCGCCATCGCAGCTTGCAGACCAAGATCAATCTGGTCATCTTGCTGATCCTGCTGGTCTTCTTCGGCATCTTCTCGGTGATCAGCTTCCACCAGCAGCACGGTTACAGTGTCGAGGAGGCGGTGGAGAAGGCGCGGATCATCGCCGCCGCCGCGACCCGGGGGCGCCAGTATCTCTCCGACCAGTTACAGAAGGGGGGGGTCGAACTGACCCGGGAACGCTACGGTCTCATCCCCCAGGTGGTTTCGACCCAGATCGGCAGCTTGGTCGCTGCCGATCTGGGTTACTCCATCCGCCAGGTTTCCGAACGTTACCGTAATCCGAAGAATGCTCCCGACCCTTCGGAAACGACCATGCTCAAGGAGTTTTACGGGGATTCGGAGAAGCGGGAAAGCTATCGCGTCATTGATCTCGGCAAGGAACCGATCTTCCGCTACCTGCAACCGTTCCGTGTTGACGAGAGCTGTTTGCAATGCCACGGCGACCCCGCCGCGGCCCCGGCCTTTCTCAACGAGATGTTTCCCGATCCCAACGAACAATCGTTTCATTACCGGATCGGCGAGGTGATCGGCGCAGTTTCCGTGTCGATTCCCCTGGGCGGGTTGGAGGCCCAGGTGCAGCGCAAGGTCCGCACCGACCTCCTTTATTCCGGAGGGGTTCTGCTCGCCTTGGTTCTCTGCCTCGGGCTGTTGGTGCGCATGGCGGTAACCGCGCCCTTGGCCCGGCTGGGCCTGGCGATCCGCGACATTGTCCGCACCGGGCGCTTCGAAAAGCCGATTCCCCGCCGCGGACAGGACGAAATCGGTACCCTGATCGACGGCTTCAACGAGATGATGGTTCACCTCGGCGAGAAGACCGAGCACCTGGAGGAGTCGGAGAAGCGCTTCCGGGTGATGACCGAAACGGTGCGCGACGGCATGGTTTCCTTCCTTGGTACCGGCCAGGTCATTCTTTTCAACCGCCAGGCCGAACGCATCTTCGGCTACAGCAAGCGCGAAATAATGGGTGTTTCGGTGGCGCGTCTGGTTCATGAGGAATGCGTGGAATTACACCAGGCGGGAGTCGAGGATTATCTCAAAGGCAACGCCGCGCAGCTGATTCGCAAGTTGCATAAAATCCCCGGTCGCCGGCGGGACGGTTCCCGGATCCCGCTGGAACTCTCTCTGGCCGTGGCCGAGTCGGACGGCCATCTCTTCTATACCGCTATCGTCCGCGAGACGGACTAAATACCGCCGTTGCGTTGCGCGGGCAGGGGATGAATCGCGCCTCTGTTCGGCCTTACCCTCACTCGGTACGGAATGCTCCATGCCCAGTCTAAATGACCGCTCCCGGCGGTTTCTTGAAGAGCTCGGCCGGCGCCTGATTATCGGCGACGGCGCCATGGGCACCCTGCTCTACAGTCGCGGGGTGCGGCTCGACACGAATTTCGAATATCTCAATCTCAGTGCTCCCGAGCTGGTCGGGCAGGTGCATGCCGAATATCTGGCCGCCGGTTCTCGATTGATTGAAACCAATACCTTCGGTGCCAATGCCCCGCGTCTGGCCGGTTTCGGGTTGGAAAGCCGGACTCGGGCGATTAATCTGGCTGGCGCACGTCTGGCCCGCGAGGCGGCCGGTGACGGCGCCTACGTCGCCGGGTCGGTAGGCCCGTTGCAGCGTCCTCGGGGGGAGGAGAACGGGATCTCCCGGGAGCAGACGCAAGCCGCTCTGCGCGAACAGATGGAGGCCCTGGCCGAAGGGGGTGTCGATCTGTTCATCCTCGAAACCTTCGCTGATCTCGACGATCTGGAGTTGGGGGTGGCCGTCGCCCGGGAACTGGGACTGCCGGTGGTGGCGCAGATGGCTTTTCTCCAAGAGGGCCGTACCCGTGACGGGGTTTCCGCCGAACAGGCGGCGATCAGGCTGACGAAAGCCGGCGCCACGATGATCGGCGCCAATTGCGGCGCCGGTCCGCGTGAGCTTCTGCAGGTCGTAACGCGCATGGCCGCCGTCTCTTCATTACCCCTGTCGGCTTTTCCCAACTCGGGCTTCCCCGAATATGTGGAGGGGCGCTATATCTACCTCACGACGCCGGAATATTTCGCCGGCATGGGCCGAGAACTGGCGCAGGCCGGGGCGGTGCTGCTCGGCGGCTGCTGCGGTACGACTCCGGAGCATATCCGCGCTTTGACTGGCGCCCTTGCCGACCTGGCCCCGGTGTCGACGCCGAGAGTCGTGCTCCCTGCGGAGAGCTCCGGGGCGCCTGCGCCGTCGCGACCGGAATCCCGCCCCGATTTTCTCGCCGACTGGGGGAAGCGGCCGATCGTGACCGTGGAACTCGATCCGCCCCGCGGGCTGAACTGCGACAAGATCTTGGCCGGTGCCCGCCTTCTCGCTACGGCCGACGTCGATGCCATCAGCCTGGCGGAGAATCCCCTGGGGCGTATCCGCCTGGGAAATATCGCCCTCGCTCGGACGATTCAGGAAGAGACCGGCACCGAGGTCATTGTCCATGTAACCTGTCGCGATCGCAATCTCATCGGCCTCCATTCCGAACTGATGGGCGCCCACCTCCTCGGGATCCGCAATATCCTTGCGGTCACCGGCGATCCGGTGGCGGTAGGGGGGGAGTCGGGGGCGACCAATGTCTTTGATCTCAATTCCGTCAGCCTGTTGGAACTCCTCTCCGCTCTCAATGCCGGTCAGAACCTTCTCGGCGCAGAACTCGGCGGCCGTACCCGGTTTCTGCTCGGCGCCGCTTTCAATCCCAACCTGACGACCATGGAAGGGCAGCTGCGCAAGCTCGCAAAAAAAGTGGCGGCCGGTGCTCGTTTCGTGCAGACTCAGCCGGTCTATTCACCGCGGATTCTGGACAAGCTGCTAACGCTGACCGCCGCTTTCCGGATTCCGGTGCTGGTGGGGATCCTGCCGCTGGTGAGCGAGCGCAATGCCGAATTTCTGCACAATGAGGTGCCCGGTATCTTGCTTCCCGATGAGGTGCGGCAACGCATGCGTGGCAAGCAGGGGGAGGCGGGGGTGCGGGAAGGAATGGCGATCGCCCGGGAGTTGATTGCGGCGGGGCGGGGACGATGTGGCGGCTACTATCTCATGCCCCCTTTCGGCAGGGTCGAGCTGGCCTTGGAGTTGATGGAATTCATTCGCCGGGGGGCGAATTGAGGCCAAGAATTTTTGCCAGGTCTCCCCGTTCGTCCAGTTCGAAAAGTTCGTCGCAGCCGCCGATCAGATATCCGTCGACGAAGATTTGCGGGACTGTTTGCCGGCCACTGCGTTGGTGCATTTCAAGGGCTTTTTCCGGGTCATCGCTAATGTCGATTTCGCGAAAAGCGACTCCTTTGATGCGCAGCAGTTCCTTGGCGCGCCAGCAGTAGGGACAGTGGCTTTTGGTGTAGATTTCTACGGATTTCATGGGGTCGGCGCTCCGGTGTTAAGAATTGTGGTCATTCTAGCGCAGTATTCGGGGCCGGCAAGGCTTGGTGGAAAAAAGGAGGCGTATGGCGAGGAATAAGGCCTGGCGATGGCTGGTGCTGATTTGCTGCTTGCCGCTGTTGGCGTGCGCGGTTCTGAATTCCCCCGCCGACCGGCATGAGGCGGCGAGCACGGACTTCACCCGCAGGTTGCGCTGGCTCGATGTCGGCGGCGCGGCCCAGTATCTGGACAGTCAGGTCAGGGAGGAGTTTCTTGAACGTTTTTCCGGGGAGGATCTGCGCATCGTCGAATTTTCCTTGGAACGGGTCGAGTTTTCCGACGAGGACCGGCGCGCCGCCGCCTGGTACCTGCTGGAGTATCATCTGCTCCCGTCCTCAACGGTGCGTCGGGAGCGCTTTCGTCTCGATTGGGAATACCGGGAAGAGGGACGGATGAGTCCCGGTACCTGGTACATCGTCACGCCCTTTCCTTCTCTCCCCTGAGCCGGCGACGGTCCGCCGCCCGAGGTTCCGGTTCCGCGTCATCGGTTCTTTTTTCGCGCTCGGGGCCGCTTTGCGTCCTGCGCGGAAACCCTTGCAGCTGCTTGAATTAATGCAACCGGGGGGGCGCGTGCTCTTCCCTTAGGGCAAAATACGCAAATTTTCCCTTGCTTTAGGTCTTCCATTTGTGATATTTAACTGCATACTGTATACAAGATAGGGAGAGGCGATTACCGTAAAGGTGCGTGGTCTTTCCCTTTTTTCAAGGGATTTCCGTTCATTTCACGTGATGGGGAATGGGTCTCACGGGAGGTCGATCTTGTCTCAAGTCATTTTTTCCAGTTGGGGACGAAACGTAGTAGATAACCGTCAAGGCGGGAGCGCCGAGGATGAAGGCGCTTACCAGAAGTTGCCGGTCACCTTTGACGGCACCCGTCCTTGGGGGGCTTTCATGGGATGGAATGGCGTGATCGTCACCGATCCCAAGGTTGACATCGTCGCCATGGCCGCCGAGTATGCCCGTCGGGTGCAGGAAGATTACTGTTGCGCCAAGTGTACGCCCGGAAAACGCGGAACCCGGGTGATGCAGGATGCCCTTGCGCGGATTCTTGCCGGTCAGGGTTCGGAGGAGGATCTCACCACCATCGAGAATCTCGGTGAGTTGCTGAAAAACTGCAAGTGCACCCTGTGCATGACTTCGGTTGTACCGGTGATCGACACCATCAAATACTTCCGTGAGGACTACCTGGCTTATATCCGCGGTGCGCGCAAACCCGCCGGGGGGGGGAAGTATGTGGTCAAGTTGACCGCTCCCTGTCAGGATCGCTGTCCGGCTCATATTGACATTCCCGCCTATATCGAGCAAATCAAGGACTACCGCTTCGGCGATGCGCTTGCGACCATCCGTCAGAACATGCCGTTGCCTTCGGTCTGCGGCCGGGTCTGTCCTCATCCCTGTGAATCCGCCTGCCGGCGCAAGAATGTCGACGAATCGGTGAGCATCATGGTGCTCAAACGTACCGCCTCCGACTACGAGTGGCAGCACAACCAGATTCCGCCCCTGCGGCCGAAGCCCCGCAAGGACAAGACGGTGGCGGTGGTCGGAGCCGGCCCGGCCGGATTGACGGCCGCCTACTATCTGGCTTTGGAAGGCTATCCCGTCACCATCTATGAAGCCCTTCCCGAAGGATACGGGGGCGGTATGATTGCCGTCGGGATCCCTCCCTACCGGATGCCGCGACACATTCTCCAGCGGGATATCGATATTATCGAGAGCATCGGGGTGAAGATCGTCTATAACACCCGGGTCGGCAAGGATATTACTCTGCCGGAACTGAAGGAAAAATTTAATGCCGTTTTTCTGGCTCCTGGCGCCCATCGCAGCAAGCCGATGGGGGTCGAAGGGGAAGACAAGGGCTACAAGGGTTTTCTCCCCGGTGGTATCGACTTCCTGCGTGAGGCCTATATGGGGCGCCCGACGGGTATGGGCAAGAAGGTCGTCGTCGTCGGCGGCGGTAACACCGCCATTGACTGTGTCCGCGTCGCCTTGCGCGAGGGGGCCGAGGAATCGATTTTGCTCTACCGTCGTTCCCGCAAAGAAATGCCCGCCGACGTCTGGGAGGTTGATGGGGCTGAGGAAGAAGGCGTACGTTTTGAGTTCCTGGTGTTGCCGACCAAGATCATCGTCGACGCCAAGGAGCAGGTTACCGGCGTTGAGTGTGTGCGCATGGAACTGGGCGAGCCTGACGCCTCCGGACGCCGGCGTCCGCAACCCGTGCCGGGGAGCGAGTTCGTCGTTGAGTGCGATACGGTTATTCCGGCCATCGGCCAGGATCCCGACCTGGGTTTCATCCCCGAGAAAATGGGCATTGATATCACCAAATGGAATACTGTGGTGACCAAGGCCCTGCCGTTGAAGAATCCCAAGGGTCGCGATCTCAACGACAGCATGGGCAACCCTCTGTCCCGGACCCTGATTACCGATTTGGAAGGGGTCTTCGCTGGTGGCGACGCCGAGATCGGCCCCCTGACCGTGGTTGCCTGCGTCGGCAACGCACACCGCGCCGCGCGCGTCATCCAGCGCTGGCTGGAAGAGGGTAAGGCCTATCTGACCGATGAGGAGATTCTCGAAGACATCCTCACGCACCTGAGTGTTTACGACAAGAATGAAGAGGTCGCTTGGCTCGATGTTGTGGGCCGCGCCCATCAAAACGAAATTCATGGCCGGGAACGGGCCAGCCACAAAAACTACTGCGAGGTGGAACTCGGCTTCGCGGACAGCCAGGCAGTACGGGAAGCCGAGCGTTGCCTCCGCTGTTACCGTGTGGCGATGCTCGCTATGTAGTTCATCCATATTATCGAGGTTCAAGGGGTCAGGGAGCCGGAAAGCCGGGCCCTGCCCCCTTCGTCTTTAGCCAGGTTCTGAGGTGAAAATCATATGGTCACACTGACAATTGACGGCAAGACCGCTACCGTCCCCGCGGGATCGACGATTCTGGAAGCTGCCCAGCAGGTGGGGATTCGCATCCCGACCTTGTGCTGGTTGCAGAAAGTCTCTCCGACCGGTGCCTGCCGGATCTGTGTGGTGGAGATCGAGGGCGTGGCCCGGCCTATGACGGCATGTAATACGCCGGTCAAGGAAGGGATTGTCGTTACCACCCAGTCGGAAAAGCTGCGTGCCATCCGCAAGCAGGTTGTCGAGTTGCTGCTGGTCAATCATCCTCTTGATTGCCCGGTCTGTGACGCCGGTGGTGAATGTGATCTGCAGAATATCTGTTACGAGTTGAACGTAACGCAGCAGCCCTTTGTCGCCGAAGATGTGAATCCCCCCGTCATCAACGGCTGGCCGCTGATCCAGCAGGTTCCCAATCGCTGCATCCTTTGCGAGAAATGTGTCAAGGTCTGTCATGAGACGATCGGCGCCAGTGCCCTGTTCGTCAACGACAAGGGGGACAGGAGCTTCATCGACAAGAACCTGAATCTCTGCGAATTCTGCGGTAACTGCGTTGCGGTCTGCCCGACCGGAACCATGATTTCCAAAACTTTCAAGTTCAAGGCCCGTCCCTGGGAACTGACCAAGGTTCCGACCGTGTGTACCTACTGCGGCAGCCACTGTCAGGTGGACCTCAATGTCAAGCAGGGCAAGGTTCTGCGCGTAACATCCGAGGATGGCGTTACCGTTAATGATGGTAATCTCTGCATCGGCGGGTTCTTTGGTCACGGCTACCTCGATTCTCCCAAACGTCTGATCCAGCCGATGATCCGGCAGGGAGATGCGCTCGCCCCCACAACCTGGGATGAGGCTCTAAATCTGGTGGCCGGCAAGTTGCGTGATGCGGGTGGGGCGGCGGTTGCCGCCCTCGGGTCGGCTCGTCTGAGCAACGAAGACAACTATTTGATGCAGAAGTTTTTCCGGGCGGCCGTCGGCACGAACAATCTCGATAGCGACTCCCGTTTTGGCGCGCTGCGCGCATTCAAAACCTTGAATGGTGCCCTAGGGGCCGTGGGGGCGACCAACAGCATTGATAATCTCGCCAAGGCCGATGTGGTTCTGGTCTTCGCCGCTGACGTGACCGCCGAAGCTCCCGCACTTGACTGGAAGATCCAGCAGTCCTGCCGCAAGGCGGACGGCAAACTGGTGGTGGCCAACATGCGGCAGGTCAAGCTGACCCGTTATGCCAACAGCCATCTCGCTTACCGTCCAGGGAGTGAAATTGCTTTGGCCGAAGCTTTGGCTAAGCTGATTGTGGAAAAGGGTTTGGTTGATGAAGCTGTGCTGGGCAAACAGGTCGGCAACTTCGCTGAACTGAAAAAGGCGCTGGCGGCTGTCGATGTCAAGAAAGCGGCGGCGGTGACCGGTGTCAGTGAAGTACTGCTCAATGAGGCTGCAACCTATCTTGGAAAAGGGAAGAATGTGGCGGTTCTCTTCGGCAGTGACCTGACCCGTGCGGCGGGGGCCGAGGAGAAAATTGCCGCGCTGGTCAACCTGGCGCTGGTTTGTGGGGTGCTGGGAAGCGAGTTCGGCGGCCTCTATCCTCTTGATGAAAAGGGCAATACCCAGGGGCTGGTGGACATGGGTATGGCCGCTGATCTTCTCCCCGGGCCCAAGGATTATACCCAGGCCCGAGGCGAATTCGAGAAACTCTGGAATACCACTTTGCCTGCTTCGGCTAGGGATGCGTTGGCGATACTTGAAGGGGTTGAAAAGGGCGAGATCAAGGTACTCTACCTGATCGCGACCAACCCTCTGGTGAGTTATCCGGAGAGCGGCCGCTGGCGCAAGGCTTTGGAGAAGGTTGAGTTTCTGGTGGTGCAGGATATCCTTGCCAGCGATCTGGAGTCTTTCGCCGATGTCGTTCTCCCCGCTGCCGCTGTCGTCGAGAAGAACGGCAGCGTAACCTCCCTCGACCATCAGCTCAGCAAACTCGGTAAAGCGCGCAATCCCCTCGGCGAAGCCCGGGCGGATTTGGACATTTTTGCCGCACTTTATCGCCTGCTTGATCCGAAGGCTGAGGCGATTACCCTCGACTCGATCACCGCCGAGATCAAGCAGACCGTTCCGGTCTATGGCAGCGTCGGTCCCTGTGGCGGTGAGCGGTGTCGTTACGCTCTGCGCTTGCCCTTTGTGTCTAAGGAGAAAGGGTTGAGCTTCACTCCCGTAAAAGCCGCCACAGCGGCTGGTGAGGGCATGCACCTGTTGAGCGGTAAGCTTCTTTTCCACTTCGGTACGACCTCGACTTACGCTGAAGGCAATCTGGAAGTCGCCGACTCCGGTTATGTCGAGATGAATACCGCTGATGCACAGAAGCTGGGGGTGAAAGATGGCGATGCGGTCAAGGTGACTTCAACAGTCGCCAGTGTGACCGGCAAGATCAAGGTGGGCGATAAGGTTCCTGCGGGATTGCTCTTCGCGCCTTACCATTTTGCTGATCTTAATATTCAGCAGTTGATGCCCGCCGGGTCAAACCTTGTCGCCGTGTCGGTTACCAAAGCCTGATCATCTTTCATTCGATGAGTTATCTCATGGCGTCCCGTGATCTGCGGGGCGCCATTTCTTTGTTTGCCCAGCGTAGCGGGCAAACCCGGCCTGTTGCAAGAGACAGGCGTCACCCCGGCCAGGGGGAAGACAATCCGAATCGCAAGGGCGTTGCTGGTAACGGCAGGGTCTGAAGGAAGCGATAG
>NZ_JAVESI010000053.1:0-20094 GCF_034006665.1 Trichloromonas sp.
ATCATTGCCGCTCCGTCTGTGGTGATAATTCACCCTCTCACGGTTTGGATAGCTGTCAACACGTTAATTTGCGCTTCGCGCAAAAACGCGTTCATCCCGGAATTGAAATCCCGGGAATTCCCGCTTGATGTCTTGAACGGCCTGTAATTTTTCTTGATGATAACAGCCATGCGCCGAAAAACTCAAGGGAAAATCGGTTCTGTGGGGAGGGGCGTATTTCAGAGCCGAGGGCGATCGCCGCGGGTTCGTTTGCGGTAAAAAGAACCGAGGGCCAGCAGGATGCCGAGGGTCATGAGCAGGGCGCCGGCAAAGGCCAGGTTGAGGCCGGGATCATAATGAATGGTGAGAATGCTCACCGGTCGCTGAAGGGGGGCTTGCGGGCGCAGATCCAGACCCGTTTGGACCAGAGCGGGGGGAAGAGGTTCGCGCAACCGGTAGCGGAAGGCTTCGGGGGGGTGGCCCGGACGGCGGATTTCGCCGAAAAAGATCGGATCGAAGGCCTGGCCGCCGTTGCCGCGTCGCAAACCGTTGGGGCGATAGTCGCTGATGTGCAGCTCGCCGCCATCCGGCAAGGCTACACGGCTGCCGGGACGCAGTTCCACCGTCCCGAGGCGGCCGGCGAAGCGGAAACCGTCGTTGCGCTGACCGAAAGAGACCCCAAGAACCGTCAGCCCTTTCCAGGTCAGGGGATGATTGGCGCGCACCGCCTGCCGCACCAGCACCGTTTCTCCCCGCAACAGGCTCAGGGTGCTGCGCACATCCATGGGGTGGCCGCTTGAGCCGAGAACCGGCTCGACCGCGTGCAGGCGCAGGTAATGGCCGGGCAGGCGCGGCACCGGTCGGATTTCGCCGACGGCGAGCGTCTCTCCGGCGACCCGGAAGCCCGCCAGGCTGCCCCACAGATAGGCGGCGAGCAGCAAGACAAAGCCGAGGTGGATGAGATATTCGCCGCTTTTGCGCCAGCGCGCGCGCAGGTGGCCGAGCCAGTCGATGATGCAACAGGCGGTATTCAGCCCGAGAAGGAGCAGCAGCGCCCCGTACAGCCCGATCCACCAGGTCGCTTCCGGATAATTCCAGCCTTGGGCGGCAAACCATTCACCCAGGCTCAGCCCGTCCATCTGGGCGAAGATCCAGGGGCGCGCGGGCATCAGCAGCGAGCCGGCGAAAGCGGTCAACGTCGCCAGGGTCGCCAGGACGATGGCCAGTTTGAGGGAACAGCAGAGTTTCCAGAGATCGGTGAGCATGGTGCGGAATCGGGACATGGTGAGATTCGCTCAGTCGAGGGGATGGTTGCTGCTCAGAAGCAGCCCGATCCCAAGGTAGGTAAAGAGCACCAGGGCGAAGCCGAGAATGGAGAGGCAGGCGTATCCCGTCCCCTGCCAGCGGCGGATGAATTTGGCGTGGCACATCCCGGCGTAGAAAAGCCAGATGAGGAAGGACCAGAGCCCCTTGATGTTCCAGGAAAAATAATAGCCCCAGGCGATCTGGGCCCAGATGCCGCCGAAGATCATGCACAGGCTGAAAAGAGCAAAGCCGAGAAAAATCGCCTCCTCGTTGAGCCGGTGCAGCAGGGTGAGGTCCGGCAGAAGCGGTGTCGTCAGGCGGCGCTGAAAAAGGTAGAGCACGCCGAGGGAGAAGGCCATGGCGAAGAAGGCATAACCGAGGAAGGAAAAGGCGATATGCAGGGTGAAGAGGGGGGTGTCGAGGGCCGGGATCAGCGGCTTGAGAGCACTGTCCCGGGGGAGGGCGGCGCCGAGGAGCAGCAGATTGAGGAGCATGACGAAGAGTCCGGCGGCATGGATCCGGTAACGCAGTTCGAAATAGAGGTAGGTTGCCGCCAGCGCCCAGCTGAAGAAGAAGAGGGTGGAAAAGAGGTTGGTCACCGGCAGGTAGCCGGCCAGATACCAGCGCAGCCCGAGGCACAGGCTGTGCAGCAGAAAGCCGAGCACGACTAGGGCGAAGGCACCGCGCCAAAAGAGCGGACGACGGACCAGTGTATGAAGCAGGTAAAGATTGACGGAGAGCAGGTAGCAGACGAAGGCTCCCCAGAGAAGGAGTTGGGCGAATTCGGTCATGGGCAACCCGTCGGAAAGGGGTGTCGGGGAAGGCGTGGACGATGTCCGACGCGATTCTTCGCACGCTACCACAAAGTACCGGCGACTGCCAGGGGTGGATGGTTAACCTGGACGGCGTCTTTCGTTGACAATGCACTTTTCTCCGTGTTAATTCTGCCGTCATGGACGAGTCCCTTTACAGCTTGCGTATGCACGCCCGCCGCGAAAGCCGGCATCTTTCCGGCGGCGAACGTCTGGTCGGCGCTGCCGATCTGGAGAAGGCGACGGCAGCCTTGGTACGCCGCGCCCTGGAACATCCCCGGGGGCGGGCCGATGAGATCCGTCTGGCCGTCGATCTCGTGCCGCCAGCGGAAATCCGCCACGGCCGGCTCCTCGATCTACGCACTTACCTGGTCGCTGATTACCGGCAGGGGCGACAGGCGGCGCGGCGTCTGCTTCGCGATGCGGGCATCAGCACGGGCGCGGTGAGCGCGGCCATGGATTGGATCGCCCAAGGGGCCGCGCCTGACGGTCGGGCGATGCGTGGCGCCATGCTCATCGACGCCGAAAGCGGCGCGCGTCTTGAAGCTGATCCCGCCCGGGGCGTGCGCGCCAGCCGCATGGACCTGACGCCGACCGCCGAGGCCGAACTGCGCGCGCGCCTCGGCGAACAGGGTCTGGACAACTCCCATGTGCGCGAGGCCCTGGTTTTGGCGAGCAAGGTGCTGGCCGCGCCGCAGGTGCTGGCTGAACTCTGCTGGTCCGATGATCCCGACTATACGGCCGGCTACATGGCGACTCGTGATCTCGGTTATGTCCGCTTTCCTCAGCTCAAGCCTTTGGGGGAGGAACGCGGCGGACGGGCCTTTTTTGTCCGGGGCGCCGGACTCGACCGGGAGGGCTTGGTTGCTTTTCTCGAACAGGCCGTGCTGCTCATCGATCGGATCGGGACGATCGGCGGCGCAGAAGAGTGGCGGGACTGAAAAATCATGGATAAGCTGCGAAAGGAACTGGAAAGCCTGAAAGAACAGGGGATGCTACGGACCCTCAAGACCGTCGCCGGTCCCCAGGGACCGCGGGTGGTCGTCGACGGCCGCGAGGTACTGCTCCTCTGCTCCAACAACTACCTGGGACTGGCCGGGCATCCGGCGCTG
Source organism: Trichloromonas sp. (assembly GCF_034006665.1). Taxonomy (GTDB): domain Bacteria; phylum Desulfobacterota; class Desulfuromonadia; order Desulfuromonadales; family Trichloromonadaceae; genus Trichloromonas. The sequence continues at coordinate 3,209 of NZ_JAVESI010000053.1, forward strand.
ATCGCGGCGAGCTGCGCGGCGACGAGCCGTTTCGGTGTCGGTAGCGGCGCCAGCCGGCTGGTTTCGGGCACGATGGAGCTGCACGCACAACTGGAAGCGCGCATCGCCGACTTCAAGGGGACGGCAGGGGCGCTGGTCTTCAACTCGGGCTACGCCGCCAACACCGGCATTCTGCAAGGCCTGGCCGGGCCCGGTGACCTGATCTTCTCCGACGCCCTCAACCATGCCTCGATCATCGACGGCTGCCGCCTCTCCGGCGCGCGGGTGGTGGTTTATCCCCACCGCGACATGAACGCGCTGGAAGGGTTGTTGCGTCTGGAGGCGCCCCGGCGGCAGGGCCGTTGGCTGATCGTCAGCGACGGGGTCTTCAGCATGGACGGCGATCTGGCGCCACTGCCTGAACTGGTCGCACTCAAGGAGCGTTTCGAGGCGCTGCTGATGGTGGACGACGCCCACGGCGGCGGGGTGCTCGGCGCGAGCGGGCGCGGCAGCGGCGAGCGGCTCGGTTGCCTCGACCGTATCGATCTGCACATGGGGACCCTGGGCAAGGCCTTCGGCTGCTTCGGTGCCTACCTCGCCGCCGAGCGGGAGGTGATCGATATCCTCATCAACCGTTCTCGTTCCCTCATCTTCTCCACCAGCTTGCCACCGGGGGTGCTGGGGGCGGCTTTTGCCGCCTTAGATATCGTCGACAGCGCCGAAGGGGCGGCTCGCCGCGCCGCTCTGGAAAACAACCGGCAAATTTTTGTCGAGAGTCTGCGCCGGGGCGGGCTCGACCTGGGCGACAGCGTCACCCAGATTGTCCCCATTGTCACCGGCGAGCCCCAGCCAACCATGGAAGCGGCCCGGCGTCTGCTCGATAGGGGCATCTTTCTGCAGGGGATACGCCCGCCCACCGTTCCCGTCGGTCAATGTCGGCTGCGCGCCACCCTCATGGCCGATCACCGGCCCGAAGAGGTGGCGGCCGCCGCCGAGACGATCGTGGGCATTCTCGGGGAATTGCCGCGATGAACGAGTTCCGGTTCGCCGATGGGCGCCGCCTGTCCTGGCGGGAGGCGGGAGCTGGGCCGCCCCTGCTGCTGCTGCACGGATGGTGCTTCTCCTCCCGGATCTTCGCCGAAGCGTTCGCGGCTTTTTCCTCTACCTATCGGGTTCTCGCCCCTGACTTGCCCGGGCACGGCGCCAGCGACCCCGCCGCCGATGATGGCTTCGCCGCCCTGGCGGGGGATCTGCGGGCGTGGCTCGCGGCCCTGGCCCTTGACCGCATCCGCCTTGTCGGCTGGTCCATGGGCGGACAGGTGGCGCTGGAACTGGCTGCTTCGCTGTCGTCGGAACGGGTCGAGCGGTTGCTGCTGGTTGCCGTCACGGCGCGTTTCTGCGCCGCCGCCGACTGGCCCCACGGCCTGCCCGAGGGTCAAGTACGGGCGATGGAGCGCCGACTACGCCGCGACTATCCGGGCACCCTCAAGGATTTCCGCGCGCGCATGCTCGGTGGGGAGGAACTTCCCCCGGCGCGCCTTCGGGAAATCGCCGCCCTGCTTCCCGCGCCGCCGGCACCCGCCGATGCCTTGGCGGCCCTCGACGCCTTGCGCCGGGAGGATCAGCGGAGCCGTCTCGCCGCGCTCGCTTGTCCGACCCTGGTGCAGCACGGCGAATTGGATACCATTACCTTGCCCGGCGCCGCCCGCTATCTTGCCGACACGATTGCCGGGGCACGCCTGGAACCCTTGCCGGGAATCGCCCATGCCCCTTTTCTCAGCCGGCCCGACGAGGTCTTTAGCCGATGGCGAAGTTTTCTTGCATGAAGCGTCCCTTGATTGATCACCACCGGGTGCGGCGCCACTTTTCCTGCCATGCCGACGAATATGAGCGTTATGCCCAGGTCCAGAAACGGGTGGTGGCGGGGCTTCTGGAGCGCTTGGAGCGCCTCGGCTCTATGTCGGGGCCGGTGTTGGAAGTCGGTGCCGGTACCGGCGCCCTCGCCCGGCGCATCGCCGAAGTCTATCCCCAACTGCCGCTGGTCGTTACCGACCTCGCCCACGGCATGACCCGCCAGGCGGCGAGCCGGCTCCCCGGCGCCTGGGCTCTTGATGCCGACGCCGCCTGTCTGCCCTTTGTCGACCGCTCTTTCGGGCTGATGCTTTCGGCTTCCATGTATCAATGGATTGTCGATCTGCCTGCCGCTTTCGCCGAAAGCGCACGGGTGCTCAAGCCCGGCGGCGTCTTTGCCTTCGCCCTCTTCGGAGCCGGAACCCTGTGCGAGCTGCGTTCCTGCCATCAACGGGCGCTGGGCGAAGTCGATGCCTCTCGGACGTCCCATACCCAGGAATTCCCCTCCCGGGAGGAGGTCGCAGAGTCGCTGCGCCGGGTCGGTTTCGTCGGGATTGCGGTGGAGAGCGTCGACGAGCGGGAGCATCATGCCGACGTACCCGACCTGCTCCGGTCCCTGAAAAAGATCGGCGCCCAGAACGCCAGCCGTTCCGGGCCTCCGGGCCTCGCCTCGCGCCGGGTCATGGAACGGATGATGGAGCTCTATCGGCGGGAGCATGGGCGCGACGGCATGATTCCGGCGACTTACGAAGTGATTTACGGATTGGGCCGCCGCGCTTGAGGGGGGAAGAAACAGCAGCGGGCGCCGTCGCAAAAGCGAGGCGCCCGTAGTTATTTTCAGAAATTCCGAGGCGTTAAAAGGATGAGATGGAAGGATTGGTTCGGGGGGGTGTCAGCGGCAGTTTATACATTCGAAGAGGGAGCCGATGATATTGCGGGCTTCTTTGCAGACTACCTGGTAGTAGACTTCCACCCCTTCGCGGCGTCCCTCAATGATCCCCTTGTTCTTGAGCAGGGCGAGATGTTGGGAGACGGTGGCCTGGGGCAGTTCGAGACATTCCCAGATCCTTTTCACGTTGCAGGACCGGGACATGAGGCCGGCGACGATTTTCAGACGTACAGGATGTCCCAGAACCTTGAGGATTTCCGCCTCGCGGTCATAGCTGAGTGTCCTGTCGAATTCCACGGTTGGTTCCATCGGTAACCTTCCCCCTGCGTGTACAGGCATCCCTTCGGAAATCATGAATGGCGTCGCAAAAACTCGTCAACTGCTGCGTTTCTGCCCTCGTTTCGCTGCTTCGACGTGCGTAACTACGCCTCATTGCTCAACAACAACGACGCGCTTTGTATGTGGCGTTTTGCTTGGCCATCCAACCAGATGCTTTTGCAAGCATCAATAATCAAATATATGAATTTGAATTATGCGCTCTTGCCGCAAGCGCTGTCAATCAATTTCATGAGGGTAAAAAGACTTGCGCCCCCGGATAGTTAACCCGGGGGCGCAAGTCTTTGGGCGGACTTTTCAGATGCCGGCGGCGGTGAAGGCGGCGCTGACAATGGCTTGGGCTTCTTTCTGGATCTGCAAGAGATGCTCGGTTCCCTTGAAGGATTCGGCGTAGATTTTATAGATCTCCTCCGTTCCCGAGGGGCGGGCGGCGAACCAGCCGTTTTCGGTGACGACCTTGAGTCCGCCGATCTCGGCGCCGTTGGCCGGGGCGCGGGTAAGCTTGGCGGTGATCGGCTCGCCCGCCAGGGTCGCGGCGGCGATCATTTCCGGTGAAAGTTTCTCCAGCACCGCCTTTTGCGCGGAGGTGGCAACGGCGTCGATGCGGTCGTAGACTGGCGCGCCGAAGCGGGCCGTCAGTTCCTGATAGTGCCGCGCCGGATCGCGACCGGTGACGGCGGTAATCTCGGCGGCGAGCAGGGCGAGGATGATGCCGTCCTTGTCCGTCGTCCAGACCGTGCCGTCCCGGCGCAAGAAGGAAGCGCCGGCGCTCTCCTCGCCGCCGAAGCCGTAGGAGCCGTCGATGAGGCCGGCAACGAACCATTTGAAGCCGACCGGCACCTCGGCCAGGGGCCGCCCCAGGGACGCCGCCACCCGGTCGATCATCGACGAGGAGACCAACGTCTTGCCCACCGCCGCATCCTTGCGCCATCCGGAGCGGTTGGCGAAGAGGTAGTTGATCGCCACTGCCAGGTAGTGGTTGGGGTTCATCAGCCCCGCCGTGGGGGTGACGATGCCGTGGCGGTCGAAATCGGGGTCGTTGCCGAAGGCGATGTCGTATTTATCCTTGAGCCCGATCAGTCCGGCCATGGCGCTGCTTGATGAGCAGTCCATGCGGATCTTGCCGTCCTTATCGACGCTCATGAAGCTGAAGGTCGGATCGGGCCAGCCGTTGATCAGTTCGATATTCAGCCCGTATTTTTCGGCGATGGGCCGCCAGAAACCGAGCCCCGAGCCGCCCAGAGCGTCGGCGGCGATGCGCAGCCCGGCTTTGGCGATGGCCGCCATGTCGATGACGTTGGCCAGATCGTCCACATAGGGGGTGACGTAATCGTGCATCCGGGTGGTCGGCGCGGCCAGCGCCTCAACCAGCGCCAGACGTTTAACCCCGCGCAGGGCGTCGTGCAGGTAGCCGTTGGCCCGGTCGGCGATCCAGCTCGTGACGTCGGTGTCGGCCGGGCCGCCGTTGGGCGGGTTGTACTTGATGCCGCCGTTGTCCGGCGGGTTGTGGGACGGGGTGATGACGATGCCGTCGGCATGGTTTGCCTGAGTGCCGCGATTGTAGGTCAGGATGGCATGGGAGATGACCGGTGTCGGTGTGTAGCCGAAATCCTTGGCGACGCGCGTCTCGACGCCGTTGGCGGCCAACACTTCCAGGGCGCCAGCGTGGGCCGGTTCGGAGAGAGCGTGGGTGTCCATGCCGAGAAAAAGCGGCCCGGAAATTCCCGACTGCTGGCGATAATCGCAGATCGCCTGGACGATGGCGAGGATGTGCCATTCGTTGAAGGTCTGTTTCGTCGCCGTGCCGCGATGCCCCGAGGTGCCGAAGGCGACCAACTGGCCGGGATCGTTCGGGTCGGGACGGCGGGTGTAGTAGTCGCTGATCAGGCGGGGGATGTTAGGAAGCAGGCTTTTCGGCGCCGGTTGTCCGGCCAGGGGATGCAGGGCCATGAATCGAATCTCCTCGGCGAAGGCGAAGAGGACGGCTTCCGTCCTCGGGAATAAGGCCAAAGGGGGATGAACCCCTTGGAACTTAGCAGTTATTAAATTTCTGTCAAGACACGGGATGAATTCATCCCGTAACTGTCGCCGCCTGACAATTCATGAGATACAATGAATAAGCGTCGGCACGATTCGAACCGACTCGCAACCCGCTTCCGCGGTTGCCGCGACCATTCCCCAAACAGTAGGAGCCGACCTTGGCCTCTCTCGATTTTGAACTGGAAAAACGCTCCTTTTACAAATTTTACGACGGCAACCGGGCCCGCCTGAACAGCGTCAAGAACGGTTATATGCGGATGATCTCCCAGCTGCTCAAAGCGGCGGAGGTCGGCGAGGTGACGGCTGTCGAAGGACGGGTCAAGGACCGGGAAGAGTGTGTCAAGAAATTTCACCGCAAATATCAGGGGAAACTGGAAGCCGCCGGGCAACCCTATGAAATCAGGAACTATCTGACCGATCTCATCGGCATTCGTATCATCTGTCCCTACGAAGACCAGATCGTTCCCGTCGCCGAAGTGCTCAAGCGGCATTTCCGCATCATCGACGTGACCGACAAGATTTCGGCCCTGGAAAGCACCGAGGATTCCTTCGGCTACAAAGGGTTGCACATGGATCTGGCCCTGCCCGAAGCCCAAGCGGCTTTGCCCAAGTACGCCGCCTATGCCGATCTGCCCTTCGAGGTGCAGATTCGCTCCTTGATTCAGGATGCCTGGAGTGTTCTCGATCACAAAATCAAATACAAAAAATCGATCCCCAATGAGCTCAAACGCCGGATCAACGTTCTCTCCGCCCTTTTTGAGCTGGCGGACCGGGAATTTAAGGAGATCCGCAATGCCACCGAGGAACTGATCCAGAAGGCCAGGGTCGAACCGATCGGCGAGCCGACGGGGAGTAACGGCGGCGGCGCGGGGGAATCCGCCGGAGCGGCCAGTGAAAAGACCGCGAATGCCTTCAACTTTTTGCGTATTGCCCGGCACTTCTTTCGTGATTTCGAATTCGAGGATTTCAAGGTCGATGGCTTTGTCGAAGATATCCTCAAACTCGACCACGATTTTAAAAAGTCCGATCTGCATCGGAGTCTGATTGAATATCTGAAAACCGTGCGCGACTATCGCGAGGCGTATCTCGCCGAAAACGCCGATCGAACTTTCAGCCCCTACACCTCGATCCGGCACTGCCTCTATCTCTATAATCGGGAAACCTTCGCCCGGATTCTCTCCCCGGGGGCGCGGGAGCGTTTCGAGGCCTGGCTGCGGAGGGCTTAAGGGGTGGCCGGGGCTTTTGGTCAAGCCGGTTGTATTGTCGCGGCGAAGCCCCTAGAATAACAGGATCGCTTTGCTGTGGGGGAGGGAAGGCCAAGGTGTCCAAAAGTGTCGGCTTGCGTACTGAAATTCTCGTCAACCTGGCGATTCTGCTCGGGGCGGCGCTTCTCTTTGTCGGTTTTCTGCTGCTCAAGCTGACCGAAAAGGAACTGGTTTCCCAGCGCGTGGCCGGGGCATTGGCGACGGTGGAAGTGCTCGGCCGCGCCCTCAGCGCCGGGGATGAAGCTCCCGATGTTCGGGCGGCGCGGGCGCGGGTGGGGCTCATGCCCCTGGTTCATCCTGCCGGACTGGTCGACTGGTCCCTGTGCGACGCCGCCGGTCTCCCCGTGGCGAGCTTCGGCTCGCATCCCACCGCTCATGAAAACCTCCTGCCGGTGGGTGGGGAGGCGCGCGTCACTGTCGATTATTCCTCGAATTTGCTGGCTTCTGCTGCCGCTGCTTCGGGCAGTCTGACCGTGGATGTCCCGCTGCTGCGGAGCGGGGAGCGCCTCGGCATGCTGCACGCGCGCTTTTCCCTCGCCGACATCGGCGGGCGCATCGCCGAGGCCCGGCGTCTGGTCTTCTTCTACGTCGCCGCCTACGGCGTCATCCTCATCCTCTTCGGTCTCTACTTGCTCGGCCGTAACGTCGTCCGTCCCATCGGCCGTCTGCGTTCCCTCACCGCCGAAGTCGCCGGTGGCAACCTGGACGCGACCCTCACGGTGGAAGGCCCCCGGGAGATCGCCGAGCTGGCCGCCTCCTTCAATCATATGACCTCTTCTCTGCGGCGCGGTCGCGACGAACTCATCCGTTCCGAACGAATGGCCTCCGTCGGCCATCTGGCGGCGGGCATGGCCCATGAAATCGGCAACCCTCTAGGGGCTGTGGTCGGCTATCTCGAACTGCTCAAGGGCGATTTGACCGATCCCGCTGCGCGGGATCTCGTCGAGCGCTCCCTGGCCGAGGCCGGGCGCATCGACCGGCTGGTGCGCGAGCTTCTCGACTTCGCCAAGCCTTCCCCCGCCGTTCGCGAAGCCTTCGACCCCGCTGCCCTTGGGCGCGACGTTCTCGATCTGCTGCGGCATCAGGGGGTTTTCGATCAGCGCCGTCTCTACGACGAACTCCCCGAGAAACTTCCCTTGGTGCGCATGGACCCGCACCGCCTGCGCCAGGTTTTGGTCAACCTGCTTCTTAACGCCCGCGACGCGACGATGGTGGGGGGTGCCATCCGCCTTTCCGGTGCCGTGGAAGGGGAGTGGGTCCGGCTCGCGGTCAGGGACAGTGGCTGCGGCCTGAGCGACGAGGCGCGCGTCCATCTCTTCGACCCCTTCTACACCACCAAGACCACAGGGCGCGGCCTCGGCCTGGCCATCTGCCGACGCATCATCGAAGAGGCCGGCGGGCGGATTGAAGTTCTCTCGACGCCGGGGTTGGGGAGTGAGTTTTGGGTGTGGTTGAGGACGGGTGACTTAACCCCTCCCGACCTCCCCTTAGCTTAAGGGGAGGAGAGTTCATCCCCCCCTCTTAAGCTAAGAGGGGGTTGGGGGAGTTATGATCAGCATATCATCAAGGAAAACCCATGAAACCGATACTGATCATTGATGATGAAGCTTCGATGCGGCACATGCTGCGGTTGGTGCTGGAGAAGCAGGGTTACGCCGTGATTGAGGCCGAGAACGGCGTAGCGGCGCTGACGGCCGTCGCGGGGCAGGAGTGCCTGCTCGCCCTCTGCGATATCCGCATGCCCGATATGGACGGCCTTGCCTTTCTCCGTACCCTGCGCGCGAAACACATCCATCTCACGGTCATCATGATGAGCGCCTACGGCTCTGTCGATACCGCCTTGGAGTGCATGAAGCAGGGGGCCTACGATTACATCTCCAAACCCTTCAAACCCGACGAAGTGGTACTGGCGGTGAAAAAGGCCGAGGAGCGTCTTGGCCTGCAGCAGGAGAACGCCCGCCTCAAACAAGCCCTCGCCGGTGAGCGCCGGGGGCGTGAGCCGATTTACACAAGTGAAGCGATGGCGGCGGTCATGGCCCGGGTGGCGGCCCTGGCCGCCGTGACCTCACCGGTTCTCATCACCGGCGAGACCGGCACCGGCAAGGAGCTTGTCGCCCGCGCCCTGCATGAACAGGGAAACCGTCATGACGCCCCCTTTGTCGCGGTGAATTGCAGTGCCATTGCCGCCGGACTGCTGGAAAGCGAACTCTTCGGCCACGCCAAGGGCGCTTTCACCGGCGCCGACCGCGAACGCCAAGGGCTCTTTGGCGCCGCCCACGGCGGTACGCTCTTTCTGGACGAAATCGGCGAATTGCCGTCAGAACTGCAACCGAAGCTGCTGCGGGTCTTGCAGGAAGGGGAGGTATTGCGGGTCGGCGACAGCAAGCCGCGCAAGGTCGATGTCCGCGTCCTCGCCGCCACCGCCCGGGATCTGCGCCAAGAAGTCGCCGTCGGGCGCTTTCGTGAGGATCTCTATTTTCGTCTGGCCGTGGTCGATGTCCACATCCCACCTCTGCGCGAACGCAAGAAGGATATTGCCGTTCTCGCCGAGCACTTTCTCGCCGCCGCCGCCCGCCGCGAAGGGCGACCGGTACCGCATCTTACCGCCGACGCCGTTGCCGCCCTCGAAAACTACGGCTGGCCCGGCAACGTCCGTGAGCTGGAAAACCTCATGGAAAAGACCCTGATCTTCTGTCGGGGGGAGTGGGTCAACCAGGTTGCCCTCCCCTGGGAGGTGCGCCGCCGCGAACGGGACCGGGCCGAGGACTATTCCCTCAAGCAGGCCGTGGCGCGGCTTGAAAAGGAATACATCCGCAAGGCCCTGGCCGCCACCGGCGGCAACCAGACAAAAGCGGCCCGCCTGCTGGAAATCAGCCTGCGGGCCCTGGTTTACAAGTTGAAGGAGATGGGGGAGGATTAGGCGGTTGATGAAAAACGCCCATCCGCGGCTTTTTTGATCAGCCAGTAGGGGTGTTGACCCGCCACTGAAAAACCGGCGGTCCTTTCTTGCCGGTGACGATCGCTTTCAGGCCTTCGCCGGTTTCCCGTTTCGCTGTGGATTGTGCCCCGGCCCGCGCGGCCAGGGTTTCGACCTTGTCACCGCTGCCGATCAACTGGGTAACTTTTCCGCTTTACCTTCAAATATCGCCTTATAAAACACTTCCAAGGTCTTTTCCGAAACTCAATTATAGTCGTGCCCGACCGGTGGCTTCGAATTCGATCTTTACCTCCAAGTTGTCATCGCCATTGACTCGAATGAACAGGGTATTGCTGGCATTGCCCTGGGGGTGAAAACGGGTTTCTTTTGTGCCGGTTGTTGCCCAGGGGGGATCGTCGTCTTTGTTGACCTTGACCCGTGCTTCCAGCGGTACCTGGGGAGTCAGTGTGCGTGTCATGCCGCCATAGACAAGCTGATGGTTATCCAGATCGATCACCGCTGTTACCGTGGAGCTGCTGGTTACCGCCATATCTCGCGCCTGCCGCAGGCCGGTCAGAATGTCACGAGCCACCTCCTTGATCTGGGCGCTTTGCCTCCATTGCACCAGTGCCGGGGTGGCGAAAGCCATAAGAATGGCCATGATGCCGATTGTGATCATCAGCTCCATCAGGGTAAAGCCGCGCTTATTCATTGCTCTCTCCTCCCGACGTTTGCTGTGGCGCTGGGAACTCCAGGCTCAGTTCAAAGGTCTGTTCTTCCCATCCGCCATAGGCATCTTCTACCCGCAGCCGAACAGGAAATCTTCCTTCCGGTAGGGCTGCCGGCGACCATTCGAGCAGACCGCTTTCGGCGTCAAGGGTCATTTCCGCAGGCCCTTCCACAAGAAGAAAGTTCAGGTGGTCCCCATCCGTGTCCTGGGCTTGGATCTGATAGGAAAAACCTTTGGCAGCGCCGGTTTCAGGCGGCTGTGAAAGAATTTTTGGGGACGCATTGGCCACCTCCAGAGGCGCGCTGACAAAGGGCTCCAGAAATTCCCCTCTGAAGGTTTCCGGCGTCACCACAACAGAAAGCATGGCCCCGCGCCGCAACCGTTCTCCAGGAACCTGCTCCGTGTCAAGGTCTTGCAGTTCCTCGCCATCGAGAAACCAGCGATAGTGCAACACCACCGTGGGGCTGTCTTCCGTCAACAGGCATTCAGCGGTCAACCCCGTAGCGGTATCAAATGGCAGGGGCGCGACACGTATCGTTGTAATCACAGAGGCCGCAACTACCTGTGCCGGTGCGGCAGACAGCCATACCATTGCCGCACCGGCCAGCAGAAATAACCATCGCCGTCGATTCATCACCATTTCATCCAGTAGACGTCGAAAAGAGGATTGCTTTTCCACTTACTGAGAGCCCCTTCGTCATTCGCTGAATTGTAAAAGCCACTACCACGTCCCACCAAAACGGAAACATTACCTTTCCGATCCATCTTGATGAGGGGTTCCGAGGCGATTCCACGACCGATGCTCATAGAGCGGTCAGGACGGCCGATCACCAACTGGTTGTCAGAGTCGTTGTCACTGCTCAGATTGAAGGCGGCCTGGCCGGTGAAAGCGTCCATCGGATACAGCCACGCACGGCCAAGTACCCCGACGCAGGGGTCATCTCCCTCCCCAGGGGCTATAGGCTCATAGGTGGTGAAGAGGACAACACCATCAAACACCTCGCCGCTGGCCAAAACCTTTTCCCTCCCCCGATCCGCTTCGTTAAGTTTAATAAACCATCCATACTTGACGCTTTTATCCGGGGCATTGTCCGCACGATCCTGATAGGGCGGCCGCAGTTGATCCAGTTTGGCTGTTGTGTAGTCATAGGCGGTCACATCGACAAGGTTCGCTTCCGTCAGGGGGCCAGAACTGTAATCCCATAACTGGTTATTGGTGTTGTAGTCGCTGATGGCCGTCGTATCCGTCAGCCCCACCGGAATGCGGCGATCGCGAATGGCGTAAATCCGATCCGTCACCGCCGTGTTGAGCGGATGTTCACGGTCGCCCGTGCCGAAGTAAACAAAGGTGTCATCGCCCGAAAGTGTTGCCGTCGGTTTGTAGAATATCTTGCGACCGACTTCGGGCGGATCACTGGTGAAACCATCGTTGGCGGCAAAGATGCAGGTTGCATTCCAGTTGGTCGTATCGCTGCTCTGCATGTCAAAACGCCACAACTGGCCGCCCGTGTCACCCAGATAGGCGGTATCGTCAAAACCATCCAGATCTCGATCGAACACCAGCGGGTCTGAAGGAAAGCTGAATTGCATCCGACCGCTTTCGTCTTCAGATTCCGTGTAGCTCCACAATCGGGTTGGGCTGGTTTTGAGGACCACCTTTTTTTCCGCCGAGGGATTAAATGAAGCCACCTCCACAGCAAAACAGCCTCGACCGCTGGGTGCGTAAGGGCCGGCGCCAGAGTTGCTGCTCAGGTTGCCTTCGCCGGAACTGGCCGATGAGGTTACCGTCGTGTCATCCGCGTCAGGGAAATCCTGCGCCGCACCGTAGCGTAAATCCTCGTTGGTATCGTAGCCGGCTCCGAAAATGGCGACGACCTTGGCGGTCTTGGGCTCGCCGAGTTGCATCAGTGCCAAAGTCGGCAGACTCCAGGTTTGTCCCAACTCAGTGAATCCGGAGGTGTTGTTATTGATCTTCCATAAAAATTCAGGGTTTTCCGGGTTGGTGATGTCCAGAGCGTAATAGGTACTGTCGCCTCCGCCGGAACCCAGGGTGCTTTTTCCGCCTCCGCGCCGCATGCCAACGATCAGAACCACGGCATCCTCGCTTGCGGTGATGGTGTTATCGTTGTTCTGGTCATGAAAAAAGATCACAGGAGCGCCGTCCATGAAGTAATAATGATGGTCAAAATCCCTTAAATATTTCAGATTGGCCAGAAACTCATCGGGAATAAAGCCCCAAACTTCCTTGCCATCGCAGTCGCGGTAGGCATGCAGCATGCCATCGTTGCCGCCAACAAAAATATAGGTTTTGTTGGTATCACACTTTACTTCATTCTCAAGATTAAAATCATAGTTGCTATAGTTCATAATAACGGGCTTTGAGTGCATGACGTCGCCTTTTATCCAGTGGCGCATGTCGCCATCATACTCATTGTAGGCATCGAGACCGTAGATGAATTGAATAAGGCTGTCTTTTTCCGCATCTGTTTCAACAGTCAGCTGTTCCTTGGTGAGATTCGCGCTGGTAAAGCTGGTCAGCGAACTTCCGAAAATCAGTTTGCGGTTGCCGGGCACCGCCGGTGGCGTGGCAAATAGGTCAAACAGTCGCTCACCAACACCGCCGGCATCAACCTGGCGACCGTCGGCGGCAGTACTCCAGAACGAACGGATGGCTGGGTTGCCATTGTTGTCGGCAAGAAACTCCCCCTCTTCATCGGTTGCGCCTGTCAGAGCACCGGCAGTATCGAAACCCTGCATGCGGTTGCTTTGATCGAAAGCAAACTTTTTGATATTGCCATACCAGGGCTCATCGTTCATGGGCTTGAAAAAACCGAGGTAGATGCGTTCGCCACTGTAAAGCTGGCTCTCCGGGCTGGCCGGAACGACCGGCGCGACATAGGAGGAATCGGCCTCAAGAACGGCAAGAATGATGTCAATGAGCGCTTCAAGGATTTGGCTTGATTCGGAAACATTGACATAGAGGCCATGGCCGTCGCTGGCCGCTTGGACCAGCTGACTGATCTCACTGGTCATCATTTGGATGATATGTGTTTTAACTTTTGATTGAATTCCGTTTGTAGAATAATCAAGGCTTTCGTAAAGATAGTTGGCAGCTTCCGGTGAATAATAATCGTCACCATTATCCATCTGAGCCAATGGGTTGCTTTCGCCTAGATTGTCCTTGGTTGCACCGGTTGCCAAAACAATCATATGGTTGCTTTGGCACCAGTATTCAATGGGGGAATCGGAGTCAGGGTTCCCTTGATAAGCACTGTTGGCATGGCTTGTCCCTTGCGGATCGCCCACCCAATAGAGCCAGGCATCCCATAATGCAGAACCGAGGGGCTGCGCATTTGCCGTTTGGTTGTAGGGGTCTGGCTTGATCGTGTTGGTCATAAATGCAGCCAATTCACTGGCGGTGTGGTTTGCTATGGGTGCGACAACGGCGCCCCCTTGGGTTCCGCCATACTTCATGAGCCCGACGCGAACCCCCTGTGACTCTAAGAAAGGGAAAATGGTCTGGTTCATGGCAGCTTCAATGACTTCAATGATGCTGGCCTGTGGTTGCCAGCTAACTTCCCCATCGGCATAGGTGGCAGCGAGATCGGCTGTCGCGGGAAATGGATTGATACCACCGGAAAGTCCGGGTTTGACGCATTTGTATTTTTGGTCTTCGGAGGAATCCCCTGGGGCATAAACAACATCACCAAATTCATATGTTGTTTCGGCAGACCATTCTTGTGAATTTGCTGCCTGTTCCTTCCAGTTCAAATAGTCACCGGTATAATAGTCCTCTGTTTTGTTTGTGCAGTAACTGCCGTTTTTCAGGCAGCCAATCCAGTTGCCATTTTCAAGTAACGTTGGGTAGGCCGCGTCAGTACGTTCTGGAGGCGGACTGCTGCAGTTTGCCTGGATATCGGAAAGATCCATTCCTGTCGTCTGGTAATTATCTTTGTTTTTATAGTAGATGGTGTTGCGAGAATAGGGATTTTGTAGGCCGGCGGTGTAGTCGATACTGTCATCTCTAAGGTATGTTCCAGATGAGCCTGTTTCCGCCATTTGTTGGGATGTATCGATAAAAAACATGATATTTGGCGGCACATTGACAGTCGAACCGGCATAAACGCTGGTATCGCCGAGATAATAATCTGGTTCCGGTGCACTGTAAACCCCCGGGGGAGTTAAAAGCAGCATGGCAAAAAACAGGATAACCTTTTTCATGGCCTTCTCCTTGTCGGGTAATGGGTTGTGGCCGGTTGATTCAGCGAGTAAGGTCGATTTGCACAGCTTCCAAGCGGGCTGTCGCACGCTGCTTTTGAGTTTCGATGGTTGAGCGGTAGTAGGGCCAATCATTTCCTCCACTTCCTTCTCCTGTGGTGTAGAAGATGTTGCCCTTGCCAGAGGCATCGGCACTGAAGCGGGCCCGCATTTTTGCGCTGGCCGGTCCGCTAAAGCCAGAAATTTCGTTGATGCCGTCATTGCGCAAGCTGGTTCCAGGAGGAAGCAGATTGATAACATCTTCAGGGTTGATGGGCTTTGTCTCTTTTTGGGCGGCATCGGGGCGTTCATCCTGATCCAGAATTTTTGTCTGTGCAAGTTCCTGCACGGTTATTGCGGCGCTAAGAGTTTCGGCGGCCATGCGCGTGTTGGTGGTAATGCTCAGTTCGGTATCGGTAGAAGTCAGCACCATCAGCCCGAGGATGGTCAGTACGGCCAGCATCACCATGCACAGGATCAGAACGAAGCCCTTTTCGTTGTTGTGCGGAAGGCCGGCACGGCTGGTCTGGTGCGGTTTGTCGGTTGCTGTATGGGTTGGTCGCATGGTTAACCTCCGAAGGCATTCTGGATTTTGACGATGGTCTGGAGGCTGCGGGTTTTGACGCCGGAGAAGTTGGCCAACCCCGTTTTGGTGTTATCCGTTTGACCCGTGACTGTCAGGCGAATGGCGCGGATGGCTTCCAGTGCCGCAGGCGCGCTGCTTTCAGTGCCATCCTCCAGAATGTAGCTCAGGTCGATGGTATTGATGTTGCTGGCCACGGTCATCGTCGTATTGCCATTGTTGCGGACCAAGTTGTAGATGTTGTCACCCGCACTGTCACTGGCACACAACCAGTAACTGACGGTCTTGGGTTCTTCATCCAGGTTTTTAACAACGATATCGTTGGGGTTGATGCTGCCGGGGAGGTAAGGCTTTGCGTCCTCATCGGTAGAGATGAGCAGGACATCACCGGAAGGCTCAGCAAGGGTCAGGGGGCCGGAAATGCTTTTTGCAGAGCTGGGTCGGATGACATGAACGAGGTCGTCTTTAGAAAATGCGGCGGCTGAACCGCTTGCGACCGTCAAGCCGCCGCCATAGAGATCTTCACTGATCACGCGGGCGTAGGCCCGCGTCGAAGAGATGGTTTGCAGAGAGAAGACCGTGCCCGTGTCGGGAGCGTCATCGTTGTTGGTATCGATCCCTAGGCTGGCGGGAGCGCTGCTGATGGGATCTGTGTCGTTGGGCAAGAGAAAACCGGCCATGCGAATATCACCGGCCAGAGTGTCGATGGCAATCCGCAGGTTCTGTTGCACGTCGACGACCTCCTCCGAGGTGGTTGCGGTTTTCTTGCTGTTGATGAACAGACTGTAGACCGATGTGATGACCAGGCCCATGACCACCATGACGATCAGCAGTTCGATCAAAGTGAAACCGGCTTCGCGTTTTGTGACTTTGTTCATGATCAGTCTCTCCGTTTCTTAATCAGCGTCTGCGTAATGGAGGGCCCGTCGCCGCAGGAGACCGTGACGGAAGCCTGACTCAAATCAAAGTAAGTAGTGCCATCGATCTCGGGGTCGACAGTTACGCTGACTAGGGCGGTACAGGTGCCGGCCCCGGCCAGCTCGATGCTGTTAGCACCGTTAAAATTCCAAATCATGTCGGTGGTGTCGTTGAGAAAAAAATCATCATTGCCTTCAAGTGCATTTATCTGTTCCAGTACACCCATTGCCAGAGCTGATTTGGCGGTTACTTCGTGCGCCTTGGCGTTACCCTGAATGCCGGTAATCTGCATGCCTGCCAACGCCAGCAGACCGATGGCGAAAATGGTCAGGGCAATGAGAACTTCGATCAAGGTAAAGCCGCTTTCATTTCCGGCCAGTCTATGAAGTTGTTTCATGGTGTCTGTCCTTTCTGTATCATTCAACGAAAGGGAGCTGTATTAATTCTTCGAAAGTTCCGTGCCCGTGGTCGATTAACCAGCTCGTTTGAGGGTGGAAACCACGGCTCGGCGTTCGCGGTTGTCGCTGTCTGCACGGAATCCCCTCATCTTTTTGTATTGCAAGGCACATGCCAGATATATATTCCATGTAACTTACTTGAATTGCGACGTTTCTTTTTCCGCTCCCAAACAACAACGCAACCTTTGCGCCATATTCCGCGCAAAAAATGCAATTCCCGTCCGCGAGATAACACCCCCAAACCCTGGTCAAATCTTGATTTACACCGCCCTTCAGCCGTTCTGGGGCAATCTTTGCCTGTGTGTTCTCTCTTCCGGGATTTCCCGTTTCACCCCTAAGGAAAATCCGTACCCTTTCCGATTTCCCCGACAGGGATTTTCCGTATGTTCACTCATTTTAACTAACTATTTTCGATAGCCAATTTTCAATCCTGTAAAAATTAGCCCGGGGGTGGATTTATCTAGGCGATGCCGCGTTTTTTCGATGTCTTCGAGAGAGAAGGGGGAAGGCTGGGGTCTGGATTGGGAACATCAGGTCGGGGTCACCCATTAAAAGGCTGTCCGTCAAGGGCAAAAACATTCCCTGAGCATGAGATTGTGGTTTTCATGCTTTGCTGCGTTCAGTCACCGACATCCTTACCATTGCCGATATTTCTCTCTGCTT
>NZ_JAVESI010000093.1:0-2936 GCF_034006665.1 Trichloromonas sp.
TGGTGTAGTTGAAATCGGCAAACAGGCGGTCAAGAAGTTCTTTTTCGATGGCCATTTGGGCTCCTCAGAGGGTGGGGGGCTGGTGTACCCCGGAACGACCATTTACACAAACTAAATTACACCCTCAAAGGAAAGTGCCATCGTCTGGTTCCTCTCGCCGACGACCCCTTTCCGGTCTCTCTGGAACAGGCCCGGCAGACGGACTACCCCGCGCTCTTCAAGGCCTTCTGCGAACGTCTTGAGTGCTTGCCGCTGGACATGGGGGTTGACCATTACACGGCTGCGTTGGCCTCGCTGCTCGAAGAGTTCACTTGGTGCATTCCCTCCTCGACATACAAATCGTTGTCGGATGTTTCACTCTATGACCATGCGGCGACCACCGCCGCCATTGCGCAGGCACTGGCCGTGTATCATGCCGACCAGGGCGGGCTTGCCGGGCAGGGGAGCGAAACGGATGTCAAGTTTCTCCTTCTCGGTGGTGATTTGTCGGGAATCCAGAAGTACATCTTCGGGCTCGACAAGTCTCACGGGAGCGGCGTGGCCAAACTTTTCAGAGCCCGCTCCTTTTTTCTGCAGATGCTCACGCGATCCGTGGTGCTCGATTTGCTGGGGGTCCGGCCCGGAGCGCACGTCGCGAATGCGTCCGAGCTCTTCTTTGAGCAGATGTTCCTCCTCGACCAGGCGGGTGCCGTCGGTCGAAACGCAGGCGAACCAGCATCTGTTCGCGCAAGGCGCCAACAAAGAGATCTCCCCGCCAGCGCGGAAAGCGCTCGCCGTCATAAAAGGCTAGGCCCGACGGCGCGATGGAGGTGGGTACCCAGGTGTGCAGCGGCTGGATCATGCCCTGTCGGTGCGTCCCCTCGCCGATGCGGGTGCCCAGGCCATAATTGACCCCGTAGGTAATGACCGGCCAGCCATAGTTGTTGCCGGCCCGGACGATGTTGATCTCATCCCCGCCTTGCGGGCCGTGTTCATGGGTCCACAACTTGCCCGTTTGCGGATGCAAGGCCGCCCCCTGCATATTGCGATGGCCGATGGAATAGATCTCCGGCCGCCACCCGGAACGCCCCGCGAAGGGATTGTCGCCGGGCACCCGGCCGTCATCGTGCAGGCGGATCACCGAACCGGCGTGGTCGTCCCCCCGTTGAGCCCGCGCCATCTGCCCCCGATCGCCGAGGGTGATATAGAGATAGCCGGCGCGGTCAAAAACCAGGCGCGAGCCGAAATGAACGCCGGTGCCCGATTTCGGTTGCTGGCGGAAAATGGTTTCCACCCCTTCAAGCCGATGACCGCTCAGACGGCCTCGGGCGACCTCGGTACCAATCCCTCCCTCGCCGGCGGCGACATAAGAAAAATAGATCATCTTGTTTTTTGCGAAGTCAGGATGCAGGGCCACGTCCAAAAGCCCTCCCTGGCCCTTGTCGACGATGGCCGGCAGACCCTGGACGGATTCAGGATCGAGGCGGCCCTGACGGATGAGACGCAGGCGCCCCGGCCGCTCGGTGACGAGCATGTCGCCGTCCGGAAGAAAAGCCAGCCCCCAGGGATGCTCCAACCCCTCCGCCACCGTCACCACTCGAAAACGGTGGTGCTCGCCGGCAACGGTTTCGGCGGCCGCCGGCCAGAACGATGCCAGGAAGAAGACCAGGCCAAAGGTCAAGCCCGCCTGAAACTTTAGAATCGCCATTCCGGCCCCCTTTTTTGAGTCTGTTTGCCCCCTCTGGATGCCAATCAAATATAGCAGAAAGGCTCCGGGCCGCAGGGTTCGGCGGGTTTGTCGTTGCCGCGTAAAAGATTTGACAGCGGGGTGGGGGCGAGGGTAGTTTGTCGCATTAGTTTTTTATTTTGTTGCGATTTTTAGGAGGATGGCCGATGGGTTCGGATAGCGGGTCAGCGCGGTTGTTGAAGTCGTTTTTAGCGGTGAGTTGCCGGTGAAAGCGGCTTTTTTGTTTTTTGCCGGATGGCCTGAGTGAATGGCGAAATTTTCACCTTGCCGTCGCCATGATCGAAGGCAACGGTCTTGTTTTTGCCGTCAGTGCGGCGCGGGCATGAAGTTTCAGCTTGAGGTCAGGGTTAGGTTGAAATGAAAAGGTGTTTTCCATGATTAGTCACCAATATGAGTAAACGTGGAAAATACCGAAAATGATAAAAATGGACTTTGATTTCCATTTTTAAAAGTTAATATGCCGAAACGCTGGAAATTGTCCGGCCTATAGAGAAAAATAAGTGGAAATTTTTCCACATATCACCAATGTTATGCAAACGTAATTCGGGGAGAACATGGAGACAAGTGAAGTACTTATAGGTGTTGTTATTGGGGTAATAGGGTCGTATATAGCAACAATTCTATACAACAAGAATTCCGAGAGAAAAAAGAAGAAAATTGAACAAAAGATAGCGGAGCTTGACTATGAAGAAAGCTTCTTGGAAAAAATCAGTAAAGGTAATGTCGAGCTTATTCGCTCTTGCTTTAGAACATTGTTTATTTCTATAGGTATCACATGCTTTTCAGTTGGTATTATATTGGTTTCAATTGCTATGAAGCTCCCTCAAATCATCCAATATAATGCAATGATGATAGGCTCTGCGGCAATTATGGCAGCAGGCGCTATAGCGTTCTCTCAAGCAAAATCACTAATTAAGCTTGATGCCATCGCAAAAAGAGAAGGTCTGATAACTAGCTTAAATCATTAGATTATTTGCAATTTTTTCTTGCGCCGGGACGCGACCTATGGTATATTCCTCAACTATTCCAATGCTTTGCGAGGGGCTACCATGATTCACGTCAAAGACCACAAACAGGTCGACATGTTCCATCCCTTTGAGCATCTCGGCCCGAAACGGCTCGCCCTCCTGGAATCCTCTTGGGCGCATCTGTTCCGGGAGGAGATCCTTCACAGGCTGCCGGTGGAGAAGCTGTTCCCCCACTTCGATGA
>NZ_JAVESI010000054.1:0-19278 GCF_034006665.1 Trichloromonas sp.
TCCCTCGCAAGGCATTGGAATTGTTGAGGAATATACCATAGATTACGTCCCGGCGCAAGAAAAAAATTGCAAATAATCTAATGATTTAAACTATTTGTCGGATCTTCTCTTTTTGCGGTGGCATCAATGATGCCGGCGTCGCAAAAACTCGCCAACTGCTGCGTTGCCGCCATCGCCTCGCGGCTTCGACGTACATATACATAAGTACGCCTCATTGCTCGTCCCTGGCGCGCCTTGCATTTGGCGCTTTTTGCTTAGTCAGACAACGGCATGCTTGCTGTGCAAGTATCCATGATGAGGGGACCGGGAGGGACGGGGATTTCCGTTGATTTTCTTGACTTTCCCTTTGCGGGATGCTAAAAGACGCGACGCTTTCGCGAGTTAAAAACATTCCGTCATTTAAGGAGTTGCCCCATGGAAAGAACGTTCGCTATCATCAAGCCCGATGCCTTCGCCGCTGGTCACGCCGGCAAGATTCTCGCCCGTATCTACGCTGAAGGATTCAAGGTCGTCGGTCTGAAAAAACTCTACATGAGCAAGGTGGAAGCCGAGGGCTTTTACTATGTGCACAAAGAGCGCCCCTTCTTCGGTGAACTCACCGACTTCATGAGCAGCGGTCCCTGTGTGGTCATGGTTCTCGAAGCTGCCGGCGCCATCAAGAAGTGGCGCGACCTGATGGGCGCCACCAATCCCGCCGATGCCGCCGCGGGCACCCTGCGCAAGGAATTCGGCACCTCCATCGGCGAAAACGCTACCCACGGTTCCGACGCCTCAGAAACTGCCGCCTTCGAAATCCCCTACTTCTTCTCCGGGCTGGAGCTGCTGTAATCCCTTTACGGACCAGATTAACCTTGTGAAAAGACGACCCTTCGGCTATGATCCGAAGGGTTTTTTCATGTAAAATCAGCGAAGAACGACGTTTTTATGAGCTCCGGAAGTTTGATCGATCTAAAAAATCTGACCCTCGAAGAGTTATCCGCCTTGCTTGCCGAGCGGGGGCAAAAACCCTTTCGCGCCAAGCAGATCATGCGCTGGATCTATGGGCGGGGCGTGACTTCTTTTGCCGAGATGACCGACCTGGCCAAGGATTTCCGTAAAGATCTGGCGAATTGGGCGACCATCTCCGACTGGAGTCCCGAACTGGTCGAAGAAAGCCGGGACGGGACGAAGAAATACCTCTTCCGGCTGGCTGACGGCCAGACCGTTGAGACGGTGCGCATTCCCATGGAGAACGAGCGGGCAACCTTGTGTCTTTCGACCCAGGTCGGTTGCGCCATGAAATGTTCCTTCTGCCTGACCGGCACGTTTGGCTTGGTACGTGATCTGGAGCCGGGGGAGATCGTCAATCAGGTGTGCGCGGCGCTGAAGGACGGGCCGGTACAGAATCTGGTGCTGATGGGCATGGGCGAACCCCTGGACAATCTCGATAATGTGATCAAGGCGTTGCAGATTTTTTATCTGGAAGAGGGGTTGAACTTTGGAGTACGCAAGGTCACCTTGTCGACTTCCGGGCTGGTGCCGCAGATGCGCGAGCTGGGCGAGCGCATCCGGGTCAATCTGGCGGTTTCCCTCAACGCTACCACCGATGCGGTACGCGACGAGCTGATGCCGATCAATCGCCGCTACCCTCTGAAAGAGCTGATGGCGGCTTGTCGTGACTTCCCCCTGCAACCCCGGCAGCGCATCACCTTCGAATATATTCTGATCCGTGATGTGAATGATTCCCTGCAGGACGCCAAGCGTCTGGTGACGCTGCTCCACGGCATCAAGGCCAAGGTCAATCTCATCCCCTACAACGAGCATGAAGGCTCGTCATTCCGGGCGCCGACCACCGAAGCGATCGAGGCCTTTCAGACCTATTTGCTCAGCCGCAATATCATCGCCATCCGCCGTGCCAGCAAGGGGCAGGATATTTCGGCGGCCTGCGGCCAGCTCAAGGGCAAGCTGGAAAAGTCCCGGAAGGGCTTGCCGGCAGCGGCGGACGAGTCGGCCGGGCAGGGCGATTAAAGCTATTTTTTCATAGGGTACGGGAGGAACGTCAGAACATGTCTCAACCGGTTATCGGCGTCATCGGCGGCAGCGGTCTTTACGAAATCGAACAACTTACCGACATTCGCGAGGTGGTTCTCGATACCCCCTTCGGTGCGCCCTCCGACGCCTATGTGACGGGGATGCTGGATGGGGTGAAGATGGTCTTTCTCCCCCGCCACGGACGGGGCCACCGGCTGCTCCCCTCCGAGGTCAACTATCGGGCCAATATCCACGGGATGAAACAGCTTGGGGTCGAACGCATCATTTCCGTTTCGGCGGTGGGGAGCATGAAGGAGGAGATCGTTCCCGGGCACATCGTCATTCCCGACCAGTTTTTCGACCGTACCCAGGGCAAGCGGGCCTCGACCTTTTTCGGTGAGGGGGTGGTCGGACATGTGCAGTTTGCCGATCCGGTCTGCGCCAACCTCGCGGGGGTGCTCTATGACTCCGCGGTCGCCGCCGGCGCCGTCGCCCACAAGGGAGGAACCTACATCTGCATCGAGGGGCCGAACTTCTCCACCCGTGCCGAGTCCAACATCTATCGGAGTTGGGGCGTCGACGTCATCGGCATGACCAATATTCCCGAAGCGCGCCTGGCCCGCGAGGCGGAAATCTGCTACGCTACTGTCGCTCTGGCCACCGATTACGATTGCTGGCACGCTGAACACGAGGATGTCTCCATCGAAGCGGTCTTGGCGATCATTCAGCGCAACGTGGCGACCGCCCGCGACATCATCCGTCGCGCGGCGCGACAACTGACGACTCCTCGGGACTGTGGCTGCGGCGAAGCGCTCAAATACGCAATCATGACCCAGCGCGAACGGATTCCCGAGGCGACCCGAAACAAGCTTGAGCTGCTGATCGGGCGTTATCTGTAATCCCTTTTCCCGTGCCTGCTTGCGGCGGCGCGGGTCCGGGGGTAAAGTTCTTGGCACTCTTTATTCACAGGAAGGTTGATTGAGATATGAGTCTGTTGGTGGTGGGTTCGGTGGCATTCGATTCGGTGGCGACGCCGTTTGGGCAGGTCGAGGACGTTCTCGGCGGCAGCGGTACCTTCTTCAGCACGGCGGCGAGCTTTTTCACCGAGGTCCAGCTGGTGGCCGTGGTTGGCGAGGATTTTCCCGAGGAACACCGGCGTTTTCTCGCATCCCGCGAAATCGACCTGCGCGGCCTGCGTACCGCGCCGGGGCGGACCTTCCGCTGGAAGGGGCGCTACGGCTTCGATCTCAACGAGGCGCAGACCCTCGATACCCAGCTCAATGTCTTTGAAACCTTCCGGCCCGAGCTGCCCGCCGGCTACGAGGACGCCGAATATGTCTTCCTCGCCAACATCGACCCCGAATTGCAGATGGAAGTGCTCAAACAGGTGAAACGGCCCCGGCTGGTCGCCTGCGACACCATGAACTTCTGGATCTCCGGGAAACGGGAGGCGCTGCTCAAAACCCTGCGGCACGTCGATCTGCTGGTGATCAATGAAGGGGAAACCCGCCAACTCGCCGGCGAGGCCAATCTGGTCAAGGCGGCCCGGACGATTTTGGCCATGGGGCCAAAAACCCTGGTGGTCAAACGCGGGGAATACGGGGTGATCATGTTTACCGAACACAGCATCTTCACCGCCCCGGCCTATCCCCTGGAGACCGTCTTCGATCCCACCGGGGCCGGCGACACCTTCGCTGGGGGTTTTATGGGTTATCTCGCCTCGACCTGCAATCTGGCCGATGCCAATATCCGCCAGGCGATTATTTACGGTTCGATCATGGCCTCGTTCAACGTCGAGAATTTCAGTCTGAATCGCTTGAAAACCCTCGACATCGCCCAGGTCCATGAGCGCTTCCGGCAGTTTCGGTTGCTCACGGACTTTTCCGCGGAAGCCTGATTCGGAGTCGGAGCCATGTTCCAGTGGGATCGCAACACTGTACGTCTGGCTCTTCCCGCTGAACGGGTGCTGCGCCTGCATCGTTCCCTGGGAGAAATCCAGGTTGCCCTGCCGGGACTTCCGGCGCAACAGGCCGAAGCCTTTGTCTGCGTCTATGCCGCCACCCAGGGGGTGCGGGTCGCCGTCATCTTCCATCTTCGTGAAAGTCGCCGGCTCGCCTTTTACCGGGACGATCCGGTGGACGGCTCTCCCCTGAAGGTCGAGGAGCAGCGCCTCGCCGGCTTGCGTTTCGCCGAATCCCTGGGCTTTCTCTTTGATGATACGGAAATCCACCTGCTGGCCGGCGAAGAGCGGCAGCGCTTGTGGTTTTCCCTGCCGCTCTTCGCCGGCGGTCTGGTCGATGGGGCGACCGGATGGGAAGGGGCGGTAGCGGCCCTTGGCCGTCTCTTGGCGACCCTTTGACCTTTTACCGGAACGTGGTTTGCGAACCACCGGGAGGTATGCGTGCTGAAACCGTTGTTCATTCTGCTTTTGACCGGAGTCCTGGCCCTTGGCGCCGGTTGCGGTTCCACGGAAAAGAAGCCCCCCAAGGGGGAGTCCCACTATATGCTCGGTCTTTCCCATTTTCGCCAGCAACAGCTGACTCCGGCCCTGAAGGAATTTCTTCAGGCGGTTGAGGCGAATCCCCAGAATGCCGACTATCACAACGCCCTGGCCTTGGCTTACCAGTTCAAAAAAGCCTATCCCGACGCCGAGAAACACTACCTGAAGGCCCTGCAGCTAGGGGGAAATTCGCCGGAACATCAGAACAATCTTGCCGCCCTTTATCTCGACATGCAGCGCTGGGACGATGCCGTCAAATACTTCCGCCTGGCGACTTCCAATCTGCTCTTTGGCCAGCCGGAACGTGCCCATACGGGAATCGGATTCGCCTATATGCAGAAACGGGAATATCTCGATGCGGTAGGCGCCTTTCAGGAAGCGCTCAAGGATAACCCCAATTTTGCTCTGGCCCATTTTCGCCTGGGTGAGACCTATCACGAACTGAATAAATGGGATCTGGCGGTCGCTTCTTTGCAAAAGGCCGCCGAACTGGCTCCCGCCGTGGCCGAGATCCACTACAGGCTGGGACTTGCCCAGATGAAGAATGGGCAGAAGTCCGAAGCGCTCGCGTCCTTCAACGAAGTTCTGCGGCTGGATCCGGCTTCGGATGAAGCCCATTTATCCAAAAGCTACATCGAAGTGTTGAGATAGACCATGACCGATTCCGAACGTCTCAGTGTCGGCTCCCGGCTTCGGTTGCGCCGGGAAGAACTAGGATTGTCCCTAGCCGATCTGGCGGACAAAACCCGGGTGCGCCTCTCTTTTTTGCAATCTCTCGAAGAGGATCGCTTTGACGCGTTTCCCGGCGAAGCCTACCTCTTCGGTTTCCTGAAGAGCTATGCCGAGGCCCTGGGTCTTTCTCCGGAGGCGTTGACGGAAGAGCTCCGTGCCCAGATTGGCAAGGGCTCCGGTTTCAGCGAAATCCCTCCTCTGGTCAACGATCCCTTTCTCATTCAGTCGTCCCGGCCGCGTCTGTGGCTGCGACGCTCGACCCTTTCCGCTCTTGCGGTGCTGGCGCTGGCGGGCATAGCCTTTTTCGCCTGGCGTTACGGACCCTGGACTCCGCCCTACGCCGAGTTCCGGCAGCCGTCGCCGGTCGAGGAAGTTGTGCCTCCGGTTCCCATTCCTGAAGAACCAGCCGCGCTCCCGACCGAAAGCTCGGAGACCGCCGCGCCGGTTGAGGAACCGCCGGCGGCCGCCGTGGGAACATCCCCCGAAAGCCTCCCGGCTGCCGGTGGGGTGCTGCGGGTCGAGACCCGGGAACAGGTTGCCCTGGAAATCCGGATCGATGAACAGCCGCCGCGTCAATATACCCTGGCCGGGGGCAGCAGTATCAGTTGGAGTGCCGCCAAATCCCTGCGGTTGCGGGTCGATCGCCCCGATGCTCTCGCCCTCTGGCTTGATGAACAGCCGCTTGACCTGCGTGGCCGAAGCGAACTCTTGCTGCGAGGCGATGTCGGCGAACCGGAGGAATAACGATGCGCATTGCCTGTCCGAATTGTCAGGCCAGTTACCGTTTCGATCCGACTCGCGCCGGCAGCCGGACGCCGCGGATCAAATGCCCCGGCTGCGGTCATGTCTTTCGCTTGGAACTGGCGGCCGGGGAGGGCAATGCCGCTGCGCCGACCGTTTCCCGGAAAAAATGCCTGATCGTCGATGACTCCCGCTTTTTCCAGGAACTGACGGGGGATATTCTCAAGACGCTGGAAGTGGAGTTTCTCTTCGCCGGCGACGGCGAGGAGGCGATGCGCATCATCCGTGAAGTGCGACCGGATCTGGTGCTGCTCGACCTCAACCTGCCCGGGAAGAACGGCTATGAACTGATCCGTGAGGTACGTGCGGATCAGGCTTTGCGCCAAGTGCGACTGCTCGCCATGAGCGGTGTCTTTCGCAAGAGCGAGGAGATCGGCGAGGTCTATCGGGGTGGGGCCGACGATTTTATCAGCAAATCTTTCAAGCCTGAGCAGTTGCTGGAACGGGTGAAGAAACTGCTGGAGGATTGATCATGGCCTGGGAAGAGGAGAAGGGTGCCGAGATCCTTGCCCAGCGTCTCGGCGGGGAGGTCTTCGATCTGGCGGTGGTTCTCGGCTCGGGCTGGGGGGTGCTGGCGGATCAGGCCGAGTCCGCGGTCTTTGTGGATTATCGGGAAATCCCGGGATTTTCCCATGTGCGCGTTGAAGGGCATGCCGGGCGGTTGGTGGCGGGACGTTTCCAGGGCTGGAAAGTTCTCTTTTTCCAGGGGCGCTACCATCTTTATCAAGGTTTCGATGCCCGTCAGGTGGCCCTGCCGGTGCGCCTCGCCGCTGCTCTTGGTTGTCGGCGCCTGCTCTTGACCAACGCCGTCGGCGGCATCAATCCGGCCTTTCAGGTCGGCGATTTCATGTATCTGGAAGATCATCTCAACCTGCTCGGGGACAACCCCCTGCGCGGCGAACCGCTCCACCCCTTTGTCGATCTGTGCGGGCTTTATCGGCAAGAATTCTATCTTCCCCTGCGTGAGCAGCTGCAGGATAAGGGCATCACCCTGCATCGCGGCGTGCTCGCGGCAATGCCCGGTCCTTCCTACGAAACCCCTGCGGAAATCCATATGCTGCACCGGCTAGGCGCCGATGTGGTCTCCATGTCCACGGTTCCGGAGGCGATCATGGGCCGCTATCTCGGCATGGAGGTCGTCGCTCTGAGTCTGATCGCCAATCTCGCCGCCGGACTTTCCCCCACCCCCCTCTCCCACGACGAGGTACTGCGCGCCGGTAGCGACGGCGCTCGGCGCCTGCTCGATCTGGGTTACGGGCTGATGAGCCTCTGGCAAGAGTCCTGAGGTTTTTCCGCCACCCGTTTTTCTCCCCTCGCCTGACCCCGTCAAATCAGCAAAAATTCAATCATTATCCCGTCTTCCACAAAGAGTCGCGAGCTTGACAGGCGTTGCGCCTGTGGTACGTTTTAAGTCAATTTACAAAAGGAGAACCCGCGTGGGGGCAGGACGAGAAAAAATACTCATTGTCGACGACGAGGAAAATGCCCGGATCGGGCTGACCAAACTTCTGGCCCAGGAAGGCTACGAGGTGGACAGTGTCGCCGACGGTTGCGAGGCTCTGGAGTATCTGCGCGGCAAACGGGTAAATCTGGTGATCAGCGATATCAAAATGCCGCGCATGAACGGCCTGGTCTTTCTGCAGGAACTCAGCCGCCGCCACCCGAGCATCTATGTGATCATGATCACCGCCTACGGTGAGGTCGAATCCTATCTTGAAGCCATGAATCTCGGTGCTTTCGAGTACCTGCACAAGCCGATCAAACTTGATGTTCTCAAGGCGGTGATGAACAAGCTGTTCGAGCGGGGGGCTCATCTCTGCTGACCGGCTGATGAAAAACACCCGTCTGCGGCATTGCCCTCATCTGCATTGCTGCGACGTATCTTTCAGGTATGTTTTACTTCTGACGATTTTGGGAGCCTTGCTTCCGGTTATTTTTGATCAGCCGTACCGAACGGGAGTTTCCAGCTATCGCTTAACGCCTTTACGGCCAACCTTCAAGGAGTGCCTGAACATGAAAGACTTCAAAACCATCCTCTTCGCCCTCGATTTTTCCCAGAGTTCCGATTACGCTTTTCAGTACGCCCTGTCCCTGGCCCGGAAATATCAGGCGCGCTTGCTCATCGTCCATGTCATCAACGAACCGGTGGACTTGCGCGGTTTTTATGTGCCGCATATCTCCTTCGAGAAACTTGAGCAGGAAATCGAGGAGGGGGCCAGGAAGATGATGGATAAATTCTGCCGCGACCAGCTTGGTGACTACGGCAGCTATGAAACCTTCCTGCTGCCGGGCATTCCCTATGACGAAATCATCAAGAAGGCCGAGGAACAGTCCGCCGACCTGATCATCATGGGCACCCACGGCCGTACCGGTCTCGACCATGTCCTTTTCGGCAGCACCGCCGAGAAGGTGGTCCGCAAATCCACCATCCCGGTCATGACGATCCACTACGCTGAGTAGAAACACCCTTCCTTTTCCGTTGAAACGACAATCCCCCTCGTGAATCCGGTGTCACGAGGGGGATTGTCGTTTTATCCGGTTTCGAGGCTGGGGGTCAGATCGTTTCGATGTGCAGAAACTTCGCGCCAAGTTCCTCGCCGGCCTGGCGCAGGGTCGCTTCTCCGGCAATGATTCCGACAGCACTGAGGCGCTTCTCTTTGGAGAGGTAGCGGACGGCGGTCCGGCACAGGGCTTCCCGATCGACGGCCAAGATCCGGCGGCGCAGAAGGTTGCGCATCTCCAGGGTCAGCCCCTGCTCGATGTTGGCGAATTCCTGGCTTCCCCGGCTTCCCGGCGAGAGCGGACGGTCGAGGTCGGCGAAGATGGAGAGAATTCCCTCTTTGATCTGTTCGTCGTCGAAGCGACCGGCAACAGCCCAGTCCACGGCCTCGTCGTAAACCCGCAAGGTGCGGGTCAGATGCGGATCCCGATAGGAAAGGAAGGCAAAAATGCCGCTTTCGCTGCCGTAGTTGGCCAAACCGCCATAGGCTCCTCCTTTTTCACGGATTTCCCGATGGAGATAACTGGCGCGCAACAGTTTAGCCAAAACCATCAGGGTCGCGCTGTCCGGATGGCTGTAGGGCACGGCGCGGAAGACGCGGCTGACGTAGTTTACCGGAACGGAGGTCGCCCAACCGATGTTTCGGACATGGGGGGAGAAGTCGCACGGAGTTTGGGGGGACGGTGCTTTCCCCATCGGCAACTGTGTCAGGAACCCTTCCAGATAGGGAGAGATCGCGGCGAAATGCCCTTGCTCGCCGGTGACCGCGCAGGAAAGGCGCCGCCGGCAGAGGAGCTGTTTGGCCATCTTCGCCATGCTTTCGGCGAAGCCGGCCAGTTCCCCGGGTGTTTTCCCGGCCAGTTCCTTGACCAGCAGGATTTGCTCCAGTCCATTCCAGGCTTCGCGCAGACGTCCTGCGGGGGTCAGCCCGCCGGCTGCGGAACGGGCGGCATAGCTGTGCCCGGAGCCGGGTATGGAGTTCTCCAACGACGTCCGGACCTGGTTAAGCACCGTGTGCAGGCGTTTGAGGTCGGAGAAGTCGGGGGCGCGGCAGAGGTCGCCGAGGATGGTAAAGAGCTTTTCCTGGTTGCGGATCAACGCTTTGCCTTTGAGGGCGAGAAGGTTGCGGCTCGCTGCCAGGCTTTCGGGGGCGTCGAGAATGGTGGCGCGGGCCTGAATGCCGCCGGTTGCCGCTTCCATGCGCTCGGCCATTTCCGCATAGCTGTAGCCGGCGGCGCCGATTTGCCCGAGCAGGGTGCAGAAGACCGGAACCAAAGCCAGGTGCTCTTCGCACAGGCCGCTGATATCGAAGTGCAGGGTGATGTAGCCGATACC
Source organism: Trichloromonas sp. (assembly GCF_034006665.1). Classification (GTDB taxonomy): domain Bacteria; phylum Desulfobacterota; class Desulfuromonadia; order Desulfuromonadales; family Trichloromonadaceae; genus Trichloromonas. The sequence continues at coordinate 9,879 of NZ_JAVESI010000054.1, forward strand.
GTTAGTCGGCTGGTCGAACCAGTAAACGGGGCGCTCGGCGACCGTGGATTGACTGTAAACGACAGGGTCTTCCGTTTCCGGGATGTCGCTGAGTTCCAGGGTCGGCAGGCAGGAAAGGTCTTCCTCTGCTTCTTGGGCCTCGCGCAGTTCCCGAGCCTGCCGACGGATTTCCTCGACCTTGTCCGCATCGAGTCCGGCGCGAAGCGCTTCGAGACGGGCGGCGATTTCCTGATCCTGGCGGGCCTGCAATTCATCATCGGGGCGCAAGGTCAGGGTGACGCGATGGGGATTGTCAAGCAGGTAGCGGCGGATCAGATCCTGGAAATAGGGGCCTTCGGCGATCTTTTGCCGCAGCTGACCGAGGAGCTCGTCGAACCGCAGGGCCTCGACGGGATTGCCGCCGTGAATCCAGGGACCGATCAGGCGCATCAGCAACACCAGAGGATAGGGATGCTGGTCCCCCGTGACCTCGCGGATGGAGAATTCCAGGCGGTGGAGGACGCCTTCGATTCGTTCGGTACTGAATCCGGTACGGGCCGACTCTTCGAGGGTGGCGAGGATCAGCGTCTCGACGGCGGCGCTTTTTCCCGGATCGATGCCCTGCAGGCCGACGGCAAAGTAGGTGGTGCGGTTGTCGTCCTGGTAGCCGCTGCCCGGAGCCAAATTGGCCCCCAATCCCGAGTCGAGCAGGGCGCGGTAGAGAGGGGCGCCGGAATTGCCGAGAAGCAAACTGGCGAGGAGGGACAGACCGAGCCGGTCAAGGCGGTCGTTGATGTCGCAAGTCAACCAGGCCACCTGCGTTAGGGCGCGTTTTTCCAAGGGGCTGCCGGGATCGACGGGAAAGACTTCCTCAATCCGCCGGGGGCTGGTCAGGTGAATCTCCGGTGGAACCTCGCCGGCGACAGGCCGCCGCGCGAATGCGGAAAGGGCATCTCGGTTGATGATTTCTAGGACCGGTTCTAGGTCGAGGTTGCCGTAAGTGAAGATATAGGCATTGCCGGGGTGATAGTGGCCGGCATGGAACTGCCGGAGTTGTTCCCAGGTAAGTTCCGGAATCTTCGCCGGATCCCCCCCTGAGTTGTGGCGGTAGGTGGTGGTTGGATAGAGAGCTGATGCCAGGCGTCGGCAGAGCAGGGACGACGGGTCGGACATGGCCCCTTTCATCTCGTTGTAGACGACCCCCTTGTATTCGAGGGGGGAGCGGGAATCCTCGGGATCGGTGAATTCCAGGCGATGACCTTCCTGATGGAAATCCCGTTCACTGAGCAGAGGGAAAAAGGCGGCATCGAGGTAGATGGAAAGCAGATTGAAAAAGTCCTTGCGATTCTGGCTGGCGAAGGGATAGAGGGTCCAGTCGCCGGCGGTCAAGGCGTTCATGAAGGTATTGAGGCTGCGCTTGAGCATGGCGAAGAAGGGATCACGCACGGGAAAGCGCCGAGAGCCGCAGAGCACGGTATGTTCAAGAATATGCGCTACGCCTGTGGAGTCCTCGGGGGGGGTGCGAAAACCGACGGCAAAGAGGCAGTTCGGGTCGTTGGCGGCGAGATGCACGATGTGCGCCCCGCTTTGGTCGTGACGCAGTTCAATAAAGCGAAGATTGATTTCCGGAAGGTCGGTCGCTCCGGTGACGGTAAATCCATGTTTCCGGAAACCGGCGGTCCAGCGGTTATCTTTCATGAGTCGTCCTTTGGCGGTTGAGGTATTAAAATGGCAGTTTAGCGCACCTGGGCGTCTCTGTCAGGATGAAAAAGGCGCGCAATCCCCTGCGGCTCTATTTTTGAAAACTTCCCGGCCGTTGTCGCCCTCGGCGGAAGACCTGATCGGCGCATGTTTTCAAGGGTTTATGCGCTTGTCAACAGTAGCTGTGGATAAAGCTTTGGAAATCGTCTGCGAAAGAGGGGAAAGTGCCCTTGGATCAATGCAAATAACAATTTGAACATTTTTTGTGCAGATGCAATGGTCTCGTTATTTCGGATAGTTACTTTTTTTAGGGATTCCTGATCGGGCGAATCTCGACACGGCTTGTCTCGGTCGGCAAGAAGGCCGACCGGCGCTGAACTTGTGGATATGTGACCGTTAACAATCCTTTTTTTGCCGAAAAGGTTCTTTTTCTGGTTGCAAAAGAGAGGGCGCCATGCTAAACAACTCGTCCTTGTCGGAGCGTAGCGCAGCCTGGTAGCGCACCTGCCTTGGGAGCAGGGGGTCGGAGGTTCGAATCCTCTCGCTCCGACCACGGGCGCCAGTAGCTCAGCTGGATAGAGCAACGGCCTTCTAAGCCGTGGGTCGGGGGTTCGAGCCCTCCCTGGCGCGCCATTCATCGACTCCGGGAGCCTGGAAGATTCCCGTTGACAAGGGTACCCCTCTTGGCTAGTATGTGACCTCTTTTATGGTGGGTGTAGCTCAGTCGGTAGAGCACTGGATTGTGGCTCCAGTTGTCGAGGGTTCGATCCCCTTCACTCACCCCATTGATTATTCTGGCCCACCTTTTTTACCGTATCAGTGAATGTGACGAGGATGGTCACAGGTGCGTCGGCAAAAGGATGGGCCTTTCGTCATTTGACGTTTCCGGTGTCCGCCTTTTGCGGTGCCGGCAATGATTTTTGTGCGATCCTCGTCTTGATGCGAGAGTGGCGGAATTGGCAGACGCACTGGACTTAGGATCCAGCGGGCAACCGTGGGGGTTCGACTCCCCCCTCTCGCACCATCCCTGTTCCCTTCCGTTCGACCGGATTCCATTCACCGCTCCGCGGAGATGTCAGCCGCGGTGATTTTTTTTCTGGTTATTCTATTCATCCCCCAGTTCCGCGAGGTAAACACCCATGAACGTCACTCTGGAAGATATCAGCAGCATCAAGAAGAAGCTCTCTTTCGAAGTTCCCGCCGCGATGGTTGACGCCGAGATTGAAAAGGCTTATCAGAAGATTGCCAAGACCGCGAAGATCAAGGGCTTTCGCCCCGGCAAGGCGCCTCGTTCGGTGATTGAAAAATATTATGCGCCGCAGATGGAGGAGCAGGCCTTAGGGCGGCTGATCAACGATTCCTACTTCAAAGCGCTGGTGGAGCACAAGGTTCCGGCCATTTCCGATCCGGAGATCGTGGAGAGCTCGGTTCTGCAGAAGGGGCAGGCTTTTACGTATCAGGCCCATGTCGAGATCAAGCCGGAGATTACCGTCAAGGACTACACCGGGATCGCCCTGCAGAAAGAGAAGTTTCTGGCCGATCTGTCCGTAGTCGACGCTCGCCTCGAAGAGATGCGCATGGGCCGCGTTTCCCAGCGTGTTGTCGAGCGGGAGCAGGCCCAAGACGGCGACGAGGTGCTGATCGACTTCGAAGGCTTTGTCGACGGCGTGCCTTTCGCCGGAGGCAAGGCCGAGAAGCATCAGTTGGAACTGGGCTCCGGAACTTTCATCCCCGGCTTCGAGGAGCAGCTCGAAGGGATGCGGCGGGGGGAAGAACGGGAAATCGCCGTGACTTTCCCCGAGGAATACGGGAACAAGGAGCTGGCCGGCAAACCAGCGACTTTTAAGGTCAAGCTTCATGAGATTCAGGAAAAGATCATGCCGGAGCTGGACGACGAATTCGCCAAAGGTTTCGGGCTGGAATCCCTTCAGGAACTGCGCGAAAAGCTGGAGGAGAATCATCGTCTGCAAGAGCAGAACCGCATCGACGGGGATCTGCGCGAGCGGCTCATTGCTGCGCTGATCGCCCGCAATCCCATGGAAGTGCCCGAGACGATGGTCTCAGCACAACTCGACTACATGCTGGGGAATATCCGCAATCGTCTCAAGAACCAGGGACTCAGCCTGGAAATGATGGGGATGAACGAGGAGTCCTTCAAGCAGATGTATCGCGACAGCGCGGTCGATCAAGTCAAGGGCAGCCTGATTCTCGAAGCCGTGGCTCGGCAGGAGAAGATCACCGCCGAATCTGAGGATCTCGACGACAAGCTCGAAGAGATCGCCAAGATGTCCGGTGCGTCCATCGATTCAGTCAAGAAGTATTACGGCAGCGAGGAAGCTCGCCGTGGCCTGATGGCGCAGATCACCGAAGAAAAGGTGATGCGCTTCCTGCTCGGTCAGTCGGTCGTGGAGGAGGTTTCCAAAGAAGAACTGGCCGCCCGCTCCGGCCAGGACGAGGAGTAAGGCCATGAGTCTGATTCCCATGGTGGTCGAGCAGACGGGTCGGGGGGAGCGCGCCTACGACATCTATTCCCGGCTGCTTAAGGATCGCATCATTTTTCTGGGGGGGGCCATCGAGGATCACATGGCCAATCTCATTATCGCCCAGTTGCTCTTCCTCGAATCAGAAGATCCGGATAAGGATATTCATTTATATATCAATTCCCCCGGCGGGGTGGTGACGGCCGGCATGGCGATCTACGACACCATGCAGTATCTCAAGGCTCCGGTTTCGACCATCTGCGTCGGGCAGGCGGCGAGCATGGGCGCAGTTCTGCTCTGTGCCGGCGCCAAGGGCAAGCGTTACGCCCTGCCCCATGCCCGGGTCATGATTCATCAGCCTCTCGGCGGATTTCAGGGGCAGGCCACGGATATCAAGATCCACGCCGAGGAAATTCTCAAGATCCGCGATACCTTGAACGGCGTTCTCGCCCACCATACCGGCCAGCCTCTGGAGAGGATCGCGGTCGATACCGAGCGGGATTTTTTCATGGGTAGCGAAACCGCGAAAAATTATGGTATTATCGACGATATTGTAAAGCGAAAAACCTGACTTACAGCTTGGAGGAAATGAGTGAGCCGAGACGACACCCAAACCGGACAATTGACCTGTTCTTTTTGCGGCAAGACGCAGGAAGAGGTGAAGAAGTTGATTGCCGGCCCGGCGGTTTACATCTGTGACGAATGCATCGAGTTGTGCAAGGACATCATTGCCGAGGAGGCCAAGCTCGAGGATTCGTCCCACGGAGGGACCGGGCATTTGCCCAAGCCGTCGGAGATCAAGGATGCCCTCGACGATTTTGTGGTCGGTCAGGAGCGTGCCAAAAAGGTTCTTGCCGTAGCGGTTTACAATCACTACAAGCGGGTGGAGTTTGCCGGCAAGACCGGGGATGTCGAAGTTCAGAAGAGCAACATCCTGCTTCTTGGTCCGACCGGTAGCGGTAAAACCCTGCTGGCACAGACACTGGCACGTATTCTCAATGTCCCCTTCGCCATTGCCGACGCTACCAATCTGACCGAGGCCGGTTATGTCGGCGAGGATGTCGAGAACATCATCCTGAGCCTGCTACAAGCCGCCGATTACGATATCGAGAAGGCGCAAAAGGGGATCATCTATATCGACGAAGTCGACAAGATCGCCCGCAAGTCCGATTCTCCGTCCATCACCCGCGATGTTTCCGGCGAGGGGGTGCAGCAGGCCCTGCTCAAAATCATCGAGGGGACGATGGCCAGCGTGCCTCCCAAGGGTGGGCGCAAGCATCCGCAGCAGGAATTTCTCAAAGTCGATACCACCAACATCCTTTTTATCTGCGGTGGCGCTTTCGCCGGCCTGGAAGAGATCATCGCGCGGCGCAGTGGGACCAAGGGGATGGGTTTTGGCGCCGACATCCGTCAGAAAAAGGAACAGCGCCTAGGGGAAACCCTGTCCCAGGTCGAGCCGGTGGACCTGCTCAAATATGGCCTGATTCCCGAATTCATCGGCCGTTTGCCAGTGGTGGCAACGCTCAATGAACTGGACGAAGAGGCGCTGATCCAGATTCTCAAGGAACCCAAGAACGCTCTGGTGAAGCAATACCAGAAGCTCTTCGAACTGGAAAAGGTCAACCTTAAATTCACCGATGGCGCATTGGTGGCGATTGCCCGCGAAGCTCTCAAGCGCAAGACCGGGGCCCGGGGGTTGCGCTCCATTCTGGAAAATTCCATGCTCGACGTGATGTATGACATTCCCTCCCAGGATCGGGTCAAGGAAGTCGTTGTCAACGACGACGTGATTCTCAAGCAGGCTCGACCGATCGTTCTTTACGATTGCGCCGAATCCGCCTGACGTCCTCCAGGCCTTCGCCCTTGGGCGAAGGCTTTTTCTTCTCTTTTCCGGCAGGAAACTACTGGGATTCATGACCGATTATTCCGATCAGCATGTCCAGGGCCAAGCCCAGGATTCGATAGTTCATCCTCTGTTGCCGTTGCGCGACATCGTCATCTTCCCTTATATGGTGACCCCGCTCTTTGTCGGCCGCCCCCGCTCCATTCGTGCCTTGGAAGGAGCGATGGAGGCGGACAAACTGATCTTTTTGGCGACGCAGAAAGACCCCAAGACGGACGAGCCGACGGAGCGGGATCTTTACGAAATCGGTACGGTCGGCCAGGTCATCCAGTTGCTCAAGTTGCCCGACGGGACGGTCAAGGTGTTGATCGAAGGGAAATACCGCGCCCGGATGCGCTCTTTTTTTGACCGTGACGAGTGCGTTTTCGCCGAAATAGAGACCCTCGTCGACCCGCCTGTGACCTCTCCGGAAGTCGAGGCCCTGTTACGCAGTGTCGGCGAAACTTTTGAGACCTATGTCAATCTCGGCAAGAAGATCCCCGCTGAGATGGTCGCATCGGTTGCGGGCATAAGTGATCCGGGGCGCCTGGCTGACACTATCGGCGCCCATCTGAATGTACGGATCAGCGACAAGCAGGAAATCCTCTCCCGCCTCGATCCCTTGGAGCGTCTGGAGCATCTGCTGGCGATGATGGAGCGGGAGGTGGAGATTCTGCAGATCGAGAAAAAGATCCGCACCCGCGTCAAAAGCCAGATGGAACGCAGCCAGAAAGAATACTATCTCAACGAACAGATGCGGGCGATCCAGAAGGAACTCGGCGAAAAGGATGAGTTCAAGCAGGAAATCCGCGACCTCGAAGAGAAGATCCAGAAGCGGCGGATGTCTCAGGAAGCCAGCGCCAAGGCCATGGCCGAACTGCGTAAGTTGAAGATGATGTCGTCGATGTCCGCCGAAGCGACGGTCGTCCGCAATTATATCGACTGGCTGGTGTCGCTCCCCTGGAAGAAGGGAACCAAGGACCGGATTGATCTCGACCGGGCCGAGGCGGTTCTGGAAGCGGACCATCACGGGCTGGAAAAAGTCAAGGAGCGGATTCTCGAATACCTGGCAGTGCAGGCCCTGGTCAAGAAGATCAAAGGGCCGATCCTCTGCCTGGTGGGCCCCCCGGGAGTGGGTAAAACCTCTTTGGGACGTTCGGTGGCGCGGGCGATGGGGCGCAAGTTCGTACGTATGTCCCTGGGGGGGATGCGGGATGAGGCCGAAATCCGTGGTCACCGCCGTACCTACATCGGTGCCATGCCCGGAAAGGTTATTCAGGGGTTGCGCAAGGTTGGTGTGAGAAACCCGGTCTTCCTGCTCGACGAGATCGACAAGATGAGCACCGACTTCCGGGGGGATCCGTCCTCGGCCCTACTGGAGGTGCTTGATCCCGAACAGAACAATGCCTTTGGCGATCACTTTCTCGATGTCGACTACGATCTTTCCAGTGTTCTTTTCCTGGCCACAGCCAACTCCCTGCATTCCATCCCCCGGCCCCTGCAGGACCGGATGGAAATCATCCGCATCGAAGGCTACACCGAGGAGGAGAAGCTCGCCATCGCCCAACGTTACCTGTTGCCGAAGCAGTTGGAAACCCACGGTCTGCTGCCCGAGCAGGTGCATTTCACCGAGCCGACCTTCTACGAGATCATCCGCCGCTATACCCGGGAATCGGGGGTTCGTAGCCTGGAGCGGGAAATCGCTACCGTTTGCCGAAAGATCGCCCGGGAACTGGTGAAATCCAGGGACAAAAAGAAGAAATTCACGGTGGGCGTTCCCCAGATCAAGAAATATCTGGGGGTTCCCCGCTACTCCTACGGCGTGAAGGAGGACGAGAACCGGGTGGGGATGGTCACCGGCCTGGCCTGGACTGAAGTGGGGGGAGAGCTACTGACCATCGAAACCGCGATCCTGCCCGGACAGGGCAAGCTGACGGTCACCGGCCAGTTGGGGGAAGTGATGCGCGAATCCTCCCAGGCGGCGATGAGCTATGTGCGTTCCCGGTGGCGGGAGCTGGCGCTGGAGAAGGATTTCTATCACAAGCTGGATATCCACATCCATGTGCCAGAAGGGGCGATTCCCAAAGATGGCCCTTCGGCCGGAATCACTATGGCGACGGCCCTGGCGTCGGCGCTCACCAGCCGGGAGGTCGACCGCAATCTGGCGATGACCGGTGAGATCACCCTCCGCGGTCGGGTGTTGGCCATTGGTGGGCTCAAGGAGAAGCTGCTGGCGGCAAGACGGGCAGGGATCTCCAAGATTCTCATCCCGGCGGAAAACGAAAAAAATCTTGAGGAAGTTCCTGCGGTAATACTCAAGTCGCTGACGATCGTTCCGGTTTCGCACATGGACCAAGTGTTGGAAGAAGCCCTTGGGCTTTCCCTGCCCTTGCCGTCTCTCGCCGAGGCTGGCGAGTATGGCGCGGAATCCGATGAAACCGTGCGTCATTAGCTGTTTTTAGCAAAATATTAGCTTGACACTCTTTTTGTAAGTTTGATATAAATGCCTTCGTTTTGAAGGGCTTATTCCATTTCTAATAACTGGAGGTATGTTGTGACAAAAACCGACCTTGTCAATGCGATGGCAGAGAAAGCAGGACTAAGCAAGACGGATGCCGAGAAAGCCCTTAGGTCGTTTGTCGATGCTGTCACTGATGCTCTTAAGGCCGGTGAGAAAGTTGCCTTGGTTGGTTTTGGTACCTTCAGTGTGGGTGAGCGCGCGGCTCGTACCGGTCAGAACCCCCAGACCGGCAAGAAGATCGAAATCGCCGCCGCCAAAACTCCGAAATTCAAGGCTGGTAAGGCCCTGAAAGACGCGGTGAACTAATTTTAGCATTTGACCTCAAGTAGGAAACAAGCGACTCGGATTCTTCCGAACCTTAACCCGGGTATTGTTTCCTGTTTTTTTGCGGGGCTGTAGTAGAGTCGGTTACAACGCCGGCCTGTCACGCCGGAGGTCGCGGGTTCGAGTCCCGTCAGCCCCGCCATTTTATGAAGACGAAGGGCGAATAGCTCAGCTGGGAGAGCATCGGCCTTACAAGCCGAGGGTCACAGGTTCGATCCCTGTTTCGCCCACCAACTACGCAAATGACGAAGAGGTGTGTAAGGTAAATAAAAATAAGGGGCTGTAGTAGAGTCGGTTACAACGCCGGCCTGTCACGCCGGAGGTCGCGGGTTCGAGTCCCGTCAGCCCCGCCATATTAGAAAAAGGGGTGGTTCCTTGGGGACCACCCCTTTTTTGTTTGGTGCGCCAGGCATGGCGCGTGGTGCGTAAGCACCAGATGATTGATCGTGGTGGTCAATCGTTGACTTGGAGGTGAAAGTCCTCTACGGACCCTGATGACGGGAACCGTTAGCT
>NZ_JAVESI010000055.1:0-19176 GCF_034006665.1 Trichloromonas sp.
TGTTTGTGGTCTTTGACGTGAATCATGGTAGTCCCTCGCAAGGCATTGGAATTGTTGAGGAATATACCATAGATTACGTCCCGGCGCAAGAAAAAAATTGCAAATAATCTAATGATTTAAACTATTTATCGAACCTTCTCTTTTCGCGAGGGCATCAATCTTCGTCGAAAAAAGAACGGATTTGTTTTTCGCCCTTGAATCTATCTGCCTTTGGCAAGTACGTAAACGCCGCCCACGATCAATCTGCGGGCGGCGCATCTTCATAAATCCTCGGTAATCTCGTTCATCCTGCCCTCCCCATTCCATCCACACGAAAAAAAATTAATGTCAAGATAGTAATGCGGGCCGAAGCGTTGCGTCAAGGGGATTTTTCGGTCTGTCCGGATTCGACGTTGCACAACGTCACGACATGGACTAAGCTTAGTCCATCATTTCATAACGGAGGCCGGTATGCCGAGTGTCAATATCCATGAAGCCAAGACCCACTTTTCCCGGCTGGTCGACGCGGCGATGGCGGGGGAGGAGATCGTCATCGCCAAGGCGGGCAAACCCGCCGTCCGGCTGGTTTCGCTGGAGGCCGCTCCGGCGCCCGGCATCCGCTTCGGGGTGATGAAGGGAAAGATCGAGATCGCCGAGGATTTCGACGCGCCGCTGCCGGATGAACTGCAACGGGCCTTCGAGGGGGAATCATGAGACTGCTGCTCGATACCCATGTGCTGCTCTGGGTCCTCGCCGACGATCCGGCCCTGTCGGCGGAGGGCCGCGCGCTGATCGGTCGGGCCGAGACGGTCTACGTCAGCGCGGTTTCGGTCTGGGAGGTGAGCATCAAGGTGGCCCTCGGCAAACTCAAGATCGATCAGGACGGATTCCTGGAGGGATTGCGCGAATCCGGCTTCACCCCCCTCGCCATCTCCTGGGACCACGCCGCGGCCTTGCGACAACTCCCCGACTACCACCGCGATCCCTTTGATCGCATGCTCATCGCCCAAGCCCTCGCCGAGCCCCTGCGCCTGCTGACCCACGACCGCACCCTTGTCCGCTATTCCGAACTGGTGACGTTGGTTTAACTCCTCATTCATCATTCATCATTCATCATTGCCCCTCATTCCCCCTCCAGCAAATCCCCCCGCCGAACCTGCCCCTGGCCGAAGCGTTGATTAAGCCGGTCGAGGGCGGTGTCGAGGGCGGTTTGCCGTTGTGTGTCGGGGTCGGGGAAGAGGGTGGGTTGGCGGGCGGTGGCGTCCTCCAAGCCGCCGACACTGAGACCGAGCAGGCGCACCGGGCGTTCTCCGGCTTCGGTGCGTTGCAGCAGATCGCAGGCGGCGCGGTAGAGAGTTTTGCCGTGGGCGGTCGGTTCGGGCAGGGTGAGGCGGCGGGTGAGGGTTTCGAAATCGGCGTAGCGCACCTTGAGGGTCAGCACCCGCCCGGTCAGGCCGTGGCGGCGCAGCCGGGCCGCGACCTTCTCGGCCTGGGCCAGCAGTTCGCGCTTCAAATTCTCAATCCGGACCAGATCGGCGGCGAAAGTTTCCTCGGAGCCGTAGGATTTGGCCGGGGTGTCGACCTCCACCATCCGTTCGTCCTCCCCCCGCGCCAGATGATAGAGCCGTTCCCCCCAGACCCCGAAGAGGCGCGTCAGTTGCGCCACGGAGAGCCGCCGCAGGTCGGCCACCGTTCGGCAGCCCTGGCGATGCAGCTGTTGCGTCGCCTTGTTCCCCACCCCCCAGAGCCGCTCCACCGGCAGCGGCAGCAGAAAGTCATCCACTTCTTCCGGTAAAATCTCCAGCAGCCCGTCGGGCTTGGCGCTTTCCGAGGCGAGCTTGGCGAGAAATTTGTTGGGCGCGACCCCGGCGCTGATCGCCAAGCCCAGCTCCTCCCGCACCTCCCGGCGTATCCGCTGGGCGATCTCCCGGGGCGTGCCGAAGAGCCGTTCGCAGCCGGTCACGTCGAGAAAGGCCTCGTCCACCGAAAGCGGTTCGATGCGGTCGGTGTAGCGCCCGAAGATGGCGAAGACCTGCCGCGACACCTCTTGGTAGCGGGCCATGCGCACCGGCAGCACCACCGCCTCGGGGCAGAGACGCAGGGCGCGGCTCATGGGCAGGGCGCTGCGCACGCCGAAGGGGCGGGCTTCGTAGGAGCAGGCCGCGACCACGCCGCGCTCCCGGCTGCCGCCGACGATGACCGGGAGGCCGCGCAGTTCGGGCCGGTCGTGTTGCTCCACCGAAGCGTAGAAGGCGTCCATGTCGAGGTGGATGATGGCGTTGGCCATGGGCGGTCAGGCCCCTTGCCGGTAGAGATCGGCGATGTGCGCGGCCAGTTCTTCCTGGGAAAGGCGGTTGCCGTCGACGCACAGGTCGGCGTGGCGCCGGTAGAGAGCCTGGCGTTCAAGATAGAGCTCATGGAAGGTCTGGTTCGGTGCTTTGGCGATCCCCCGGCTGGCGAAGTTCTTGATCCGTCGGCCGATCTCTTCGAATTCCACGTCGATGAAGACGATCAGGGAAATTTGCCGCAGGTGCTCCATGGCCTTGTCGCTGTAGACGACGCTACCGCCGGTGGCGATGACCTGGTGCTCGATGTTGAGCTTGAGGATTTCTTCTTCCTCGATGCGTCGCAGTTCGAGATGACCGCTTTCGTCGAGGATCTGTTGCAGGGATTTTTGCCGGTTGATCTGGATGAGGATGTCGGTGTCGAGGAAGCCGAAGGCGAGTTCCTTGGCGAGGATGACGCCGACGGTGCTTTTGCCGGCGCCGGGCATGCCGATGAGGGTCAGGTTGGGCCGCATGAAAACTCCTGGGAAAGGGGACGAAATCCATCCTTTCCCAGGGAGCGTCAGCTTGTCAAGGGGGATCGCCGGCGGCGGGGAGGGCCTCTTTGAGCTTGTGGATGCGGCGCCAAGAGGCGTTGATACGGGCCTCGTCGATTACGTTGCGGCGGAGCAGATCGCGCAGGATGGCGAGGACGCGGGGGACGATTTCTTCGTCGTAGGCGAGGTTGTTGCCGAAAATGAGGATATCGACCCCGGCCAGCACCGCCTTTTCGACGGCTTCGGCCAGGCGGTGGCGGGCGCTGATGGCGGCCATCTGCAGGTCGTCGGAGAGGACCGGCCCGGAAAAGCCGAGTTTCTTGCGCAACAGGCCGTCGATCACGGCGGGGGAGAGGGTGGCGGGGAGCTCCTTGTCGAGTTGGGCGTTGAAGACGTGGGCGGTCATCACCGCGTCGGCCATGCCGCCGGCGACGAGTTCCCGGTAGGGGATGAGTTCCTCTTCGCGCCAGGTGGCGCTGACGTCGGTGAAACCGAGGTGGGAGTCGGCGGTGGAGCTGCCGTGGCCGGGGAAGTGCTTGAGGCAGGTCAGCACCCCCTCGTGCCGGTGCCCCGCGATATAGGCCCGGGCCTGGGCCGTGACCTTGCTGGGCTCGGCGGCGAAGGCGCGGCCGTAGCGGGCGATCACCGGGTTGTCGGGATTGACCCGCAGGTCGACCACCGGCGCCAGATTGAGATTGATTCCGGCCTCCTTCAGGGTGCGGGCCTGAGCGGCGGCGCGGCGGGTCGTCTCGGCCGGATCGTCAAGCCGCCCAAGTTCCTCATGGGAGAGGGTGGCGGGAAAGCCGTAGCGGGGGGAGAGACGGTTGACCCGTCCGCCTTCCTGGTCGATGGCGATGAGCAGGGGTTTCCGCGCTGCACGGCGCAGGCGCTCGGTCAGCTCGCGCAGTTGTCGCGGCGAGGCGATGTTGCGACCATGTTTTCGGCTTTCGAGATCATAATCGAAGAGGATGACGCCGCCGAGGTGATGCTGACGGAGGTCACGGAGGATGAAATGATCGTCGGCGACGTTCGTGCCGCGAAAGCCGACCATGAGCATCTGGCCGAGACGTTCGTCGAGGGAGGGATAAGCCGACGGGGGGGACTCCGCCCACGCCGGTGATGAGAAAGCAGTGAGAATTAGAAGGGTCGCTGGTAAAAAACGACGGGCCTGCCCAAGGCAGGCCCGAATACGTCGCAACAGTGGATGGCGCTTGCGGTCAGGGGTGGCAATAGGCATGTAACGCTCGCTCGAAGCCGCGCAGACCCTCGATAGTCAGTACCAAGGGGGTGCCGCAGCGGGCACATTTGCGGACCCTGCCGGGAGAAATGTCGGAAAGGCGCAGGTGGGAACTGGTCTTGCACTGGGGGCACTCGTAATCAATGGTGAGTTCCATGGAGCCACCTCGGGGGGAAGGAGGGTTGGAGGGGATTAGCGAGACTTAAGATAATGCCAAAACCCTATCTGTTTGGCAAGAAGAATTTTCTCCCATGATTTCGCGAGAAATCCCCGTTATGTAAAAGATTTACGAAGCTCCGTCGAGGTTGCCTTTCGGTGGTTGGGTCGCTATCATGATTAAAACAACGGTTGTTTTTATGGGATTTCCGGGGGTTGCCATGACAAGAGATTTCGATGCGCGGCAGTATCAGGAGAAGGTTCACGGCATGGTCTTGGAACGGCTTTCTGTTCCGACCGGCGAGCTCGACCTCGGCGGCCTGATGGGGGAGGTCGTCGCGGCGGCCGAGGGCGAACTGGCCAAACATCCGCTCGAAGACATAAAACTCGCCTGTCGGGCCGGTTGCGGATCCTGCTGCATGCTCAATGTTGCGGTGCTTTTTCCCGAGGTGGTGGCGATCGTCGATTATGTGCTAGAATCCTGGCCGCCCGAGCGGTTGCGGACGCTGATCCGGCGCCTCGACCAGCTCTATCGCCGGGTCGCCGGGCTTGACGACGAGGCGCGCCTGGCCCTGCGGGAACATTGCGCCTTTCTCGACGAGGAAGGTTTATGCTCCATCTATCCAGTACGTCCTCTGATCTGCCGGTCGGTGACTTCGACGGACGCGGAGCGTTGCCGGGAAGCGCTTTTAGAACCCTGGCCGGGCGCAGCGCGACCGGTGTTCATGTACCTGACGCAGAAACATCTGATGGAGGCGGCCTTCATCGGCTTGGGAAACGCCCTCGAAGAGACCTGGTTCGATGCCCGTAGCGGGCAGTTGACCGTCGGTGTCCAGCACTTGCTGGAAAACCCTGGGCTCAAGGAGCATTTTCTCGCCAAGAGGCCGGTTTGGGACGAGATGCCGGGAGGGTTTTCCGTTTTTTAACCGAGTTTCAGCCAAGGGGCCAAGCTTCCCCCCTTGAAAAAGGGGGGGATGCGCCGGTTGAGATTGGCCTTTATCGTATTGTTTGAACTCTGCCGAACCTGAGACTTGCCTGTTCCGGCACATATCAAGGAGACCTTCATGCACGCACAAATCAACGGCATTCGCCTGGCTTATGACGACCTGGGGCAAGGGCTGCCGGTCCTGCTCATTCACGGTTTTCCCCTCTGCCGGCGTATGTGGCGCTCCCAGGCCGAAGCCTTGGTTGCTGCCGGTTATCGGGTAATCCTCCCCGACCTGCGCGGTTTCGGCGAAAGCGAAGCGGGAACGGCGCCCGGTTCGACGGATCTGCTGGCTGACGATCTGGCGGCGCTCCTTGATCATCTCGGTATCGAAAAGGCGGTGGTCGGCGGGATGTCCATGGGCGGCTACGTGCTGCTCAACCTCCTCGCTCGTCATGTCCGGCGCATGTCCGGCGCCTGCTTCATCGTCACCCGCGCCGACGCCGATGACGAGACGGCCCGGGGCAAGCGCGATCACCTCATCCAGGAGATTGGAAAAGGCAATCCCGGAGCGGTGCCGAACGCCTTCATCCCGCTGCTCTTCGCCCCGGAAACGGCGCAGCGCCGTCCGGAACTGCTCGCGGAGACGCGCGCTTGGATCGAGGCAACCGCTCCCGCCGGACTGATTCTCGGCCTGCGAGCCATTCGTGACAGGAAAGATTCCACGGCGCTGCTGCCGGGGTTGAAGCTTCCCGCTCTGGTCATCGGGGCCCTTGAAGACAAGGCCATTCCTGTGGAAAAATCAGCGGCGTTGGCCGAGGCGGTGCCCAAAGCCGATCTGCGCCTGATCGGTGGCGCCGGGCACATGGTCAATCTGGAGGAACCGGCGGCCTTCAACGCCGCCCTGCTTGATTTTCTCGCCGGCATCACGCCCTGAGAGGATCGGCGACGCGGTCGGACGTTGGCGGCGGCGCGGCACTTGTGTTAGGATCTAAATCAGTTCATCGTGATTCAAGAACGGAGCGTTCATCTGTGACCGAGCAAGCACCGGCGGGGGGAACCCGGGCGGCGGAGGAAAGCCGCGCCAAGACGGGTTCTCCCCCGCTCTTTCGGGTGATCATGCATAACGACGATTTCACCAGCATGGAGTTTGTCGTGGAAATGCTGGAAAAGATTTTTCACAAGCCGCCGACCGAGGCCAACCAGATCATGCTCAACATCCATTTCAAGGGGATGGGGGTCTGCGGCGTCTACCCGGCAGAGATCGCCGAAACCAAGATCGACCGGGTGCATGCCCGGGCGCGAAGCGAGGGGTTCCCCTTGCGCTGCAGCATGGAGCCGGCTTGACCGTTTTGGTGGTTTCCGCTGTTCGCCGCCTCATGCGAGGCGGAAAAAAGGATAGAAGGTATGTTCAACCAGGATGTACAGATCGCTTTTTCCCTGGCGGTACGAGAAGCCCAGCGCCGCCGCCACGAATATCTGACCACCGAGCATGTGCTCTACGCCATCCTCTTCGAAGACCGGGGGCAGGAGGTACTGGTCAACTGCGGCGGGGATATCCAGGGACTGCGGAGCGTTCTGGAAGAGTTTTTCGACAAGCAATTGGAGGCGATTCCCGTCAGCGACGATTTCGTCCCCGAACAGACCGTTGGCCTGCAGCGGGTTTTGCAGCGGACCGTGGTGCACATGCACGCGGCGGGCAAGAAAGATGTCGGGCTGGGCGACCTGTTGGCGGCAATCCTGGAAGAGAAGAATTCCCACGCGGCCCACTTCCTTGAAGCCCAGGGGATTCGGCGCCTCGACGTGCTCAATTTCATCGCCCACGGTGTTTCCAAGGTGCCCCGCGAGGCGGCGCCCTCCGCGGGTGTCGCCCCCGGCAAGGCCAAGGAAGGGACGCCCGGGCCCGCCAAGAGCGCGCCTTCCCGCGACCCCCTGGAACTCTACACCGTCAATCTGGTGCAACGCGCCCGAGAAGGGAAGATCGACCCCCTCATCGGCCGCGACCGGGAGTTGACCCGCACCATCCAGGTGCTCTGCCGGCGGCGCAAGAACAATCCCCTCTATGTCGGCGACCCCGGGGTCGGCAAGACCGCCATCGCCGAGGGCCTCGCTCTTTTGCTGGAGCGTGGCGAGGTCCCCGATCTGCTCAAGGGGAATGAGATTTACACCCTCGATCTTGGGGCGCTCTTGGCCGGGACCAAGTTCCGGGGGGATTTCGAAGAGCGGCTCAAGGCGGTCATGGCCGCTCTGCGCAAGAAGCCCGAGGCGATTCTCTTCATCGACGAAATCCATACCATCGTCGGTGCCGGGGCGACCAGCGGCGGCTCCCTCGACGCTTCCAACATCCTCAAACCGGCTCTCGCCACCGGCGAGCTGCGCTGTATCGGTTCGACCACCTTCGAGGAATACAAGAACCTTTTCGACAAGGACCGCGCCCTGTCCCGGCGCTTTCAGAAGATCGACATTGTCGAGCCGAGCGTCGAGGATACGGTCGCCATTCTGCGCGGCTTGAAAAGCTACTACGAAGAGCACCACGGCGTCGTCTACAGCGAGGAGGCGCTGCGGGCGGCGGCCGAGCTTTCGGCCCGGCACATCAACTTCCGCCATCTGCCGGACAAGGCCATTGACGTCATCGACGAGGTCGGCGCGGTTTTCCGTATCAACCAGCGCACCGGCGCCACCGTTGAGGTCGCCGACATCGAGGCGGTGGTGGCATCGATGGCGCGCATCCCGGCGCGTAGCGTTTCCACCTCTGACCGCAAGCGCCTGCGTCACCTGGGTCGGGATCTCAAGCGTCAGGTCTTTGGCCAGGATGCGGCTGTGGACGCCCTTTGCCAGGCGATCCTCCGCTCTCGGGCTGGTCTCGGCCATCCCGAGAAACCGGTCGGCTCCTTCCTCTTCACCGGCCCCACCGGGGTCGGCAAGACCGAGGTTGCCCGGCAACTGGCGGCCCAGCTTGGAGTGGAATTCCTCCGCTTCGACATGAGTGAGTACATGGAAAAGCATTCGGTGGCACGGCTCATCGGCGCGCCGCCGGGTTACGTTGGTTTCGATCAGGGCGGGCTGCTGACCGACGCGGTGGTGAAGACCCCCTATGCCGTGCTCCTCCTTGATGAGATTGAAAAGGCTCATCCCGACCTCTTCAGCATCCTCTTGCAGGTCATGGATCACGGCACCCTTACCGACAACAATGGCAAGAAGGCCGATTTCCGCAATGTCGTGCTGATCATGACCAGCAACGCCGGGGCGCGGGAGATGAGCGCCCACCCCATCGGTTTTGGCAACCTCGGCCGTAGCGGCTACAAACAGGCGGTGGAGAAGACCTTTTCGCCGGAATTCCGCAACCGCCTCGATGCGATCATTCCCTTCCAGGCGCTGGATGAAGCAATCATCCTCCGCATTGTCGACAAGTTTCTCGACGAGTTGCGCGCCCGCCTGGCCGATTCCGCCGTCACTCTGAAGGTCTCCGCCGCCGCCCGCGCCCACTTGGCGCGCCAAGGCTACGATCCGACCTATGGGGCGCGCCCTCTGGCGCGGCTGATCCAGACGGCGATTAGCGACGTCCTCGCCGGTGAACTGCTCTTTGGGCGTCTCAGCGATGGCGGCGAGGTGCGTATTGGCTTGCGTGGCGGCGAGTTGACTTTCGTCTACGGCCCCTCCTGATGTTTCTTCCCGTCAACCGGTGGGCATTTTCGCCGGTGGGGCGCTGATCATGCCGATCTACCGTCTTTCCAATCAGCTTGTTTTCCCCGCGTCGGAACTGGCCGAGCCCGGCGGTCTGCTTGCCGTCGGCGGCGACCTTTCCCCCCGGCGGTTGCTTCTTGCCTACTCCTTGGGCATTTTCCCCTGGTTTTGTGACGATGAACCGCCGCTGTGGTGGTCGCCTGACCCTCGCTGCGTTATTTTCCCCGAAGAGATCCGCATTTCCCGCAGCCTCGCCAAGTGTTTGCGTCAGGGACGTTTTCGCGTCTCCTGCGACACCGCCTTCGCCGCGGTGCTGGACGGTTGTGCGCAGAGTCGGCGCGGACAGCCGGGTACCTGGATCACCGCCGCGATGCGGGCGGCCTACCTGCGCCTGTTCCGTATGGGCTACGCCCATTCGCTGGAATGTTGGCGGGGGGATGAACTGGCGGGGGGACTGTACGGGGTGGTGCTGGGGCGCTGCTTCTTCGGAGAGTCCATGTTTCACCGGGCGCCGGATGCTTCCAAGGTGGCTTTGGCGACCTTGGCCCGGAAGATGGCGGAGTGGGGCTGGCCTCTGATCGACTGCCAGTTGCCTAATCCCCATCTGCTGTCGCTGGGAGCGGTGGAGATTCCCCGTGTTGAATTTTTGCGTCGGCTGGAACAGGGGGGCGTTTTGCCCGGGCGGATTCCGCCCCCCGGATTCCTCCCGGAAGGGGCTTTTTCGCGGGAGCCGGCGGATTAAATCTCCGCTTCCTCTTCAACGACGGCGCTCCGCTGCTGGTCGCGGATCAGGGTTTCCAGGCGTTTCAGGTCGGTATCGAGAAGGGAGACGAAGCGCATGCCGGTGCTGATCCGCTCCGGGCTTTCCGTCTGTTTTGTCCAGGCCACTTCCGCCAGAGAACAGATGGGCGGCGCCTGGCCGTAGTCGATCAGCACCAAACAGAGGTCGGCGACTTCGACCGGGCCTTTCATCTCAAAACGCACGCCGCCGCTGCCGAGATTGATCGCCCGGCGGGGAAAGACGCCGAGTTTACTCAGGTCGCCCCCGCCGTGGAGAATGCGGATGTTCTTTTCCCACTGGTCGCGGAAGGTGCGCAGGGTGCCGCGCCCCTTGGTGTAACGCAACCCGGCCTGAAGGTTGACGCGGGGGGAACCCCGGCGCTGGAAGACCTGCAAATCATCGCCAATCTGAACGCGGATGGCATCCTTGTTACGGTGTCCGGCGAAACGGCCACTCAGTTTGAGTCCGAGGCCGAAGGCTTCCGAGGTGAGAGTGAAGGGCATATCGGTGGCGAAGGGATAGCTCTCTTCTTCCTGTCCGCCATAGGGCAGCAGCAGGTCGAAATACCCCTTGCCCAGCTCTTGAAGGTAGGTGGTCAGGCTTTCGGTACGGCTGATGAGGCCGTCGCCGGGAGGGGGGGCGAGCAGAACCTTCTGCCCCGATTTGAAATATTTCAGGTACGACATGCGCTTTGTTTCCTCACGCCCGGCGCCGCCGGACTCCCTGATGTCCCAGTGCGGATTTGCATGACATGGCCGATGTCGCCGATGTCGGCATCGGCGACCGTATAAAAGGATTTGGTCCTTGATTCAGAGGGCCTACAAGGTGCAGGGAGCCGGCAGCAGAAGGGCCGGCGCCGACCGCCGGAAAGCTTTCATGGCGAATTCCCGAAGGAGTCGTTTCCCCCTAGATTATAGGGGGATGAGCGTTCCAGGCCAAACGTTAATTTGCCGGTATTTCAGTTCCCCTGTGGAAAGCTGGGGGGTTCATCCAGCAGCAGCTGCCCGGTCAGGTCATCGATGAACTGCCGGGCAACCCGCCCCGAGCGGGCCCCGCGCAGCATGGCCCATTCCAGGGCCGCGGCGGTGAGCTGGTCATCGGCGATGGGCAATTCCCGTCGGCGGGCGAAATGCCGGACGATTTCCAGATAGCTCTCCTGGGTGGTCGGATAGAAACCGAGGGTGATGCCGAAGCGGTCGGAAAGGGAGATCTTTTCGGCGATCGCCTCTTCGGGATGGATCTCTTCCCCGCCGCTATTGTCGCTCAGACGCTCCGGCATGAGATGGCGGCGGTTGCTGGTGGCGTAAATAAGCAAATTTTCCGGTCGCGCCTCAATGCCGCCTTCAAGCAGCGCCTTGAGTTCGCGGTAATCGACTTCCGACTCATCGAAGGAAAGATCGTCGCAGAAAAGGATGAAACGGTAAGGCTGGGGGCGCAGCAGTTCGGTGATCGCCGGCAACTGGAAGAGATCCTCCTTGCGCACCTCGACCAGACGTAGACCGGCTCCGGCAAATTCGCCGAGCAGCCCCTTGACTGCCGACGATTTCCCGGTCCCCCGGGCGCCCCAGAGGAGCACATTGTTGGCCGGCAGACGCTGAACGAACTGGCGGGTATTCCGGCGTAGCCGGGTCAGGGACGGGTCGATACCGAGCAGGTCGGCGTGATCGGGGAGGTCGGGATGGATGATGGGATGCAGATAGCCGCTCTGGTTCTCCTGCTGCCAGCGCCAGGCGAGGATACTTTCGAGCAGGGCCGGATCAAATTGGAATTCCGCCAGTTTGCGGGTGAGGAATTCCTCGCCGAGGTCCATCAGATGCTCGACGCGGTCGAGCAGGTAGCTCCAGTCGATGTCGACGGAATTGGAATTGATATTCATGGTGGCGACTTTCTCTTCGATTGGGATAGGATCTCTCCGTCTGGTTGCCGGACTATCCGTCATCATACCAGATTATTCTGCGGCTCTTAACCTTTAATCCGGGCGTTGGGCGGCTTTGCCTTTTCCCGCCCGTCGGGAGTTCCTTTTGAAGAATAGCAGGGAAGAGCTCTTTGCCGTGACTTCGCCGGGGCTGGAAGCGGTCTGCGCCGCTGAACTGGCGGCTCTCGGTCTTACCGACGCCCGGCCGGTGGCGGGGGGGGTGGAGTTTTCCGGCGGTCTGCGGGAGATCTATCTGGCCAACCTCCACTCCCGCGTCGCCTCCAGGGTGCTGGTGCGTTTGGCCGACGTCAAGGCCCGGGATTTCCCCGACCTCTATCGCAAGGCGTCCCGTATGCCCTGGGGGCGTTTTCTGCGCCCGGATACCGGTTTGCAAATGCGGGTCAGCTGTCGCCATTCGCGGCTCAATCACAGCGAGCGCATCGCCGCCACCCTCGGCGAGGCCGTCGACCGCGCCCTCGGCCGGGAAGGAGGGCCGCGCGGTGGCATGGAACAACTGGTTCTGGCCCGCTTCGAGGAGGATGTCTGCTCGCTCTCCATCGATGCTTCCGGTGAATTGCTGCACCGCCGGGGCTATCGTGGCGAGACGGCTCAGGCACCCCTGCGGGAGAACCTCGCCGCCGGGATTCTCCTGCTCTTGGGCTGGGACGGCACGACACCGCTGTTTGATCCACTGTGCGGTTCGGGAACTTTTCTGATCGAAGCCGCCTGGCTCGCTCAACGCAGGGCGCCGGGACGCGATCGCCGCTTCGCTTTCATGGATTGGCCCGGTTTCCGCCCAGGGCTCTGGGAGGTTCTGCTGGCTGAGGCGCGGCGCGCCGAACTGCCGGCGACTCCGCTTTTGCGTGGTGGGGAGTGGGACAGGGCCAGTTTCGAGGCGGCGGGGCGCAATGCCCAGCGGGCCGGGGTCGCGGAACTGCTCGATCTGCGGCGCGAGGATTTGGCCGACGCTTTCGCCCCCGCTGAGTCGGGGCTACTTCTCTGCAATCCCCCTTATGGCAAACGGGTAGGGGCGGGGGAGGATCTGCGTCCGCTCTTTCGGACCCTGGGGCGGGTTCGGCGTGAACGCTTTCCCGGCTGGCGTCTCGCCTTTCTCTGCCCGGATGATGCCCTGGCGGCGGTGATGGGCGAACCGTTGGTTCGCCTTGCCCGACTGCGCAACGGCGGCATTCCCGTCACTCTCTGGGGGACGGAAAGCCGAGGCAAGGTACGATAATTTTGTTGCTTTCAGTAGGAAATCAGGCTAGATTCACGCATTGTTTTATCTCGGCCCATACAGGGGTTGGGCGATACAGTTGGGAAAGCGAGGTGATTGTCAGTGGAAATCCAGGTCGTCGACAACAACGTCGAAAAGGCCATCCGGGTGCTCAAGCGCAAGTTGCAGCAAGAGGGACTCTTTCGTGAAATGAAGCAGCGCAAGTTTTACGAAAAACCCAGCGTCAAGCGCAAGCGCAAGGAGAAGGAGGCCCAGCGTCGTCTGCGCAAGAAAATGCGCCTGATGAAGCGCGACTAGCCTCGTCGCCATAGACGGTAACGAAAAAACGGCCGATCCCGCAAGGGGCCGGCCGTTTTTTCGTGGAGGTGAATCACCATCAGTTGGGCAGGGTCGGCAGTTCCAGACCGGCGATCTTGTCGAGCATGCGCGCTACCTGACAGCTGTAGCCGAATTCGTTGTCGTACCAGACGTAAAGGACCACACGATTGCCCTCGACGATGGTCGCGAGGGAGTCGACTACCCCGGCGTAGCGGCTGCCGATGAAGTCGCTGGAGACGACTTCCGGCGAGTTGGTGAAGTCGAGCTGGTTCTGCAAGGGGGAGTCGAGGGAGACGTCCCGCAGATATTTGTTCAGTTCGGCGACGGTGGTCGCTTTTTCCAGGGTCAGGTTGAGGATCGCCAGGGACACGTTCGGAGTCGGTACGCGAATGGCGTTGCCGGTCAATTTTCCGGCCAGCTCGGGCAGGGCCTTGGCCACCGCTTTGGCGGCGCCGGTTTCGGTGATGACCATGTTGAGGGGGGCGCTGCGTCCCCGCCGGGAACTCTTGTGGTAGTTGTCGATCAGATTCTGGTCGTTGGTGTAGGAATGACAGGTTTCCACATGGCCGTGGACGATACCGTATTCGTCATGCACCGCCTTGAGGGCCGGGACGATGGCGTTGGTGGTGCAGCTGGCTGCCGTGTAGATCTGTTCCCCGGCAGTGAGCAGTTCGTTGTTGATGCCGAAAACGACGTTGGGCAGATCCCCTTTGCCGGGAGCGGTGAGAATGACCTTGTCGATACCCGGGGCTTGCAGATGGCGGCCGAGCCCGGCCCGGTCCCGCCACTTGCCGGTGTTGTCCACCAGCAAAGCGTTATGGATGCCGTACTGGGTATAGTCGATACTTTCCGGGGCGTCGGCGTAGATGATGCGGATCATGTTGCCGTTGGCGATGATGGCGTTCTCTTCCTCGTCGATGCGGATGGTGCCGTGGAAGTAGCCGTGCACAGAATCGCGGCGCAGCAGACTGGCGCGTTTGGCGAGATCGTCCGGACCCCCTTTGCGCACCACGGCGGCACGCAGGCGCAGCTTGTCGCCGCCTCCGGTCTGTTCGATGAGAATGCGCGCCAAAAGGCGTCCAATGCGGCCGAAGCCGTACAGCACCACGTCCCGCGGCTCGCTGAGCAGGGCTTTTTTCCCGGTGTTGACCGCCGCCAGTTCCCGACGCACGAAATCGTCGACGGATGTGCCCGCGGCCTGGGCCTGGTAACGAACGGTCAGTTTACCGATGTCGATGCGCGCCGGAGCCAGGTCGAGCCGAGTCATGGCTTCGAGAAGGGGCGCGGTGTCCCGCACCCAGAGTTCGGTGACGAGAATCTGCCGGGCGAAACGGTGCGCCTTGAGGATGTCGATGGTCGAGCCGTGCACCAGCGAACGGCCGTAAACGGTGGTGATCACGCCATGGTTGCGGTAGAGGCGGCCGACCATGGGGACCATCGCTTCGGCGATTTCCTCGCGGCTTTTCCAGTCCTTGAAATAGGCTTCCTGTTTGTCGGTACGCATGGGAGCTCCCTTCTGGGGAAATGTTCGGCCGGAGTCCGGAGACTTCGGGAAAACGGCGCTGCGCGATTTTTCCGGCGCGAGCTGCACTTCTTGGATTAATCCGAGGCCGGGGCTTTTGTCAAGGCAATTTCGGCTGGACTTGTCCGGAGGCGGCTGGTATTAATAACGCTGTTTGCGCTACTCGGTGGCTGTTCCGGTGCGGATGGTCGCCGCTCTTTCCCCACTATCTACTACGGTTGCGACAGCGTGAGGAGGCGGATCATCATGGGCGATAGGGTGCATTTCAGTGAACTGGGCCTGGTCAATACCCGGGAAATGTTTCAGAAGGCGTTCCAGGGGGGATATGCGATCCCCGCTTACAACTTCAACAACCTTGAGCAGTTGCAGGCGATTGTCCTGGCCTGTGCGGAAACGTCCTCGCCGGTCATCGTCCAGGTCAGCAAGGGCGCCCGCGAGTACGCCAACCAGACGATGCTGCGCTACATGGCCTTGGGCGCGGTACAGATGGTTCGGGAGCTCGGCTCGAACATTCCCATCTGCCTGCATCTCGACCACGGCGACTCCTTCGAGCTGTGCAAGTCCTGCGTCGATTCGGGCTTCTCCTCGGTGATGATCGACGGCTCCCATCTTTCTTACGAGAAAAACGTCGCTCTCACCCGGCAAGTCGTCGAATACGCCCATCAGTACGATGTGAGCGTCGAAGGAGAACTGGGGGTGCTGGCCGGCATCGAAGACGAGGTCCAGGCTGAACATTCGACCTACACCAAGCCTGAGGAGGTGGAGGATTTCCTCAAGAAGACCGGCGTCGATTCCCTGGCCATCTCCATCGGCACCAGCCACGGCGCCTATAAATTCAAGCTTAAGGAAGGGGAGGAAGTGCCCCCTTTGCGTTTCGACATCCTCAAAGAGATCGAAAAACGCATTCCCGGCTTTCCCATCGTCCTGCACGGGGCGTCGAGCGTCGTTCAGGAGTACGTCCAGCTGATCAACCAGTACGGCGGCAAGATGGACGGTGCCGTCGGCGTTCCCGAGGCGCAGCTGCGCCAGGCCGCCGCCAGCGCCGTGTGCAAGATCAATATCGATTCGGATGGCCGTCTGGCCGTTACCGCCAAGGTTCGCGAATTTCTCGCCAAGAACCCCGGCGAATTCGATCCGCGCAAATATCTTGGCGACGCCCGCAAGGAACTGATTGCCCTGATCAAGCACAAAAACCAGGAGGTGCTCGGCAGCGCCGGCAAGGCCTGATTGGAAAAATTGAGGATTTCAACGAATTGGCGGGATCGTTCGAAACTGGACGGTCCCGCTTTTGCGTTGGTGCCTATGGTGTCCGGACGGGGGGCGTTGCTTTGCCCGAGGGGAAAATGCTATTGTTGGTGAAGTTTATCATAAGTCTCCGCCGAGGGTGAAGGAGAGGGTGCTTTGGAAAACGACAAATGTCTGATCGGCCGGCAGCCGATTCTCGACCGGCGCGAGCAGGTCTGCGCTTACGAGTTGCTCTTTCGTTCGCCGGGGGCGTTGATCGCCCGGGTTTTCGACCATTCCCGGGCGACGGCCCGGGTCATTCTCAATACCTTGGCCGGCTTCGGCATCCAGGAAATCCTTGGCGGCAACCGCGGTTTCATCAATGTTGAGCAGGATCTGCTGATGAGCGAATCCCTCGAACTGCTGCCCCGCGAGGCCGTCGGCATTGAGCTGCTGGAGGGTCTGCAGGTTACGCCGGAATTGGTGGAGCGTTGCCGTTATCTCAAGGAAAAGGGGTTTTTCCTGATTCTGGACGACCATCAGTTCGAGCCCCGGTTCGCTCCGCTCTATCCGCTGATCGATCTGGTCAAGGTCGATCTTTTTCTCACCCCCGTCGCCCAGCTTCCACCGATGGTGCACCAGCTGCGCGCCTATCCCTTCAAGCTGCTTGCGGAGAAGGTCGAAACCCGCGATGAATTCAGGCAATGCCTGGAGCTGGGATTCGATTTTTTCCAGGGGTTCTATTTCGCCAAACCCTCGATCATGGAGAAGCAGCGCATCGACGGTTCGGGAACGGCCCTGCTGAAGATGCTGCATCTGCTGTTGGAGGATGCCGAGATCGAAGCACTGGAAAACTGTCTCAAACAATGCCCCGGCATGACCTATTCCGTGCTGCTGCTGGTCAATTCGGTGGGGATGGGGATGCGCAGCAAGATCGCCAGCGTGCGCCATGCCATTAATCTGCTCGGACGGCGCCAGCTCAAGCGCTGGGTGCAGCTGGCGCTCTTCGCTTCCGCCGACGAGCGCGGACTCGACAACCCCATGGTTGACTTGGCGGCGGTGCGCGGCGGACTGATGGAGCAGTTGGCGCTGATTCATCCCCAGACCCGAAAAATTCCCGAGATCGCCGATCAGGCCTTCATGGCCGGAATTCTCTCGTTGCTGGAGTGGATCTACGCGGTCAACATGGAGAACGTGGTCAAGGATCTGAGTCTCTCCGACGAAATCGCCGAGGCCCTGCTCCAGCGTAGCGGAATGCTGGGTAAACTGCTCGTTTGTGTCGAGGCTATGGAACAGATGGATTTCAAAGGGGCCTGGCCGCAACTCCAGGCCCTGGGTTTTACCCCCGATCAGGTGCTGGAAGCCCAGTGCAAGTCTTACAAGTGGAAATTGGGAATGGGTTGAACTCTTTCCGTCCTTGGCGCCGCGGTTTCCCGCCGCAGGGAAATCCTCCTTGAAGTCGCTTGCGGATCCTGTCCCACAGCGTTTTTCGGGGGCTTCCGTCCGTCGTTGCTTTCTTCACCCCCGCCATCACCGGCGCCAAGATCCTGCTTTGCTTTTCTCTTCGGTATGTTCTCCGGCCATTCCCCTTCCGGAACCCTTCCCTGTAAACGGCACGAGATTTGCTCTACGTAGCTGCTGTCATCAATCCAGCCGTTTCGGAGTGCGATTCTCTTCCGGAAAGGCCCATAGTGCCGGGGAAAGGCCCGTTGCGAGGGTGTCGATTTTTTGGATGGGCGAACCGGTAAGGACCGGGTTTTGACGGCACCTTCGCTGGATGGTGGTGGAACCATTCTTTTTTCTTGAGGAAAAGAGGATGGCCATGAAAATATGAGTGGCCTGTAAAGGGCTTTTTTTGAAGTATGCTTATAGCTTGCCCGGTGCAAGTTTCGCGTCGGAGCGGGAGGTTGCATGAGTTCCCTGGAAGCGGCGGAAACCCTTTTGTCTCTCCCCCTTTTTCGCGACTGTTCGCGGCAGAGTCTGGCGCGCCTGTTGCCCCATGTCGCCGCGCGACATCTTGCTTCCTCCGAAGTTCTGCACGCCTTCGATGCCGAGGCCGAGACAACTTTTCTAATCCTTGATGGCGAGTTTGAACTTGATCTCGGCGGCGGCCGCAAGGCGCGCATTGGCGGCGGCTTTCTCGGCGAGGAAGCGGGTATTGGCCTGGACCGCTACCAGGCCACTGCCACCGCCCTGGGACCGGCGCGGGTGCTGGCCATCCCCGGGGATTTATTGCACAAGCTGGCCGATGAGACCCGCTCGGTGCTGCCCGCCCTGCTCGAATCCCTGGCCGAGCGCGGCCAGGAAAGGCGCTCCCGGGACCGGGCCGCGACCGCCGGCGGGACCGCCAAAAAGCAGGAGGGGGCGCGGATCCTGTGCGGCTGGCTGCTCGCCACGGCGGTTCCCTTTGCCGTCTTCTTCCTGCTCCGGGAAGCCCCGGATATTGCCGGCGTTCAGACCGCTTACCTGCTGGCGGTGGTCTCCTCGGCGGTGGTCATGTGGGTATTCCGGCTGCTCCCCGATTTCGTTCCCGCCCTCTTCGCCGTCCTCGGCATCGTTCTTCTCAATCTCGCCCCGCCCGAGGTGGCCCTCGCCGGTTTTTCCTCCGATACCTTTTTCATGGCCCTGAGCATCTTCGCCCTGAGCGTCGTCACTACCACTTCCGGCTTCAGCTACCGGGTCCTGCTCTGGCTGCTGCGCCTGGGCCCGCCCAACAAGATCTGGTACAATCTCAGTCTTTTCATCGCCGGGGTGATTCTCACCCCCATCGTCCCCACCGCCAATGGCCGGGTGGCGATCGTCGCTCCCTTTTTCAATGATCTGGCAGGCACCCTGGGTAAGGATTCCTGCGCCAACGAGAAGCAGCGACTGGCGGTCAGCGCTCTGTCCGGCGTCAGTCTGCTTTCCGCGATCTTCATGAGCGCCAAGTCCATCAACTTCGTCATCTTCGGTTTTCTTCCGGTGCAGGATCAGGCCCATTTCCAATGGGTTCACTGGTTCTATGCCGCCTCGGTTTGCGGCCTGGCGCTGACCCTTCTCTATCTGCTGCTGGCCTGGCTGCTCTTCCGCAACCCCAGCCGTCCGACCATGTCCCGGGAACTGATCGCCGACCAGCTGCGCATCCTCGGCCGGATGAAGAGCGCCGAGTGGGCGTCGCTGCTCGGGCTTTTGCTGATGCTGGCGGCGGTGCTGACCGTCTCGGTGCACGGCGTGGAAGTTCCCTGGATCACTTTCGCCATCATGTATGTGCTGTTAATGTTGATGCCACCGCAAAAAGAGAAGATCCGACAAATAGTTTAAATCATTAGATTATTTGCAATTTTTTTCTTGCGCCGGGACGTAATCTATGGTATATTCCTCAACAATTCCAATGCCTTGCG
>NZ_JAVESI010000056.1:0-19122 GCF_034006665.1 Trichloromonas sp.
AAGCGGGGTTGGTCTCCTTAATTGACCACCACCGTCGCTTTCAGAACGTCACGTGAACCGCCGTGTACGGAACCGTACGCACGGTGGTGTGGGAGGACGGCGGGGGCAACCCCGCCTCCTACCCGATGCTGCCAAGCGGCTCTGGCCCGGTGTATACAATTCTTGACTTTTCACGCGGGCACAGGATAGAAACAGTTCTTACATTCCGTACAATCACCATTTCGAGACAAAAATCGAGAAAGGGAGAATGCAAAAATGAGAGCGAAAATTGTACCGGTAAGTCTCGTTATCATGGTTCTTCTGACCGCTTCGGCCTGGGCTGGTCAGGCTAAAACGAATTGCGGGTGCGGCCTCGGGACGATTTTGTGGGGGGATCGGGCGGATGGCTCGATTCTTTCCCAGTCCATGCAGGTGAGCACCAACGGGATTCTCGGAAATCAGACTTTCGGAATCACATCCGGTACCTTGGGCTGCGAACAGCCGACAAACATCGGTTCGGATGACCAGCTTTTCGCCTACATCCGCGATAACATTGATGGTCTGGCGCAGGATATGGCCTACGGCGAGGGTGAGCATCTCGATACCCTAGCGGAACTGATGACCGTTCCCGCCGAAGAAAGAACGCTTTTCGCCGGTAAGCTGCAGGCCGCCTTCGGCGACATTTTCATCACCGGAACGGAAGATCCTGGACTGGTTCTGGAGCGTATTCGCATCATCGGTGGCTAGTTTCTTCTCTTGCTTTCCGAAATCGGAAAAGTGCGGGCGAGGCACAAAGTTCCCTGGTGGACTTTGTGCCTCGTTTCGTTTCTGCTGGTCGTGCCGGTTGGCGGAGCCTGGGCCGAGACCCCGCCGCTGTCGCAATGGCTTCGTCAGGCACGGGAAGAACGCTTTCATGAGGATCGTTACTGGCAGGTTCTGCTCCATTATCGCCAGGACTGGCGGGGACGGCGGAGCCCGGTCGACGACCCCGACTTTTTTTTCTCTCCCTCAGGGAAAGAAGACCCCGCCGCCGAACTCGAAGCTACGATCCTCGCCCTTTTCGGGCCCGAGAGTGAGACGCGGAATGCGGCGCGCTGCCGGTTCCCGGCTCGCTACCAGTGGCTGGCGGAGAAGTTGGAAGTGGCTGCCGATCCGGTGACGGCGGCGGTCTGTCCCGATCTGGCCTTGGTTCTTGACCGTGTCGATCCCCGCAGTGCAACCCTGGTTTTTCCCGGAAGTTACCCGAACAGCCCTGCTTCCATGTTCGGCCATACCCTGTTGAACTTCTCCGGCCCTCGGGAAAGCAAGCTTCTGGCCCATGCCGCCAACTATTCGGCGTTCACGGACGAAAGCAACGGTTTTGCTTATGCCGTCAAGGGACTGACCGGCCTCTACCGGGGCTATTTCTCGGTTCTGCCCTACTACGAAAAACTCAAGGAATATAGTGGACTTGAACGTCGGGATATCTGGGAGTATCCGCTGGCCCTGACGGTCGCGGAGACCAGGAGAATGTTCCTGCACCTGTGGGAATTGCGGGACATCTACTCCGATTATTTTTTCTTCGACGAGAACTGTTCCTACAACCTGCTCTATCTGCTTGAGGCCGCACGCCCCTCCCTGAACCTGACCGCTTCCAAACCGCTCTGGGTTCTGCCGGTCGATACTATTCGCCGCCTTGATCAGGCCGGATTGATCCGGGGAGCCAGGTTCAGGCCCTCTCCGGCGACTGTGCTGCGCCAAGAAATGGCCGGTTTAACATCCGGTGAGATTGCCGTCGCCCGAGATCTGGCGAAAGGTGTGCTCGACGTGGCCGATCTTCCTCTGTACGTGACCGATGCCGACACGCGCAGACGGATTCTCGAAGTCGCCTTTGGGGCGACGGAGCAGGATTTTCTCGCACGCCGCCTCGATCTTCAGACCTACCGCACGCGGGTGTTGGCTTTGCTCACCGCCCGGAGTCGTCTGGGGCGAGGTGGCTTGGACGATAAGGAATGCGAGCCGCCAACCCGACCCGATCATGGCCACGGAACCTCGCGGTTATCCCTCGGGGTGGGGTACTTTGCCGGGAGTTGGGGGGAGGAATTGCGCTACCGCCCAGTATATCATGACTTGCTCGATGACCAGTCCGGGTACTTGTCCGGAGCGCAAATTGTTCTTGGGCAAATCTCTCTGCGCTATTTTCCGGAGCGGGAGCGGCTCAGGGTGGAGCGTTTGGACCTGATCGATCTGTGCTCACTGACCCCGGTCAGTCGTTGGGAAACGCCGATTTCCTGGCAGGTCTGCCTAGGAATGCAACGGTCGGGAAGTACTGGCGCCGGACGACGGTTGACGGCCTACTTTAACCCCGGGGCGGGGTTTTCTGCTCAAATTAGCAAACTCTCCGGCTATGCGCTGCTGGAAAGTGAATTGAGCGTGGGGAACAGTATGGAAAAAGGTTATGGTTTGGGAGGAGGAGGGAGCATCGGGGCTCTTCTGGAGTGGGGTCCGTGGCGAGTCCATGGGCGCATTCGGCTGCTCGATTATCCGTTGGGAGGTCGGGGGGAATCCTGGCTCTTCGCTTTTGATCAGAACTATCGCCTGAATCGGCAGCATAGTCTGTCCTGTGAGACATTACGCATTCTGGACTTCGGCCGCTGGGAGACGACATCTCTTCTCCTTTGGAACCGTTACTGGTAGAGGCTGAAGAAATGAACTTGCACAGGACTAGGGTGGAAACGGCTACCGTAGTACTGCAATAAATGGTTGCCCAAGATCTTGTATACATCACCTGCGGAAGGGGTACCGCTTGTGTTCCAGGAGGGTTGAAACAGCCCGATCGGGAGAGGGGAAATAGCCTGTAAACGCCCTTTTTAAACCGGTTTTCAGGCCTTCATAGTGCATACTGTATACTGTATTTTTTCCTTGACAAAGAATTTAATTTGTCTTAACTTGCAGTCCGCGAAGCAGCGTAAACCGTAGCGATAACACGTCACAGACCATCAACTAGGAGGAGCTTATTCATGCTTGAGGTTTATCTACCGATACTCGTCCTCATCCTCTTCGCCATTGCCCTGGCCTTGGGGTCCACGATCTTTTCGTTCCTCGTGGGGCAAAAGAAGCCGACTGCGGTTAAGCTGGCTCCTTACGAGTGTGGCATGCCCTTGGTGGGGACGGCGAGGCAGCGTTTCCCGGTTAAATTCTACATTATCGCCATGCTCTTTATCTTGTTCGATATCGAGGCGGTTTTTCTCTATCCTTGGGCGGTGGTGTTTAAGCAGCTCGGGTGGTTTGGATTCATCGAGATGGGCGTGTTCATCGTCATTCTTCTCGTTGGCTATATTTACGTCTGGAAAAAAGGAGCACTGGAATGGGAGTAGATAAAACACTGGGAAATAATGTCGTCACCACCAGTCTTGACAAGCTCGTCAATTGGTCCCGGTCCAGATCGCTGTGGCCCTTGACCTTCGGTCTGGCCTGTTGCGCTATTGAGATGATGGCGACGGGCGCGGCGCGCTTTGACCTTGACCGTTTCGGGGTCATCTTCCGCGCGTCTCCCCGCCAGTCAGACTGCATCGTGATCGCCGGCACGGTCACCAAGAAGATGTTGCCGGTCATCAAGACGGTCTATGAGCAGATGCCCGAGCCGAAATATGTCATCGCGATGGGCGCCTGTGCCTGTTCCGGGGGCATCTTCGACACCTACAGCGTGGTTCAGGGGATCGATGAGGCATTGCCGGTTGATGTTTATATCCCCGGCTGTCCTCCCCGTCCCGAAGGCCTTCTCTATGGCATTCTCAAGCTTCAGGAGAAGATCATGAAGGAGCGCAACTCCTTCGGCGCGACCATCGGCATTGGCGAGCGGATTTGCCAGGCTTGATCGGGAATCTACTTTCGAATCGATTGCAAATAGGGATATAAGCGATGAGCGAACATGCTGCTGTAGCTAAGCTGAAGGGAAAATTCCCTGACTCCGTTCTGGATGTCGTTGAGTTTCGTGGTGAGACGACGATGATCGTCAAGAAAGAAGACATAGTCGCGATCTGCTCCTTCATGAAGAAGGATCTTGGTTACAACTTCCTTTGTGACCTTTGTGGCGTTGATTACCTGGGCAAGTCTCCCCGCTTCATGGTGGTTTATAACATCTACAATATCACCACCAAGGATCGTCTGCGGTTGAAGGTTCCCGTTGAGGAGGCCGATGCCCGTGTGGATACGGTATCCGGGGTTTGGGGTACCGCCAACTGGCATGAGCGTGAGTGCTGGGACCTGATGGGGATTTCATTCAACAACCATCCCGATCTTCGTCGCATTCTCATGGCGGATGACTGGGTGGGACATCCTCTGCGCAAGGACTATCCGCTGCAAGGGCCGGGACGTGAGCCTTACAAGGGACGTTACAAGTAGGCCAGGAATTCGAAGATCACTTTTCCATAGAAGAGGCTAAGGTTATGTCATTTACCGAAACAATGACCGTGAATATGGGGCCCCAGCATCCTTCGACCCACGGGGTGCTTCAGCTTGTCCTTGAACTGGACGGCGAAACCGTCACCAAGGCTACTCCCCATATCGGTTTTCTTCACCGTGGGACGGAGAAGCTCTCCGAAAACCGTACCTATCATCAGATAATTCCCTTAACTGACCGCTTAGACTACTTGGCGCCTATGCATAATAACCTGGGTTATGTCCTGGCGGTCGAGAAGCTTTTTGGGATTACTGATAAGATTCCCGAGCGGGCCAAGGTTGTCCGGGTCATGATGGCGGAAATTACTCGTATCAAAAGCCATCTGGTCTGGATTGCCTGTCACGCTCTCGATATCGGCGCCATGACCGTGTTCATCTATGCTTTCCGCGAGCGTGAGCACATCATGAATATGTATGAGAAGCTTTCCGGCGCGCGGATGACTTCCAACTACTTCCGGGTTGGCGGCCTCTCTGCCGATCTTCCGGATGGATTTGAGAAAGATGTCCGTGATTTCATTGATGCCATGCCCGGACATATCGATACCTATGAGGGCTTGCTGACAGGTAACAAGATCTGGCAGAAGCGGGTTATGGGGGTTGGTGAGATTTCCGGCGAAGCCGCTATCGATATCGGATTGACCGGTCCTGCTCTCCGGAGTTCCGGGGTTGATTGGGATCTGCGGCGTGATAACCCTTACAGCGGCTACGAAGACTACAACTTCAAGGTCCATGTAGATGATGGGTGCGATACCTGGGCTCGTTACAAAGTTCGTCTCCTCGAAATGCGCGAAGCCTGCAAGATTATCCGCCAGTGCCTGGATAAGCTCAAGCCGGGTCCTATCCTGGCCGATTGCCCGAAGATCTGCCTGCCGCCGAAAAAGAATGTCGTCAATACCATTGAAGGTTTGATCCATCACTTCAAGATCATCACTGAGGGACCTAAGCCGGAGGTCGGCGAAATCTATCAGGGGGTGGAGAATCCTAAGGGTGAAGTCGGTTTCTATCTTGTCTCCGATGGCTCTCCCCGCCCTTACCGCATGAAAATCCGTCCGGCTTCTTTCGTCAACCTGCAGGCGCTTCCGCAGATGGTCGAGGGGCGGCTTATCGCTGACGTGGTTGCGGTTATCGGTACCCTGGATATCGTCCTTGGGGAAATCGACAGGTAACGGATCGAGAGACGAAAGGGCTATTTCCATGAGCAAAGTTGCGCAGAAGGTCAAAGAAGAGGAAATCGATCTGACCGGCGCCAATCAGGTCATCGATAAATATATCGACATGAAGGGTGCGCTGATGCCGGTGCTCCAAGGCGTCCAGGAATTCTACGGCTATATTCCCGAGCCCACGGTTCATCTGATCGCAGAACGGCTCAATGTTTACCCAAGCCAAATCTACGGGGTTCTTACGTTTTACGCACAGTTCCATCTGGAACCGCGCGGAAAATACATCATCCGGGTGTGCATGGGTACGGCCTGCCACGTCAAGGGCGCGAGCAGAATCGCTGATACCCTGACCGATCGTCTCAAGATCGGCCATGCCGAAACCACCGAAGACCTTAAGTTTACCGCCGAATATGTCGCCTGTATCGGTGCCTGTGGTATGGCTCCGGTTATCATGGTCAATGACGCGACTTATGGCAGTATGACGGTGCAGAAGATGGATGAGGTCATCGCTAAGTACAAGGCGATGGACTAGGCGCCCCAGGACTAAAACTATTTACCGAGCGGGGATGGATCAGATATGGCCGCGAAAGCAGAAGCGATAAAAGTTCTAATCTGTACGGGAACGGGGGGATTGGCCTCCGGCGCGCAGGCGGTGCTCGATGCCTTTACGGCGGAATTCGCCAAGCAGGGGGTCGAAGCCAAGGTCGGTAAGCGTTGCGAAGTGATTGGCACCGGCTGCCGCGGATTGTGTGCGAACGACGTACTGGTCGATGTGGTTATTCCTGGCCAGGAGCCGGTTACTTACGATTTTACAACTCCTGAGTTGGTGCCGCAGATTGTTGAGCAGCATATTATTGGCAATCAGCCGGTGGAAAAGAAGGTCGCCGGACCTTATTACTCTAAGTTTCTTGAGAAGCAGAAGCGTATCGTTTTCTCCCGGTGCGGAACCATAGATGCTGAAAGTCTGGATGATTTTCTTGCGCATAACGGTTTTAACGGTATCAAGAAGGCGGTGAAGATGAAACCCGCTGAAGTCATTGATGCCGTCAAGCGTTCCGGTCTGAGGGGACGAGGGGGTGGAGGTTTCCCTACTGGTGTCAAGTGGAGTTTCTGCGCCGGTTCTCCCGGTGATACCAAGTATCTGATCTGCAATGCCGACGAAGGTGACCCAGGTGCGTTTATGGACCGCTCGGTTCTTGAAGGCGATCCCTACGGTCTCATTGAAGGCATGATGATCGGGGCTTACGCCATCGGCTGCAAGTTCGCCTATGTATACTGTCGTGCCGAATATCCCTTGGCCATCAAGCGTCTGCAGAAAGCAATCGATACCTGTTACGAGAAAGGGATTCTCGGCAAGAACTGCATGGGTCTCGGTTTTCAATTGGACATGCGGATCAAGGCCGGCGCCGGCGCTTTTGTCTGTGGCGAGGAAACGGCGCTGATGGCTTCCATCGAGGGCCAGCGCGGCATGAGTCGTCCTCGTCCGCCCTTCCCTGCCGTTCGTGGCCTCTGGGGCTATCCGACCAACATCAACAACGTCGAAACTTTTGCCAACGTCTCCTACATTTTCTATAACGGTCCCGAGTGGTATGCCTCCATCGGTACCGAAGGCACGAAAGGTACCAAGATTTTTGCTCTGACCGGAAAGGTCAAGCATACTGGTTTGGTTGAAGTTCCTGCTGGAACCACCATGAAAGAGGTCATTTATGACGTCTGCGGAGGTATACTGAAAAACCGCAAGTTCAAGGCGGTTCAGGCTGGTGGCCCTTCCGGCGGTTGCCTCCCCGAGGCGGCTCTCAATGCCGAGGTCGATTATGACTCACTGATCAAGGCAGGCGCCATGATGGGTTCCGGTGGTCTGGTTGTTATGGACGAAACCACCTGCATGGTCGATATTGCTCGCTTCTTCCTGAATTTCACCCGTGTTGAATCCTGTGGTAAGTGTATTCCCTGCCGGATCGGTCTGAAAATTATGCTCGAGATTCTTCAGCGTATCACTGAAGGCAATGGGCGGGAAGGTGATATCGAGCTGCTCGAAGATATGGCCTACGATATTAAGAAGAGCTCTCTCTGCGGCCTCGGTCAGACCGCGCCGAACCCGGTACTCTCTACCATCCGCTATTTCCGGCATGAGTACGAGGCCCATATCAGGGACAAGGAGTGTCCTTCCCATAGCTGTAAGGCCTTGCTCCATTTCCGGGTGATTGATGAAAAGTGCAAGAAGTGCGGCGCTTGCGCGAAGGTCTGTCCGGTTAATGCCATTGAGTGGGAAAAGGGACAGGTGGCCAAAATCGATCTTGTCAAATGTACCAAGTGTACTTCCTGTTACGATGCCTGCCCGTTTATGGCGATCGAATAGCCGACTCCCTAACTGATTTGATTGATACGAGGTTAAGATGGTAAATCTTACGATTGACGGCAAACAAGTTACGGTTAGCAAGAAGGCTACGATCCTTCAGGCCGCTCAACAGGCGGGCATCAAGATTCCGGTACTTTGCTACGCCAAGAAGCTCTTTCCTTACGGCGCCTGTCGTATCTGCCTGGTTGAAGTTGAGCAGATGAAGGGTCGCCTTATCCCCTCGTGTACCACTCCCGTCACCGAAGGGATGGTTGTCACCACCATGTCTCCCGAGATTCGCAAGGTTCGTAAGACCGTGCTGGAGTTCCTGCTGGTCAACCATGTTCTTGATTGTCCTGTTTGTGACAAAGGTGGCGAATGTGATCTGCAAGATCTGGTCTACGAATACGAGGTGACCACCAACCGTTTCGAAGGGGAGAAATTCGATCTGCCCAAGGACGAGGTTAACCCGCTCATTGAACGGAATATGAACCGCTGTATTTTGTGTGGAAAATGTGTGCGGGTGTGTGATGAAGTGGTGGGATACGGTTCTTACTCCTTCATTAACCGTGGTTTCGAAACCAAGATCGCTACCGCTTACGACCGCGGTTTGAATTGTGAGTTCTGCGGACAGTGTGTTTCCATGTGTCCGGTTGGGGCCCTTCTCCCCCGCCCGTTCAAATTCAAGGCCCGCCCCTGGCAGTTGACGGAAGTCGATACGGTCTGTGGCTACTGCGGAAACGGTTGTACGGTGACCCTCGGGGTACTGAACAACAAGGTCGAAACGATCCGCTTCAATGATAAGACCGGTGTCAATGATGGTAATCTCTGCATTCGCGGGCGGTTTGGTTATTCTTACATCAACAGCGAAGACCGTCTGAAGAAGCCTTTGCTCCGTAAAAACGGTGAGTTGATTGAGGTTGAGTGGGATGAGGCCTTGTCTGCTGCTGCCGTAGGCTTTAAAAAAGCACAACAGGGAAAAGGGGTCGGTATTCTTTCTGGTGGCCGTCTTACCAACGAAGAATTCTTCTTGGTGAAGAATTTGGCCAAGACTTTGGGGACCGGGAATCTCGATCATTCCGGTGGCGAATGCTACAAGGGCATGACTGAAGGTCTCGTTGAATCCCTCGGAGTTTCCGCCTCGACCGCAACCTTCCCGCAGATTGAGGAATGCGAAGTTATCCTTGCCATTCGTAACGATTTCTATGAAACCCATCCGGTTGTCGGCATGGTTGTTAATCAGGCCATTCGTCGCAACCACGCGAAGCTCTTTGTTGTTGCCGACAAGTATGGAAAATTTTCCAAGCTTCCAGAATCCAAGACCCTTTTGGGTGAAGCGGGAATGGAAGTTAATGTTCTTAACGCCATGGCATCCGTTCTTATCGAGGAGAACCTCGCCGTTACTGAGGGCGTTACGGGCCTTGACAACTTGAAGAAGGCCTTGAGCAAGTACGGTGTGGATAAGGTGGCTGGTGAAACAGGGGTTTCTGCCGATGCCATTCGCGAGACGGCACGCGCTCTTGCCGCAGCTAAGAAAAGCGCCATTCTTCTGGCCTATGGCTTGCCCTATACGGCTCAGAGCAAAGAGCTCGCGGTGGCAGCAGCCAATCTGGCGATTCTTACCGGAAATGCCGGACGCGAAGGTTCTGGCCTTTACCTTTGTGGTGAAAAGGCCAACAGCCAGGGCGCGATCGATCAAGGCATCCTGCCCACCAAGGGAGCTATGGGGGCGCAAGCCATGCTGGAGGCTGCGGCGGCCGGTAAACTCTCCGCCCTCTACATCCTTGGCGAAGATCCGGTTTCCTCGTACCCTGATCGCTCCAAGGTCGAAAGCGCTCTTGACAAGGCAGAGTTTGTTGTAGTGCAGGATCTTTTCCTTTCGCCGACGGCAGCTAAGGCCGACGTCGTCTTCCCAGCGGCGAGCTTTG
Organism: Trichloromonas sp.; assembly: GCF_034006665.1. Lineage (GTDB taxonomy): Bacteria > Desulfobacterota > Desulfuromonadia > Desulfuromonadales > Trichloromonadaceae > Trichloromonas. The sequence goes on from NZ_JAVESI010000056.1 coordinate 9,846, forward strand.
CTGAAAAGGATGGTACTTTCACCAATGCCGAACGGCGGATTCAACGAGTTCGTCGAGGGGTTAGCAGTCCCGGTGAGGCGAAGACCGACTTGGTTATTCTTGAGAAGCTTCTGGCCAAACTCGGCGCGCAGGTTACTTATACCGGACCGGGAGCGATTTTCGCCGCTATAACTGCGAGCATCCCCGGCTATCAGGGCATCGACTTCAACACTATCGGGCCACAGGGGACCGTATGGGGCGGCGAAACTCTGGCGGTGGCTAAGAAGAATCTTGTCGCCGTTGAAGGTGCCAAGGCGGTTAAAGGTAACTATCGCATGGTTACGGGTAGTGCCTTGTATCATAGTGGGACTTTGTCGACCCATGCATCCGGCCCCTTGGCCGTCGTTTCTGAGCCCTATGTTGAACTCGGGCGGGAAGACGCGAAGGCCCTGAAGGTTTCCGAAGGGGATATGGTTGTTGTCAAGGCCGCTAATGGGGAGATGAAACTGAAGGCCAAGGTTGCTAACCGTCTGCCTAAGGGCTTGGTCTTCGTGCCCTATCACTTTGTCGGGGCTGGACTCAATCGTATTTACCGCGGTGAATCGGTTATCCCCGTTGAGCTAAGCAAGTAATTTGTTGACCAGGAGCCTCCATGGAGTGCCCGAAGTGCCAATCGCCGGTAACAGAAAGATCTCGGTTCTGTGATCAATGTGGCGCTAGCCTTATCAAGGATTTAGGGTTACTGCATCAGAAGGCTTTGGAACACTATCATCGCGGGTTGCTTGATCAGGCTTTGCTCCTGTGGGATGAAATTATAAAAGAAGATCCCGGATTCGCCAAAGCGTACTATTACAAAGGGATGGCACATTATGACCTTGGTGAACTTGATCAAGCGGTAGCATCGTTCAAGGAGGCCCTGAAGAACGATAAGGAGCCATTTCGGGTTTATTACAAGTTAGGGATGGCCCTTTACGGACTGGGAAATCTTGTTGCAAGTATAGACAGTTATCGGCGGGCGTTGGAGATCAATCCGAAAAGTGCGGAAACGCATTACCGTCTCGGTCTATCGTATCTGCGGGCTTCTGATCTAGAAAAGGCCCAAGAGGCTTTGGAGGCTTCAATCGAGATTACCCCGGTTTATACCCGAGCCCTTTATATGTCGGGCGTTGTCCTTTCCCAACAAGGAAACAACCAAGGGGCAATTGAGAGGTTCGAGAAAGTTCTGGAGATCAGTCCTTCATATACCGCTGCTCGTTTTGAGTTGGGCATGGCCCTTTTCAAGGAAGGACAGATCGAGGAATCCATTGCTGAATTTCAGAGTTCAGTTGCAACCAAAGAGAATTTTGCACCAGGGCACTTTATGCTTGGTGAAGCGTATCGAAAACTGGGGGACTTTTCTTCAGCTACGGCTGCCTTCAAGGAAGTCCTCAAGCGAAACCCGAAGGACGTCGATACTTACGTCAGGTTGGCTGAGTGTTATGTGCAGATGGATCTGCTGGATGCCGCCGGTAAGGAATTAGAAAACGCACTGCGAATCAATCCGCAAAATAGAGATGCCCAATATTTGAAATCTCATCTGCGGGAAATGAACACACCACATAAGCCGGGTTTTTAACCGTTTGTTTTGTTCCGCGTAAGTTGTCCTAAATCAGTCAAGGAAGAGGATTGTCATGACGCCTGAACTGTTGAGCCTCTCGAACAATTGGCCCCTTTTTCTCGGAACGATGGTTGTAAAGATTCTCGTTGTCTTTGTAATCGTCATTCTTATGGTCGCCTATGCTACGTGGCTGGAGCGTAAGCTGATTGGCCACATGCAGACGCGTCTGGGTCCCATGCGGACCGGGTGGCATGGCTTGCTGCAGCCCATCGCCGACGGCTTGAAGCTCTTCTTCAAGGAAGACATCATTCCGGCACAGGCCAGCAAGGTTCCCTTCATGCTGGCGCCTATGATGATCTGTATTCCGGCATTTATCACCATGGCGGTTGTCCCTTTCGGGCCGGATCTGGTGATCAATAACTACATCGTGCCCCAGCAGATCACTGATCTGAACATTGGCATTCTTTATGTCTTAGCCATGGCCGGGTTGGGGATCTACGGTATTGTTCTTGCCGGCTGGGCGTCAAACTGTAAATATTCGCTTCTTGGTGGCATTCGTTCCTCAGCGCAAATGATTTCTTACGAGCTGGCGGCGGCCTTGTCGATCATTTCGGTCTTCATGCTTTCCGAAACCCTCAGCCTGAGGAAGATTGTTGAATTGCAGATGGAGCCGCTCTGGGGCGTCTTCAGTTTCCTGCCTAACTGGTATGTCTTTACTCAGCCCTTGGCCTTCGTCCTCTTCGTGGTGACCAGCCTTGCCGAGATCAACCGTACCCCCTTCGACCTGCCCGAAGCGGAGAGTGAGTTGGTTTCCGGCTTCTGTACGGAATACTCTTCCATGAAATACGCTCTGTTTTTCATGGCTGAATATGCCAACATGATCGTGATTTCGGCTCTCATCGCTACCCTTTTCCTGGGTGGTTGGTCGGGTCCCTTTCCCGGTTTCATCAATATCCTGATCAAGGTGGTGGGTTTTGTGATGTTCTTCATGTGGATTCGTGCCACTTACCCCCGTGTAAGATACGATCAGCTGATGTTTATGGGCTGGAAGGTCTTCCTGCCGCTGGCGTTGGCCAATATCGTGGTGACCGGCCTGGTCGTAGTTCTGTTGCAGTAATTACATCACCATAACAAGAGGATGGACCCATGTTTAAAGCATTAATTCAAGGTCTGATCATCACTGCCAAGCATTTGGCACCGAGCAAGATTACTACGGTGCAATATCCCACGGTCAGATTGAAAGTATCCGATCGGTTCCGGGGTCTTCATCGGTTGGTGCCGACCCAGGATCGGGAGAAATGTGTTGCTTGCTATCTCTGTCCGACAGTATGCCCGGCAAAATGTATCACGGTCGAGGCGGCAGAGAACGAGAAAGGCGAGAAGTATCCGAAGGTGTACCAGATCGATCTGCTTCGTTGTATCTTTTGTGGCTACTGTGTGGAGGCCTGCCCGGTAGAAGCAATCGAGATGACAGGGGCTTACGAGCTGGCCAATTATAAGCGTGAAGACTTTGCCTTCACCAAAGAGAGACTTCTCAAGTAACCGAATAGGAGCGTTGAAACCATGGAACTTCTATTTTTCTATCTGGTCGCCCTGGTCGCGGTCTTATCCGGAATCTTGGTCATCACGTGCAAGAGCCCGATCAACAGTGCTATTTCGCTGGTGATGACGTTCTTCTGTCTGGCTATTTTCTACGTTATGTTGCATGCGCCGTTCATGGCCGCCATCCAGATCATGGTATATGCAGGAGCGATCATCGTTCTAATCATCTTTGTCATTATGTTGCTGAATCTCGGCACGGCGGTGCAGGCGCGCACGTCGCACTGTATCGCTTGGGGTTCGGTGGTTGGTGCCTTGATGATGTTGCTGTCGCTGACCTTTCTTAAGGGAGGCGAAACTACCACGGTTCAGGGTGAGATTACAAAAGAAGTGGTTGCCCAGGTCGGTCATACTGAGTTGATTGGCCAAGCAATGTTCACCAACTTCCTGCTGCCTTTTGAGATTGCCTCGATTCTTTTGCTGGTGGCGATCGTTGGCGCTGTAGTGCTGACTAAAAGAAAAGTCTAGTCATACTTTAGACAGGAGATAAGTCATGTTTACCGTAACCGTGCATCATTATCTTGTTGTCAGCGCAATTCTCTTTTCGCTGGGAACTATCGGGGTTCTAACCCGAAGAAACGCCATCGTCGTCTTCATGTGCATCGAACTGATGCTCAACGGCGTCAACCTGTCGTTCATTGCCCTCTCCCATTTTCTTGGCAACATGGATGGGCAGGTTTTCGTCTTCTTCGTTATGACCGTGGCCGCTGCCGAGGCCGCCGTAGGTCTGGCTCTCATGATCGCCTTCTTTAAGCATAAGGAGTCGATCGACGTGGAAGACTTCAATCTGCTGAAATGGTAAAAATCCGCAGCTTCCGTGTAGAGGCTCAATCTGCTTAGAGGAGACTTAGATGTACGACAAACTATGGCTGATCCCATTTTTCCCCTTGCTGGGGTGCTTGATCAACGGCCTCTTGGGCAATAAGATCAAGAACGAGAAGATCATTGGCGGCATTGGTACTCTAGCCATGGTCTCCTCCTTCGTTCTCTCCTGCAAGTATTTTTTCCAGTTGCTTGGAGACACGGTCAAGACGCATGAAATTGTCGTCGCCTCCTGGATAACCGTTGGTAATCTTCAGGTTGACTGGGGTTTTATGATCGACCCGCTTACTGCGGTGATGCTGCTTGTTGTTTCCGGTGTCGGTTCACTGATTCACCTTTACTCCATCGGTTATATGCATGGCGAGGAAGGATACTTCCGGTATTTCTCTTATTTGAATCTCTTTGCCTTCGCGATGCTCATGTTGGTCACTGGCAGCAATGCCGTGGTGATGTTCATCGGCTGGGAAGGTGTCGGTCTCTGTTCCTATCTGTTGATTGGTTACTACTACCACAAGAAGAGCGCCAGCGACGCCGCTAAAAAGGCTTTCGTTGTCAATCGTATTGGTGACTTTGGGTTCTTGATCGGTTTGTTCGTACTATACTGGTCATTGGGTAGCCACGGCATTTGGACTACGAACTTTCTGGAAATTGGTAAGAACGCACATCTCCTTGGTATGGGGAGCACTGTTGTCACTCTGGTCACGCTGTGCTTCTTCCTTGGTTGTACCGGAAAGTCTGCACAGATCCCTCTTTACACCTGGTTGCCGGACGCGATGGAAGGACCGACCCCGGTCTCCGCACTGATCCATGCTGCTACCATGGTTACGGCCGGTGTATATATGATCGGTCGGATGAATACGCTTTTTGCACTCGCACCCGATACCATGATGGTTGTCGCGGTCGTCGGCGGCGTCACGGCTTTTTTCTCGGCCACCATCGGCCTTGCTCAGAACGACATCAAGCGGGTTCTTGCCTACTCGACGGTATCTCAGCTTGGCTACATGTTCTTGGCTATGGGTGTCGGTGCCTTTACCGCTGGTATCTTCCATCTCATGACCCATGCCTTCTTCAAGGCCTGCCTCTTCCTTGGTTCCGGTTCGGTCATTCATGCGATGCATCATGCCTATCATCATGCGCATCTTCATGACGACGCTCAGGACATGCGAAACATGGGCGGTCTGCGCAAAAAAATGCCCATTACTTTCCTTACCTTCCTGATATCGACCATAGCCATTGCTGGTATCCCTGGTTTCTCGGGCTTTTTCTCCAAGGACGAAATCCTTTGGTGGGCTTTTGCTTCGACCAGGGGTCATGTGGCTCTTTGGGTACTCGGTGCCGGAGCCGCCGGTATGACTGCTTTTTACATGTTCCGTTTGGTCTTCATGACCTTCTTTGGCGAGCAGCGGACTAATGCGAAGGCCAAGGATCATGTCCATGAGTCGCCTCTGGTCATCACTTTGCCTCTGATGATCCTTGGTTTCCTGGCTCTCATCGGTGGTTATGTCGGCATTCCCCATGTAATGGGCCACATGGTTCATATCCCCAACTACTTCGCTGATTTTCTCGCTCCAGTCTTCGCGCCGACGCAGGAGCTGTATCATATCTCTGCTCATGGAACCGCTCCCGCAGAGTTCGGTTTGATGGGAATTTCTGTCGGTATCGCTCTTTGCGGAATCTTCCTGGCCTACGTGATGTACATCAAGAATCCTGCTTTGCCCGGTCGGTTTGTTGCTTCCTTCACGGGTCTGTGGCGCGCAGTGTTTAACAAGTGGTATGTCGATGAAATTTATGATGCTCTCGTCGTCAATCCCACTAAAAAATTCGGTACTTTCTGCTGGAAAGGTTTTGATGTCCGCGTGGTTGATGGGATCGTCAACGGCGTAGGTAAACTGATCAATTTGTTTTCCAATGCGTTGCGTTACACCCAGACTGGCTTTGCCCATAATTATGCCATGAGCATGGCGCTGGGCGTGGTTGTCATTCTCGCATTCTACGTCTTCAGGTAAGAACGCTGGCCAATCTGTGATTGTTGAAACAAGGAGCGAAATCTCATGACTGAACATCTTCTTAGCCTGTTGACATTCTTTCCAATCCTGGGCATGCTCGTCGTTCTGGCGCTCCCCAAGGACAATGGAAATCTGCTCAAAGGCTTCACACTGCTTGTCACCCTTGTTACGTTTTTCATCAGCCTTCCTCTGGCTTTTGATGATGTTTTCAAGACTTCCGCCGCCATGCATTATACTGAGTTTGCTAAGTGGATCAGCATTGGTGACTATTTCCAGATGAACTACAATGTCGGAGTTGACGGTATCAGTCTTTGGCTGGTACTTTTAACGACGTTTATCATGCCGATTGCCGTTCTCTCCACCTGGCATGCCGTGGATAAGAATGTCAAAGGTTTCATGGCACTCACGTTGCTTCTTGAAACCGCTATGATAGGCGCTTTCATCTCCCTTGACCTGTTCTTGTTCTACGTCTTCTGGGAACTGATGCTGATCCCCATGTATTTCATGATCGGTATCTGGGGGGGAAAAAACCGTATTTACGCAGCCGTTAAGTTCTTCATTTTCACCGCCCTTGGTTCACTTTTGATGCTGGTGGCCATTATCTACGTCTACTATCAAGCCATTCAGTCTGGGGTTGAGGTCTCTGGCTTCAGTGTTATCGATTTTTATAAGCTGAGTATAACGCCTGAGGCTCAGACTTGGTTGTTTTTGGCTTTTGCTTTCAGCTTCGCTATTAAAGTTCCCATGTTCCCGGTTCACACCTGGTTGCCGGATGCTCATACCGAAGCACCTACCGCAGGTTCGGTAATTCTGGCTGCGATTATGTTGAAGATGGGTACCTATGGCTATCTTCGCTTCGCGATCCCGCTTTTCCCTGAGGCGACTCAGCAGTTCATTCCCTTTCTGTCTCTGCTGGCCGTCATCGGCATCATTTACGGTGCCCTGGTGGCGATGATGCAGGATGATGTTAAGAAACTTGTGGCCTATTCTTCCGTTTCTCACCTTGGATTTGTCATGCTCGGCATCTTTGCCATGAATAGCCAGGGTTGGTCGGGTGGTATTATTCAGATGATCAACCACGGCGTTTCTACGGGCGCGCTCTTCCTTATTGTCGGATTTATTTATGAGCGTCGTCATACGCGCGCCATTAACGAATTCGGGGGTCTGGCTAAGCAAATGCCGGTCTTCGCGACGATTTTCATGATTATTACCCTTTCTTCCGTCGGTCTGCCTGGTACCAACGGCTTTGTCGGCGAGTTTCTTATTCTGATGGGAGCCTATGAAAGTGAACTGCGCTGGTTCGGCGTGTTTGCGACTACCGGTGTTATCCTTGCGGCGGTTTACATGTTGTGGATGTTCCAGCGGGTTATGTTTGGCGAGTTGTCTAATCCTGCCAATCAGAAGCTGAAGGATCTCTCCGCCCGTGAAGTCGCCTTGATGCTGCCCTTACTGCTCTTTGTCTTCTGGATCGGTCTCTATCCGAATACCTTCTTCGAGAAGATGAATCCCGCTGTCGATAATTTGATTCAGCAAGTGAAAGTCAAGCAGCAGGTGGTCATGGTCGAGACCGTCAATCCCGGCCATCTGGAAATGAAATAATCAAGGTTTTCGAATAAAGATCAAACCGCTTCCGGAGGAGCATGTCCATGGAAAATCTGGTGCAAACCGCCATGCAGAATGTCAACTTTGCGGCTATCATGCCATCGCTGGTGCTAAGCTGCTGTGCCATGGCCCTTCTGCTGGTCAACGTCTTTATCCCGCGTGGGAAATCTTCTCTCGTCTCTTGGTTGAGCCTAGGGTCCCTGGTGCTTACCGCTTTCTTCTGTCTTGGGGCTTGGAACGACCCCCGCTTTGGCTTTGCCGGGCATGTGGCACTTGATAATTTCGCCACCTTCTTCAACTTCATTTTTTTGATTGCTGCCGGACTTTCCATTCTCATGTCCGATGGTTTTCTCAAGCGGGAAGAGTTTAATGTCGGCGAATTTTATCCTCTGATCCTCTTTACGACTGCTGGTGCCATGTGGATGGCTTCAGGAACCGACTTGATGACCATTTTCCTTGGTCTTGAGGTTCTTTCGGTTTCTCTTTACGTGCTTGCGGGTTTTCTTCGTGATCATGTCGATTCCAACGAGGCAGGTCTTAAATATTTCCTGCTTGGTGCATTTTCGACCGGTTTCCTTCTCTATGGGATCGCTCTGATCTATGGCGTGACCGGAACCACCAATGTTGCTGATATTGGGATCTACCTCAGTGCGAATCCCGCTGAACTTACCAATCCGCTGACTGTGGCCGGTATGATTCTTCTCAGCACCGGATTCCTTTTCAAGATTGCCGTTGCCCCTTTCCATATGTGGACCCCCGATGTTTATCAGGGGGCCCCGACTCCGATCACTGCCTTCATGAGTGCGGGTCCGAAGGCTGCCGCCTTTGCTGCTTTCATGCGGATACTGACTCTGGGTCTTGGTGGTCTTCAGGATGAGTGGACCTCGCTGCTTTGGATTCTCGCGGTTCTGACTATGACCATCGGGAACGTGGTTGCGATCTATCAGACCAATCTTAAGAGAATGCTGGCGTACTCTTCGATCGCTCATGCCGGATATGCTTTGGTTGGTATCGTTGCCGCCAATGAAATCGGAATGTCCGGTATTCTTTTCTATATGCTCGCCTACACCTTCATGAATCTTGGTGCTTTCGCCGTTCTGGTTTTGGCTGGGAAGAAAGGCGAGGAGAATCTTACCCTCGAAGGTTTTGCAGGATTTGGTTACAAGAAGCCTCTTTTGGCGGTTGCGATGTCCATTTTCCTCTTCTCCCTCATGGGCGTGCCGCCGATGGCCGGTTTCGTCGGTAAATTCTATATTTTCTCTGGGGCCATTAAGGCCGGTTACATCTGGCTGGCTGTTATTGCCATGCTCAACTCTGCTGTTTCTCTTTACTACTATCTTAGGGTCATGGTCTACATGTACTTCAAGGAGTCTAGTGAGGATTTCGGTTGGGTAGCCATGAATGTTGGCGCCGTTGTTTCGATCGTGCTGGCGATTATCGGCGTCCTTTATCTTGGTATTCTCCCAGAGGGGATTATGGAAATGGCTAAGTCTGCTATTTTCTGATTGTTCCGACAGGAAACGGTTTAAAGCCCCCGGTACTCCGGGGGCTTTTTTGTTTGGTGCGCCAGGCATGGCGCGTGGTGCGTAAGCACCAGATGATTGATCGTGGTGGTCAATCGTTGACTTGGAGGTGAAAGTCCTCTACGGACCCTGATGACGGGAACCGTTAG
>NZ_JAVESI010000011.1:0-86384 GCF_034006665.1 Trichloromonas sp.
AAGATCGTCGCATGTAGCGGAACCCAGGAGGCCGTTTTTAGTTCACGCCACAATTCATGCCCCCGAATTCGCCCCTCAGAAAGGGGAAACCCGAGGTACGGGGGAAGAGCTCACGGATTCAGGTTGAAGATGCGCTTGCCATTTTCGTCGATGATTGCCAGATAGCTGTTGGTTGAATGCAGATCAATTCCCGAGTACAGTTTCATTGGGCACCTCCCGATGTTAGAGATTGGTCTCTTTAGCAGCATATCAGGAAGTCTTTGCCTTCTCGTTATGCCGGGAGGGGCCTTTTATATGATTATCAAATCTTGTTCCGCCACTTTTCCTGTCCACAAACCTGGTCATGACTTCCGGCGCTACCCTTCAACGCCAAAATATGTCTATTCGGGAATATTTCCTCTTTAGCTCAAAGGTTTCCGAAAAATCTGTCCGAACAAACAAATTGTTGTTTTCCGACTCTGTTTGGGAGAGAATTTGTCCGACCGAACATATTCGATCCCCAAATTTTTCTGTTGAACGGACACCGACCTATGAATGATACGGTAACGGAACTCCCGCCGGTTTCATCCTATGGCAAAATTGCCACGGCCGCTGAACTTGGCCGGGCTATTCGCGCCAAACGCAAAGAAGTCGCTACCCTTCAGGAAGATGCCGCGGCCCTTTCCGGCGTCGGCACCAAATTCCTTTCGCAACTGGAAAACGGCAAGGAGACGGCTGAGTTGGGCAAGGTGCTGCAGGTGTTGCGAGCGCTGGGGCTGGAACTTTACATTTATCCCCGTTCGCAAGATCCTCTGGGGACGCGTAAATGAACGCCCTCGACGTCTATCTGGGGGCACGCCACGCCGGGATCTTGCGTCGCGACGACGCCGGGCTTTCGTTTCACTACGTCGCCACCTATCCGGCTCTGGCCGATGCGCTTCCTTTGTCGCGCCATTTGCCTCTTCCGCCCCTGGGCGGCGAACGCATCTTTGACGACCCGGCCAGCCGCGCCTTTTTTGAAAACCTGCTGCCGGAAGGCGCCGTTCGTGAACAGTTAGCCGCAAACTTGGGCCTCTCTTCCGGTAATGTCTTCGCTCTGCCCGCCGGGTCGGTCTGGCGGTCCCTGCCGCCGAGGTCGTCTTGATGGATGGGGCCGCGGTCTATCTGGTTGCCCGGTATGATCGCCGAAAGACGCCGCCCGGAGATCTTACGCGCCTGCATCAGGAGGATTTCTGTCAGGCCTTGGGGGTGCCCTCGGACCGCAAGTATGAAAAAGAGGGGGGACCGGGTTTTCGGGATTGCTTTGATCTGGTGCGGGAGTGGAGTTCGGAACCTCTGCCGGACTCGGCGGCGTTGCTGCGCTGGGCGCTGTTCAATTTTCTCATCGGCAATGCCGACGCCCACGGCAAAAATATCGCCTTTCTCTACGCTGACGGCCGCGTCCGCCTGGCACCTTTCTATGATCTGATTTCGACGGCCGTGTACGAACGGGTCAACAACAAATTCGCCATGCGCAGGGGCGGGGAGAAGGATCCCCGCTATCTGCTTCCCCATCACCTCGAGCGCTTTTCCCAAGAGGCCGGCATCGGACTTAGGGCGGTCCATAACGCATTGCGCAAGCTGATCGAGCGGGTGGAGAAAGAAGCCGCGATTTTGGGCGAGGGTTTTTGCGAACGCTACGAATCCCCCGTCATTATTTCCCGAATTCTGGAAGTTATTCATCGGCGCATCGCCAAAGCCCGGACCTTGCTAGTCTGAGCCCCCGTTCGCCCAGGGGGGGGGGAGGTTCTGGCCGCGCCCTTGATCTTCAACTGAGTTGTCTATTTCACCACTTATACGCCCGATGCTCCCGAAGTGCTGCCGCCGCTCCCTTGTGTCGTCGGCAATCCCGGCAGGGCGCGACTCTACGCCATCGACTGGCGCACCGGCGAAGCGGTCCTCAATTTTCATCCCGACAACGACGGGGAAGGGGCGGAAGCCGCCAATCCCCGCGCCCTAGGTCTCCGGCGCGGCGCCACTACGCGGTCGGGGTCAGTCATGCCGCCACCGGCCGGATCTGCGTGCTGCGCTGAAATCCGGCCACCGGCGGCTTTGCGTAGCGTTCCGGTTTTTCCCTTGCAACCCTTTGACCTCTTTAAGTATAGTCAAATTTTGATTTAATCTGGTTAAGGGAGTTTTTGATGGCTAAGATTGTCCCTTTTCGGGGGCTGCGTTACTCCGCCAAGCGAATCGCTGAACTTGCCCAGGTCACGGCCCCGCCCTACGATGTGATCTCCCCGAATTTGCAGGAAGAGCTGCACCGGCGCCACGAGTACAACATCGTGCGTTTGATCCTCGGCCGGACCCGCCCCGAGGACAGCGCCGAGGATAACCGCTACATCCGTGCCGCCGCCCTGCTGCGCCAGTGGCGTTTGGACGGAATCCTGGTCCGCGATGCCGAGCCTTCCATCTATCTCTATGACCAGGAATATGCCGACGAGGACGGCGGCACGCTGACCCGGAATGGCATCATCACCCTGGCCCGCATCGAGGAGTTTTCCACCGGCCTGGTCAAACCTCACGAAAAGACTCTGGCTGATCCCAAGGCCGATCGCCTGGCCCTGATCAAGGCCTGCCAGGCCAATCTCACTCCGGTTTTCTCCCTCTATTCCGATCCCTGCTGTGTCCTGGAAGTGCTGGCGAAGAAAGAAAAAGACCGCCCCCCCGAGGTAGACGTGCGGGATGACGACGGTGTTCACCACCGCCTCTGGTGCTGCTCTGACTCCACCCTGATCGGCAAGGCCCAGGCGTTGCTCGACAACAAGCCGGTGGTGCTGGCCGACGGCCATCATCGCTACGAGGCGGCCATCGCCTATCGCGATTACATGCGTCAGCTGCATCCCGACTACACCGGCAAGGAACTCTTCAACTATGTGCTCATGTGCTTTTCCAACATGGAAGATAAGGGCATGCGCATCTTTCCCGCCCATCGGGTCGTCAGCGGCCTGGCGGGTTTCGACCGTGCGGCCTTCTTCGGTCGGTTGGCCGACTATTTCGACATCGAAAGTCAGGTCTTCGATCCCCAAGACGACGAACAGATTCACGCCCTGCGCGCGCACCTGAGTGACCTGGGGAGCCACCGGCATACCCTGGCGCTCTTCGCCGGCGACGGCAGGATTCATTATCTTTCCCTGCGGGACGAAGGGGTCATGGACGACTTTTTCGACGAGAAGACGCCCAAGGTTCTGCGCACCCTCGATATCTCCATCCTTCATCACCTGCTCTTCGAAGGTTTGTTGGGCATCGCTCCTGACGATTCCGAGCGGCTGCGCTATATCCGCGGGATCGACGAAGCGCTCGGCATGGTTGTGGCAAACAACGCGCAGCTGGCCTTTCTGGTCAACCCGACGCGCATGTCCGAGGTCCGCGACGTCGCCAACGCCGGTGGTAAGATGCCGCAGAAATCGACCTACTTCTATCCAAAGATCCTCTCCGGAATGGTTATCAACCCCATTGAGTGACGGGCCGGTCTTGGCCCCACCAGGACGGACCGCCGATGTCTCCCCGTGCCGACGAACTCCTTGATTTCATCGCCCGACAAGCCCGACGCCCGCTGAGCGAGCGGGAAATTCTGGCCGGTTTCCGGCTGCGCCGCGACGAACGCTGGCACGTCTTGGAACTGCTCGGAAATCTGGTCGAACGGGGGGCGTTGATCCGCCACCGCAACGGTCGCTATTCCCTCCCCCGTCAGGTCGATCTGGTGGTCGGCACTATCTCCCTGCACCGCGACGGTTACGGCTTTGTCGCCGCCCCTGAGGGGCAGGCCGATGTCTTCGTCCCCGCCCGCTACCTGCGCGAGGTCATGGACGGCGACAAGGTGGCGGTGCGCATCGAGCGCTCCCCTCGCGACGGCAAGCCCGAGGGGCGCCTGGTGCGCATCGTCGAGCGCGGGCAGCGGCAGGTCATCGGCCGTTACGAGGCCGGGCGCGGTTTCGGCTACGTCGTTCCCGCCGATCCCCGCTTCCGCTACGATCTCATCATCCCCGACCCCGGGCCGCTGGCCCCCCGCGCCGGCCAGATGGTGGTGGCGCGCATCGACAGCTTTCCTAGCGCCACCCGTGGGCCGGAAGGGACGGTGCTGGAGGTGCTCGGCGATGCCGACGATCCGCGGGTGGAGATTCTCGCCGTCGCCTACAAGTATGAGCTGCCCCACCGCTTCTCCGCGGCGGTACTGGCGGCGGCGGGCCAGGTGCCGACGGCGGTGACGGAAGCGGATCGGGCCGGGCGGGTCGATCTGCGGGAGTTGCCGCTGGTGACCATCGACGGGGAGACGGCCAAGGATTTCGACGATGCGGTGGTGGCGCGCCGGGAAGAGGGGGGGGGCATCCGCCTCTGGGTGGCGATTGCCGATGTCGGACATTATGTCCCCGTGGGGAGGGAGATCGACCGGGAAGCTTATGAGCGCGGCACCAGCGTCTATTTCCCTGGGCATTGCCTGCCCATGCTCCCCGAGGCGCTGAGTAACGGCATCTGCTCCCTCAACCCCGACGTCGATCGTCTGGTAATGACCGCCGAGATGCTCTTCGACGGCCGGGGGCAACGGCTGGAGAGCCGTTTCTATCCTGCTCTCATGCGCAGCCGGGCACGCCTCACCTACACCGAGGTCCAGGCGATGCTCGATGGGGGCGAGGCGGCGGCCGCGACCCTGGAACGTTTCGGGGCGCTCCTTCCCGATCTTCAGGTCATGGCCGAGCTGGCTGGGCGCCTGATCGAGATGCGCAGGCTGCGCGGGAGCCTCGATTTCGATCTGCCCGAGGCCGAGGTGATTCTCGGCCTGACCGGCAAGCCGGAAAGCATCCTCCGGGCCGAGCGCACCTTCGCCCATCGGCTGATCGAGGAATTCATGCTCGCTGCCAACGAAGCGGTGGCGACCTTTCTTCACGAGCGCCAGGCGCCGCTGCTCTATCGCATCCACGAGCCGCCCGACCTGGAAAAACTCCAGGAATTCCAAGCTTTCGCCGCCCATTTCAATTTTGGTCTGAAACTTTCGGAAACGGGGGTCGACGCCCGCGAGCTGCAGAAGCTGCTGACCGAGCTCCAAGGGCGGCCCGAGGAGAAATTGCTCAACAACGCGCTGCTGCGCAGTCTCAAACAGGCCCGCTACGCGCCGGAAAATGTCGGACATTTCGGGCTGGCCGCCGAACTCTACTGCCATTTCACCTCGCCCATCCGCCGTTATCCCGATCTGATCGTCCACCGCATCCTGCGCGAGGTTTTGCGCACCGGACATCTGGGCGAGGAGCGGGCGGCGGCCTGGAGGAAGTACCTGCCGGGGGCGGGGGAGCGGACGTCGATGTGCGAACGGCGGGCGATGGAAGCGGAACGGGAGATCGTCGCCCTGAAGAAATGCCAGTTCATGCTGCCGCGCCTGGGCGAGGTCTTTTCGGCCTTGGTTTCGGGGGTGCTCCCCTTCGGCTTTTTTGTCGAACTCGATGAGATTTTCATCGAGGGGTTGGTGCACATCTCCAGTCTGGAGGATGACTTTTATCATTACGAGGAAGATCTGCAACGCCTGATCGGCGAGCATCGGCGGCGGATTTTCCAGGTCGGCATGCCGCTTCGGGTACGTCTGGCCCGGGTCGATCTGCCCCGCCGGGAGATCGATTTCGTTCTTGAGGAAGAGGCACCGACCGAGGGCGCGACCCGGCCCCGCCGGAAAAAGGGCGAAGCGCGGGAAGAAACGGCGGCCGGAAGAGGGGCAAAGACGGCGAAGAAGAGGGCCGGAGCGAAAGGGCTGGCTTCATGAAAACCATCCGCGATCTGCGGGATCTGGCCACGCCGCCCCGGGAGACGGTGCTGACCATCGGCAATTTCGATGGAGTGCATCTTGGCCACCGGGAAATCTTCCGGCGGGTGGTGCGCAAGGCCCGCTCCGTCGGCGGCACGGCGACGGTGCTCACCTTCGAGCCCCATCCCCTCAAGATCCTTGCTCCCGAACGAGCGCCGAAACTGCTTAACACCCAGGCGGAAAAAGAACTGCTTATTGCCGCCTCGCGTATCGATCTACTGGTCTGCCTGCCCTTCACCGAAGAGCTGTCGCGTTTGAGCGCCGCCGAATTCGTTCGCGAGATTCTCGTTAATCGGCTCGCCGTGCGCCACCTTCTCGTCGGTTACGACTATGCTTTCGGCCGGGGCCGTCTCGGCAACATCCGTTTTTTGCAGGAGCAGGCGCGGGAAATCGGCTTTACTGTCGAGGTGCTCGAACCGCTGGCCGAGCACAACGTGGTCTACAGCAGCTCCCTGGTACGCAACATGATCAGCGCCGGCGATGTCGCCGGGGTGGTGCGCTTTCTCGGTCGCCACTATACCCTGGAAGGGGTGGTGGCCCACGGCGTCGAACGGGGGCGCAAGCTCGGTTTTCCCACCGCCAACCTGGTGACGGAGAAGGAGCTGCTGCCCATTCCCGGGGTCTACGCGGTGAAGGTCCGGCGCGGCCGGGTATTTTATGACGGGGTTCTCAACATCGGCTGGAATCCCACCTTCGGTAACCAGGAGGTGACGGTCGAAGTCCACCTCCTCGATTTTTCCGGGGATCTCTACGGCGAGACCTTGCGGGTCTACTTCTTTGAGCGGTTGCGCAACGAAAAGCGCTTCCCCTCGGTGGTTGAACTGAGCCAGGCGATCGCCTCGGACATCACCGCCGCCCGGGATATCCTCCACCGGCGGCAGCTGGTTACCTACCGGGAATACCTCGACCTTATCACCGAGCCGGAAGCCCCCGCCTCGGGCTTGGGAGAATGGCATGAAGATTAGCGGCACCACCCGGATTCTCGGGATTTTCGGCGATCCGGTGAAACATTCCCTCTCCCCTCTCATGCACAACGAAGCCCTGGCGCGGATCGGTTTCGACGCCGTTTACGTCCCCTTCCACGTCCTGCCCGAGCATCTGCCCCAAGCCGTCGCATCGATACGGATTCTTGACTTGCTCGGTGTCAATTTAACCGTTCCTCACAAAGAACGGGTTTGCCCTCTCCTCGATGTCGTCGATTCCCAGGCCCGGCTGATCGGCGCGGTCAATACCGTCGTTAATCGCGACGGCTGTCTTACCGGCTACAATACGGACGGCAGCGGCTTTCTCCGCTCCCTGGCCGAGGATCTCGGTTTCGACCCGGCGGGGCGGCGGATTCTGCTCCTGGGCGCCGGCGGCGCCTGTCGCGCTGCTTTGGTTGCCCTGGCCCAGGCCGGGGCGGGGTCCATCGTTGTCGCCAACCGTACCCCGGAGCGGGCGACGGCGCTGGTGGCGGAGTTCGGGCCGATTTTTTCCGGCACGTCGTTTGCAAGTTGCAGTCTGGCCAGAGAGGCGCTGACCGCGCATCTGCCCGGAGTCGATCTGCTGGTGAATACGTCGGCGCTGGGACTTGGCGGGGAGTCCCTGGCGGACTTCCCCTGGAAAAAGCTCCCTTCCGGCGCGGCGGTATACGATATGGTCTATGGTTTCGAGCCCACTCCCCTGCTGCGCGCGGCCGCCGCACACGGCCATGGCGGGGCCGACGGACTGGGCATGCTCGCCGCCCAGGGGGAGGAGGGGTTTCGGCTCTGGATCGGCCAGGCTCCGCCATCCGGCGTGATGAAAGCGCAACTTTTGGCGGCGGTCGCCGCCCGGTAGCTGTTTTTTATGAAAGAGTCGGTCTTGTGACCGGCTGACCCTGCGAGGAGTTGTCCCTTGTCGACGATCAAAGGCAACCGTCTGGGTGAACTGCTGGTACGCAATCAGCTGGTCACCGAGGAACAACTAAAAAAGGCTCTGGATCTTCAGAAGAGCGAAGGCTGCCGGCTGGGCGGCGCCCTGGTCAAGCTCAACTTCATCAAAGAAGACGAGCTTGCGGCCTTCCTTTCCCGTCAGTACGGCGTTCCTTCCATTAATCTTGCCGAATTCGAGATCGACACGGCGGTCATTCGCCTGCTCCCTGCCGAAGTCGCCCAGAAATACCAGATCATCCCCATCAACCGCGCCGGCTCCACCCTGATCGTCGCCATGAGCGACCCCTCCAACATCTTCGCCATCGACGACATCAAGTTCATGACCGGCTACAATGTCGAGGTGGTGGTCGCTCCCGAGGCGGCGATCAAGACGGCGATCGACAAATATTACGATCAGAGCGCGACCTTCGCCGATGTTATGGAGGATCTGGAGGACATCGACCTGGAGGTGGTGGACGAGGCGGACAACGTCGATGTCCGTGATCTGGAAAAGGCCAGCGAGGACGCCCCCGTCGTCAAGCTGGTCAATCTGATTCTGACCGACGCCATCAAGCGCAACGCTTCGGATATCCATATCGAGCCCTACGAAATGACCTTCCGCGTGCGTTATCGCATCGACGGTGTGCTTTATGAAATGATGAAGCCACCGATGAAGCTGAAGAACGCCATCACTTCGCGCATCAAGATCATGGCCGAGATGGACATCGCCGAACGCCGCCTGCCCCAGGACGGGCGCATCAAGATCAAGCTCGGCCCCGGCAAGGACATGGACTACCGAGTCAACTGCCTGCCGACCCTCTTTGGCGAGAAGATCGTTCTGCGACTGCTCGACAAATCGAACCTCCAGCTCGACATGACCAAGCTCGGCTACGAACCACAGGCCCTTACTTGGTTCAAGGAGGCGATTCACAAGCCCTTCGGCATGGTCTTGGTCACCGGCCCGACCGGTAGCGGCAAGACTGTTTCTCTCTATTCGGCTCTGGCCGAACTGAACAAGGTCACGGAAAATATCTCCACCGCCGAGGATCCGGTGGAGTTCAACTTCGCCGGCATCAACCAGGTGCAGATGCACGAGGAAATCGGTCTTAACTTTGCTGCCGCCTTGCGCGCCTTTTTGCGGCAGGATCCGGACATCATCATGATTGGCGAGATCCGCGACTTCGAAACGGCGGAGATTGGGGTCAAGGCGGCCCTGACCGGGCACCTGGTCCTTTCGACCCTGCATACCAACGACGCTCCGAGTACCATCAACCGTCTGCTCAACATGGGGATCGAGCCTTTTCTGGTGGCTTCAGCGGTCAACCTGATCACCGCCCAGCGCCTTGGCCGGCGGGTCTGCTCGGCCTGCAAGCAGCCGGAGGATATCCCCAAACAGGCGCTGATCGATGCCGGGGTTTCTCCCGACGAGGTGGATGAATACGTCTGTTATCGGGGCGTCGGCTGCCCGACCTGCAACAACACCGGCTACAAGGGGCGGGTCGGTATTTACCAGATCATGCCGATGTTCGAGGAGATCCGCGAACTGATCCTGGCCGGAGCGAACACGGCGGAAATCAAGCGCGAATCGATGCGCTTGGGGGTCAAAACCATGCGCCAGTCGGCTCTGACCAAACTCAAGGAGGGCGTGACCTCCATGGAAGAGGTCCTGCGCTGTACCGTTGCCGACAACTGACGATTCATTTTTGTGGAAAGGGCCCTTGCCGCCCCGGCGGCTTTTTACTGAAGAGGTGTGACACCTATGGTCAGCATGCATCAGCTTTTGAAGACGATGGTCGAGCAGGGGGCCTCGGACCTGCATATTTCCACGGGCACCGCGCCGCTGGTGCGCATCGACGGCGAAATGGTTCCCCTCAAGTTGCCCCTCTTGCAGCCGGCGGATACCAAGCAGCTCTGTTACAGCATCCTCACCGACGCGCAGAAACGCAAGTTTGAGGAAGAGAACGAGCTCGACCTCTCTTTCGGGGTCAAGGGACTCTCCCGCTTCCGCGGCAATCTCTTCATGCAGCGCGGCGCAGTGGCCGGGGCCTTCCGGCTCATTCCCTACCAGATCAAGACCTTTGAGGAGCTGGGTTTGCCCCAGGTGGTGCGGGACATCTGCAAGAAGCCTCGGGGGCTGGTGCTGGTCACCGGGCCGACCGGCAGCGGCAAGTCGACGACCCTGGCGTCGATGATCGATTCCATCAACAGTGAGCGGGCCGAACATATCATCACCATCGAGGATCCCGTCGAATTTCTCCACCCCCATAAAAAATGCCTGGTCAACCAGCGTGAGGTGGGGGCCGACACCCAGTCCTTCAAAAAGGCGCTCAAGTACATTCTGCGCCAGGATCCCGACGTGGTTCTCCTCGGGGAGATGCGCGACATGGAGACGATCGAGGCGGCGTTGACCATCGCCGAAACCGGCCATCTCTGCTTCGCCACCTTGCACACCAACTCCTGCGTGCAGACCATCAACCGGATTGTCGACGTCTTCCCCACCACTCAGCAGCAGCAGGTGCGTACCCAACTCTCCTTCGTCCTCGAAGGGGTACTCTCCCAGACCCTTCTCCCCCGCGCCGGCGGTAACGGGCGGGTGCTGGCTCTGGAGGTCATGGTGCCGAACATGGCGATCCGCGCCCTGATCCGCGACGACAAGGTCCATCAGATCTATTCGCAGATGCAGATGGGACAGGATAAGTACGGCATGCAGACCATGAACCAAGCGCTCTTCATGCTCTACCACAAGAAACTGGTGACCATGGAGACCGCCCTCAGCCGTTCCTCGGAGCCGGAGGAGCTCAAGCAGATGATCGCCAACCCGGCAGCGGTTTTGCGCCGCAACGTCTCTGGTGGTGTCCCCGCGCCGCCGCGGCAATAGCTTGATCGTAACGGGCGGGGCGCTTATCGCCCGCCCTGAACCCATCGATGTTTCAAAACGAGGTGTTTATATGGCGAAGTTTTCCTGGGAAGGCAAGAATCGCGCGGGCCAGGTGCAGAAGGGGGAGATGGAAGCACCCAACGAGGCGGCGGTCAATGCCCAGTTGCGCCGTAGCGGGATTATGCCGACCAAGGTCAAGGAACGGGGCAAGGGACTCGATGTCGAGCTGAAGATTCCCGGTTTCGCCCCGAAGATCACGACCAAGGATCTGGTGGTCTTCACCCGTCAGTTCGCTACCATGATCGACGCCGGTCTCCCCTTGGTTCAGTGTCTCGACATCCTCGGCCGCCAGCAGGACAACAAGACCTTCAAGGGGATTCTGGTCAACGTCAAGGAGGCGGTGGAGTCCGGCTCCACCTTCGCCGATGCCCTGAAAAAGCATCCCAAGGCCTTCGACGATCTCTATGTCAACCTGGTCGCCGCCGGCGAAGTCGGCGGTATTCTCGATACCATCCTCAACCGCCTCGCCGCCTACATCGAGAAGGCGCTCAAGCTGAAGAAACAGGTGAAGAGCGCCATGACCTATCCGACCACCATCGTCGGCATCGCCGTGCTGGTCATCGCCGTCATCCTGGTCTTTGTCATCCCCGCCTTCGAGAAGATGTTCGCCGATTTCGGCGGCTCGTTGCCGATGCCGACCCAGGTCGTCATCAACATCAGCAATTTCATCCAGAAATACATCCTCGTCATCATCGCCGCCATTGTCCTTTCCATTTGGGGTTTCAAGCGCATCTACCGGACCAAGGCGGGGCGGGCGACGATCGACCGATGGGCCTTGAAGATCCCGGTCTTCGGCATTCTCATCCGCAAGGTCGCCGTTGCCAAGTTCACCCGCACGCTGGGAACGATGATCTCCAGCGGCGTGCCGATTCTCGACGGCCTCGATATCGTCGCCAAGACCGCCGGCAACAAGACGGTGGAGACGGCCATCTATAAGGTGCGCCAGAGCATCAGCGAGGGCAAGACCATCGCCGAGCCGCTGGAGGAGTCGGGGGTCTTTCCGCCCATGGTCTGCCAGATGATCGCGGTCGGTGAACAGTCCGGCGCCATCGATACCATGCTCAACAAGATTGCCGACTTCTATGACGACGAAGTGGACGACGCGGTGGCCAACCTGACCGCGATGATGGAGCCGCTGCTCATGCTCTTCCTCGGCACCACTGTAGGCGGCCTGGTCATCGCCATGTACCTGCCGATCTTCAAGCTGGCCGGCACCGTCGGCGGCTGATGCGGAAACTTTCCGAACTTTTCCGCCGGTCCCATCCCGCCCATATCGCCAGAAGTCAGCTGCGCTGGTATCTGCTGGTCCGGGCGCTGATCATCGGACTCTTCCTGCTCGGGGCCCTCGCCTACCAATGGTACGTTCGGGGCGTGGTCGTTTCTCCGGTCCTGCTGGCCCTCTATCTGCTGGGGGGACTGTGCGCCGTGCAGATCGCCCTTTCGGGTTTTTTGCTGTGGCGGGTGCGCCGTCCGCGTTTCTTCATCCAAGGCCAGGTTGTCTGGGATCTGCTCCTGGTCACGGCGCTGATCTACGTCACCGGCGGCATCGACAGCCTCTTTTCGTTCCTCTATATTTTCGTCATCATCGGCGCCAGCCTCTTTTTCGCCCGACGGGACATCCTCTTTGTCGCCTCGGCCTCGGCCATTCTCTACGGCAGCCTGCTCGATCTGCAATATTACGGCTATCTCCCCTTATTCGGGAGCTTGGGTTCGGCCCGGACCATCGACGGAACCGCCGTCTTCTATTCGGTCTTCGTCAATGTTCTTGCCTTTTTCTCTACCGCGCTCTTCAGCACCATTCTCGTCGATCGCCTGCGGCGCAGCGAAGCCGCCCTGGAAAAGCGCGAAATCGATTACGAAGAGTTGGAAAACCTCAACCGGACGATTCTCGCCAATGTCACCAGCGGCCTGCTGATCGTCAACCCGGAAGGGCGGATTCGCTCTTTCAATCAGGCGGCGGGGCGAATTTCCGGGTTCAGCCTTTCGGAAGTCTACAATCGCCCCTTGGGTGACGTCTTCCCCGATTTCCAGGTGATCGACGACCACGGCTTCATTCTGGTCAACCGCAAGGAAGGAAGCTTTGTCACCGTCGACGGCCGGAGCCTGACCCTCGGCTACGCCTCGTCCCTGCTGCGCGATTCCCAAGGGAAGATCCTCGGCTTGCTCGTCGCTTTTCAGGACCTCACTGAATTCAAGCTCATGGAAGAGCAGCTCAAGCGCGCCGATCGTCTGGCCGCCGTCGGTCGCCTGGCCTCGGGCATGGCCCACGAAATCCGCAATCCCCTGGCCTCCATCAGCGGCAGCGCGCAACTGCTCCTCGAAGGAAGCCATCTCACCGCCGCGGAACGGCGGCTGATGAAGATCATCGTCAAGGAAGCCCAGCGCCTCAACGTACTGCTTACCGATTTTCTCGTTTATGCCCGGCCGCGTCCGGCGCAGTGCGCTTCGGTCGACGTCGCCCGGCTTCTCGACGAACTGGTCGAGGTTCTCGCCGGCGATCAGCGTTTTTCTGCCCTGCGGCTGGTGCCTGCCTACTCCGGTCCTTTTTATCTTAATGTCGATCGCCAGCAGTTGCGCCAGGCTCTCTGGAACCTGGCGATCAACGCCGCCGAGGTCATGCCTGCCGGCGGGAATCTGACCTTCGGCATCCTCCCCGAGATGTCGGCCATTTATGTGGAGGATAACGGCCCGGGCATTCCCGAAGAGTTGCGCGGCCGGATTTTCGAGCCTTTTTTCACGACCAAGGATAAAGGTTCCGGCCTCGGCCTGGCGACCGTCCACGCCATCGTCGAAGGGCATGGTGGCGAGGTCCGCGTCGACCCCGGTGCCGCCGGCGGCACGCGTTTTACCATCCGTTTGCCGCAGAGAGCGGAACCTTCCTCCGTCACCAAGGGAATATCATGAAACAGGAAGGCCAGCCCCGCATTCTCATCGTCGATGACGAGGAGAGCATGCGCGAATTTCTGAGCATCATGCTTCACAGCGACGGCTATCGGGTCGATGCTGTCGGCGACGGGCAGCAGGCCGTCGAGCGCCTGCGTTCCTGCGCCTACGATCTGATCATCAGCGACATCAAGATGCCGCGGATGACCGGCTTCGAACTGCTGGCCCATGTCCGTCAGCGCTTTCCCGAGACGGCCATGATCATGATCACCGCTTTTTCCACCACGGAAGAGGCGGTGGAAGCCATGAAAAACGGCGCCTACGACTACATCATCAAGCCTTTCAAGAACGACGAGATCCGCTTGGTGGTGCAGAACGCCCTGGAGCGGCGCAGCCTGCGCCGGGAAAATCAGGAACTGAAAAAAGAGCTGGGCAAGCGCTATTCCTTCGGCAGCCTGATCGGCAAGAGCAAGGCGATGCAGGAGGTCTACACCCTCATCGAAAAGGTCGCGGCGAGCAAGGCCAATGTCATGATTTTCGGCGAGAGCGGCACCGGCAAGGAGTTGGTGGCGCGGGCCATCCATTACAACAGCGATCGCCGGGACAAGCCGATTGTTCCTATCAACTGCGGGGCGATTCCCGAGAATCTGCTGGAGAGCGAACTCTTCGGCCATGAAAAGGGGAGCTTTACCGGCGCCGTACAGCAGAAGGCTGGACTCTTCGAGGTCGCCAACGGCGGCACCCTCTTTCTCGACGAAATCGGCGAATTGCCGCCGCTGATGCAGGTCAAGCTGCTGCGGGTCTTGCAGGAGCGGGAGTTCCGTCGGGTAGGGGGGACGAAAGACATCAAGGTCGATGTCCGGGTGGTGACCGCCACCAACAAGGATCTGGCTGAGGCCGTGGCCAAGGGTACCTTTCGCGAGGATCTCTATTACCGGCTCAACGTCATCTGCCTTACCTTGCCCCCCCTGCGCGATCGGCGCGGCGACATTCCCCTGCTGATCGAGCACTTTTTCAAAAAACTCGGCGCGCCCAAGGAGATCAAAATTGAGGAAAAGGCCCTGCGTCGTCTCCTCGACTACCATTGGCCCGGGAATATCCGCGAACTGGAGAATATCATCGAGCGCTGCGTGGTTCTCGGCCCGGCGGAAGAGCTGACCGTCGATTGCCTGCCCGCCCATCTGCGCTACGACTCTCCGGTGGTGTCCGGCGCCCTGACGCAGATTCCCGATGCCGGACTCGATCTCGACGCTTATCTGGGCGGGATCGAAAAGGACATTTTGCTCAGGACCCTGGAGAAGACCGGTGGCGTGCGCAAGAAAGCCGCTGAACTTCTCGGCATCACCTTCCGTTCGATTCGTTACCGGCTGGCGAAGTATGGGATCGAACCGGAGGGCGAGGAGGAAGGTTAGGCTGATGAAAAACGCCCATTCGCGGCGTTGCCCTCATTCTCATCGCTGCAACGTACCTGGCCGTTACGATTCGCTCCTCGAATTTCGGCGCCTTGCACCTGGACATTTTTGATCAGCCTCAAGTAACGGGTCTTTTCGGTTTTCGGCTAGAAGGGCCAGATGTGGGGGATGAGGGGGACGGCAACGGTCAGAACCAGTAGGGAGAGGGGGAGGCCCATGCGCCAGTAGTCGCCGAAGCGGTAGCCCCCCGGCTCCATGACCAGGGTGTTGGACTGATGGCCGATGGGGGTGAGAAAGGCGCAGGAAGCGCCGATGGCCACTCCCATAAGCAGCGGATCGGCGGAGATGCCGAGCCCTTCGGCCAGGCCGAGGGCGATGGGCGCCGTCAGGATTGCGGCGGCGGTATTGTTGACGATGTTGGACAGGAGCATGGTGGCGGCCGTGAGCAGTGCCAGGGTGGCCATCGGCGAGGCGTCTCGGGCGAAAGCCAACAGTTCTTCGGCGATAAAGCGCGCGCCGCCGCTCGTTTCCAGGGCTTCGCCAAGGGGGATCAGGGCCGCGAGCAGGACGATGACCGGCAACTCGATGGCGGCGTAGGCCTCGCGGGGAGACAGCACCCGGGTCAGGACCATGAGCAGGGCGCCGCCGATCAGTGCCGGGGCGGCTGCGACTTGGTGCAGGGCGATCAGCAGTAGGGCGCCGGCAAAGATGCCCACCGCCAGCAAGACCTGCCGGGGTTTGCCGAGACGTAGTCCCCGTTCCGCCAAAGGCAGGCAGCCGAGTTCACTTAAGGTCGCCGGCAGGTTTTCCTCCCGCCCCTGGACCAGCAGGATGTCGCCGGGGACGAAACGCAGCTTGCCGAGACGGTGCGGCAGACGCTTCCCCTGACGAGCCACGGCCAGCACGTTGATGTTGTAGCGTTCCCGCAGTTTGAGGCTGGTCGCCGATCGCCCCAGCAGGGTCGATTCCGGTGCGACGATCGCCTCTACCACATGAATTTCCCCCCCGCTTTTTTTCCCCTCGGCCTCTTTTGGGGTGCTTGACGCCAGTTCCAGGCCGGTCAGGTCGATCAGGCTTTTGAGGCTTTCCGAGTCGGCCTCAACCAGCAGAATATCCTCCGCCAGCAAGACCTCGTAGATGGAAGGCATCTGCCGCCGGATTTCCCCGCGCACCAGTCCGGTGACGACCACTTCCCCTTCTTTTTCCATGATGGACAGCAGGTTGTGTAGCGGTTGCCCGACCAGGCGTGAAGTCTCCGGAACCCGCATTTCGGTGAGATAATCGTTGATGGGGAAGAGTTTTTCCGCCCCTTCGCGCTTGCGTTTCGGGGTCAGACGCCAGCCCACCAGGGCGATGAAGACCAACCCGGTCAGGGTGAGCGCGCCGCCGACGGGGAGAAAGTCGAACATGCCGAAAGGGGAGGCGCCGGTGTGTTCGCGGTAGGAGGCGATGACGATGTTCGGCGGCGTGCCGATCATGGTCAGGGTGCCGCCGAGCAGGGAACCGAAGGCCAGGGGCATCAGCAGCAGGGAGGGGGAGCGGCCGCTTTGCCGGGACATCCAGACGGCGACGGGCATGAGCAGGGCGAGGGCGCCGACATTGTTCATGAAGCCGGAACTGAGGGCGACGATTCCCGTCAGAGTGGCGACCTGGAGGCTCGGCCGGTTGCTCACCCGAGCCAGGGCCCGGGCCATGTTGTCCACTGCGCCGGCGAGAAAGAGACCGCGGCTGAGAACCAGTACCGCCATGACCGTGACCACCGCCGGATGGCCGAAGCCGGCAAAGAGCCGCTCGCCCGGCATCAGACCGAAGCCCGCCACGGCGAGCAGGGCGAGCAGGGCGACGATGTCGTAACGCCAGCGGTTCCATATGAAAAGGGCCAGGGTCAGGCCGAGAATGGCAAAGATGGTGATCTGGTCGCCGGTCATGACATCGTTCTTTTCACAAAGGAGAAGATTCGCGGGTACCTGCCGGAGCGGAGGTGCGGGGGACGGCGCCCCCGGACGTTTTTCAATCAGCGGATCAGTCCCTGAAATTCCACCATGTGCGCCGCTGTTTTTCGCGCTGCGTCCGTTCCTGATCCGAGCCCCGGTCGAGCTCTTTCTGTTCCTGTTCCTGTTCCTGTTCCTGTTTTCGTTGCCATTCCCGTTCCCGCGCCGGCGGGCTCATCTCATCGTCATCGTCGCGCCGCTCGCGATTCTCGTAGCGGTCTTCCTCGCGATTGAAATTTCCCCGGTCGTCGCGATCCCGGTGGTCGTCATACCTACGGCGGTTTTCGGGGAAACGTTCCCTGAACCGGTCCCGCTCGTTGTAGCGTTCGCGGTAGTCTTCCTGATTCTCACGCAGTTGGCGGCGGCTGTCGTTGTCGTCAAGGTTTCGATAGCGACGTTCGTCCTCTTCATCCCCATCATGATAGCGGTGCTCGTCCTCCCGCTCTTGCGGATAGCGTCTGTCGTCGCGGTCGTTCCCTTTCAGGAGACGGCCGTTTCGGGAGTCGTCCCGCGGCGCGGAGCCATAACCGCTTTCGAAGCGTTCGGCGACGGAAGGGGCGGCGGAAAGGGCGACAATCGCCAGGGCGGCGACGAGAATGGAGAGACTGAGCCGTTTCATGATTTCTCCTCAGAGAAGGGGTCGGACGCGCCGGAAATCTTTACGCCGAATGGTATTATAGATGAGCTGTGCCGCGGTGCAAGAGAAGGGATCCCCAAAGGGAAGGAGTCGCTATGACGAAAAAAGGCTCTTCGTCGGTGGTCATTGTCGGTTGCGGTCGCCTGGGTGCGTTGCTTGCTGGTGAGCTGAGTCGGGAGGGGGCCCGGGTCGTGGTCGTCGATCGTGTCGAGGCCGCCTTTGCCCAACTCGACGCCGGGTTCAGCGGCTTTCGGGTGACCGGCGATGCGGTGGAACAGCGGGTGTTGCATCTGGCCAATTTGGAGCGGGCCGACTGCCTGATGGCGACCACTGAGAAGGATACGGTTAATCTCATGGTCGCCCAAGTGGCGAAAACGGTCTTTGCGGTGCCTCGGGTGCTGGCCCGAGTCTACGATCCGGCCCGAGAAGAGATGTATCGAACCTTGGGGGTGGAAACCATCAGCCCGACCCGCCTTAGCGCCGGAGAGTTCATGAGGCGCTTTGCCGGAGAGGAACGTCGGTCATGAAAGTCATTTTGGCGGGCAGCGGCAAGATCCTCTATTACCTGGCGCGGCAATTTTCCCGCCGGGGGGTGGACGTAAGAGTGGTCGCTCCCAGTGAGGATGAGGCACGGGAGCTTTCCCGACGCACTGGCGCGACGGTTCTGGCCGGAGATGCCACCGATCCTCGGGTGCTGCTCGAAGCGGGTGCCTGGCGGGCGCACACGGTGTTGGCCCTGTTGCCCAACGACGAGGACAATCTGGCTATCTGCCAGATTGCCGGGCGCATGTATCGGGTGCCGCGCACCATCGCCCTGGTCAACGATCCGGAGAATGAAGAGGTCTTTCAGCGGTTCCAGGTGACGACGGCGATTTCGGCGACACGGATTCTTTCCCTCATCATCGAAGAGCAGGCCGGCTTCGAGGAAATCGCCCGGATGATGGCCGTGGGGGACGGCTCGGTCTCCGTCTCTGAGGTGCTGCTGCGGGAGGATGCCCCGGCGGTCGGGCTTCCTCTGAAAAAATTGACGTTGCCCGAGGAGGCCTTGCTCGGCGGCATCATTCGCGGGGACAGGGTCATGATTCCCAAGGGCGGAACCCACCTGCAGGCCGGCGACCGGTTGATTCTCATCGCCGCCCGCGCCAGCCTGGAAACGGCCCTGCGCCTGCTCACCGGCGAGGAGTCTTCGTGAACGACTGTCGTTACCTGACCTATCTTCGCGGACGTTACCGCTTTCTCAGTGGCCATCTCGGCTACCTCGTCGCCCTCGTCGGTCTGCTGTTTCTGGTACCGCTCCCCCTCCTTTTCGTCTTTCCCGAGGAGACGCCTTTGCTCGGCGGCTTTCTCTTCCCCGGCCTGGGCCTGCTGCTGCTCGGCGGGCTTTTGCGCGCCTGCGCGAAAGTGCCGGAGGATAGCCTCCTTTCCCTGGCCGAAGGTTCGCTGCTGGTGGTGCTGGCCTGGTTTGCGGCAATTTTCGCCGGCGCCGTTCCCTTCGTCTGGGCGGGTCTGGATTGGACGGGGGCCGTCTTCGAGTCCACCAGCGGTTGGACCACCACCGGCCTGTCGGTGCTGGATGTCGCGCAAACCTCGCCTCTGCTCCTCTTCTGGCGCAGTTTCATGCAGTATGCCGGCGGTGCCGGGCTGGCGATTCTCATGCTCAGCGCCATGACCGGTCCGACCGGAATCGGTCTGAGCGCCGCCGAAGGGCGCGGCGAGCAGCTCGTTCCCCAGGTGCGGCAGTCGGCGCGGCTGGTTCTGCGCCTCTATTTCGGCTATCTGCTCTTCGGCGTGCCGGCGTTGTATCTGGCCGGCATGAGCTGGTTCGATGCGGTCAACCATGCCTTTTGCGCCCTTTCCACCGGGGGCTTTTCGACCCGGGTCGACTCCATCGCCTATTGGAACAGCCCGGCCGTCGAAGCCGTGCTGATGCTGTTGATGGGCCTCGGCACCCTCAATTTCCTCACCGCCTACACCCTGCTCAAGGGGCACTGGCGGGCCGTGCTCGGCAACGGCGAGGTGAGGGTGGCGGCGCTCCTGCTCCCCCTGGCGACGGCGGTCCTCTTCTTCGGCGGCGCCTTCCGGATCTATCCCTCTCTGCCCGAGCATCTGCGGATTCTCCTCTTTCAGGTCGTCTCCGCCCTATCCACGACCGGTTTCCAGACCATTGTTTTCAGCGGCGGCGAAGATCTCGGCTATCTAGTGCTGATCCTGCTCATGCTCATTGGCGGCGGGGCCAATTCCACCGCCGGGGGGATCAAGCTGCACCGGATCTATCTTCTGCTCAAGGGGCTGCGTCGGGAAGCCCTGGAAGCCTCTTGCTCCCCCCGGGAACAGTGCGAGGAGGGGATCTGGATCGGCGGTCGACGGCGCTTTTTGGGCGAGAACGAGATCCGCAAGGCGGCCGAATATGTCGGGCTCTTTCTCTTTGTCTGGCTCCTCGGATCCTGCGCCCTGACCGCCTTCGGCCATTCCCTGCGCGACAGCCTCTTCGAGTTCGCCAGCGCCCTCGGCACCGTCGGACTCACGGCGGGCATAACCGGCCCCGCCACGCCCGCCGGGCAGCTCTGGGTGCAGATTTTCGGCATGCTCTTCGGACGGCTGGAATTCTTCGTCATCTTCTGGGGGCTGGCCAAACTGGTCCGTGATATGGGGGCTTTTGGGCCGCGCCCCGTGTCAAGAAAAGATTCGTGACGAGCCTGTCTTCTGTGTTATTGTCGCTGTTATTCGAGTCAGTTAGCCCATGAACCCCTTTAACTCTCCGGATTTTTCGTGCCCCCTGCCCAATTCATCCCCGGCAAAAAAGGATCGCTCGCCAAACGGCTGAAACAACTCTCGCCGGCTCAATGGTTGACACTCTTCTATGCGCTGGCGATTTTTTTCGGCGCGGGGCTGCTGGCGACGCCCCTTGCGGCGCGGGGCGAGCCCGTGGCGTTTATCGATGCCCTGTTCACCGCAACCTCGGCGCAATGCGTGACGGGGTTAACGGTAATCGACACCGGCACGCGATTTTCCCTATTCGGCCAATTGGTGGTGCTGGCGTTGATTCAGATCGGCGGCCTGGGGATCACGACTTTTTCGGTTTACCTTTTCATCTATCTGCGTATCGGCGTCGGCGCCAAGGGGCGTTGGATCATCAACGAAACCCTCATGCACACTCCGGTCGGCTCCTGGCGGGAACTGATCCGGGGAATCGTGGTTCTGACGCTGGTTATCGAAGCCATCGGGACGGCGCTGCTGGCGCTGGTTTTCGTGCCCCGCCTGGGTTTCTGGCCAGGGTTTTACAGCGCGGCTTTTCATTCGATTTCCGCCTTCTGCAACGCCGGATTCTCGCTGTTTCCCGACAATCTGATCGGGTATCGCGATCATGCCCTGGTTAATCTGACCATCATGGTGCTGATTATCCTGGGCGGGATCGGTTTTCTGGTGATCCGCGAGGTCATGGCCTGGCTTGGCAGTCGGATCAGGAATCTCCGCCATCCCCGTCGACGCAACATCCGCATTTCCCTGCATAGTAAAGTGGTCATGGTGACCTCGGTTTTTCTGATCATCGGCGGCGCTTTTCTGATCGGCCGGCTGGAGAAGGATAACGCGCTAACCGGAATGCCGTTTCTGGAGGTGATGTGGACATCGCTCTTTCAATCGGTGTCGGCGCGTACCGCCGGGTATAACACCGTCGATCTGAACAATTTCCGTTCGTCGACCCTGTTTCTGGTGATCTTCCTCATGTTTATCGGCGCGTCGCCGGGGTCGGCGGGGGGCGGGGTCAAAACCACCTGCCTGGCGCTGTTTTTCGCGGTTTTTTACAATCGGCTCAAGGGCAATCCCCACACCAGCCTGTTTCGGAGAACGGTTCCGGACGAACTGATTACCAAGGCTCTCGTGTTGGTGCTTTTGGCGGTCATTCTGGTCGGCATCGCTCTTTTTGGATTGTTGATTGCACAAAGCCCCGACCTCACCCATGAGAATCCCCGGGAATTCCTTGCCTGCGCTTTCGAGGCGGTTTCCGCTTTCGCCACCGTCGGCCTGTCCGTCGGTCTGACCGCCAAGCTGAATGTCGCGGGAAAGTGGATCATCATCCTGCTGATGTTTGTCGGCCGGGTGGGGCTACTCACCCTGGCCTTTGCCATCGCCGGGAAGACCCGACGTTTTTCCGCCCGTTACGCCGAAGAGAACGTCATGATCGGCTGAAGGAATGGATCTCTATGAAAAAAAAGAAGTTTTGCGTGATCGGCTTGGGCAGCTTCGGTTTTCATGTGGCTTCGACCCTCTATGCCGACGGTCACGAGGTGATCACTATCGATTCGGACCGTGACAAGGTTCAGGCGGTGAAGGACTACGCCGACCATGCGATTTTGGGGGATGCCGCCAACAAGGAGTTTCTTGACGCGCAAGGGATCCGTGAGGTCGACGCGGCGGTGGTCTCGACCGGTGAGCGCTCCCACCTGTCGACCCTTATCACCCTTTATCTCAAGGAACTGAAGGTGCCGCGCATCCTGGTCAAGGCGATCAGCGAGGATCACGGCAAGATTCTGGCGAAGGTCGGGGCGACGGATATCATCTACCCGGAAAAGGATATGGCGCGGAAAATCGCCCACAGCCTCTCCACCCCCAACATCCTCGAATTCATCCCTCTGGCCGAGGAGTATTCCCTCTCGGAAACGGCCCCCCCCCGGCATTTCATCGGCAAAACCCTGGTTGAACTCGATCTGCGCCGCCGGTTTCACGTGACCGTTATCGCCGTCAAGGACGTCCTTTCCGACCAGTTCATCCCCGCGCCCCCCCCCGACTACCTGATCAAGGACAGCGATGTGTTGATTCTCATCGGCAAAACCGCCGATGTGGAAAAATCCCTGGGATGAACGGCGCCGCGGCGATGGACGGATCGGTCTATTTCGGCCTGATTCATAATGCAGTTTTGCTGCTGGCTCTGGCGCTCATCTACGATGTCATGACCAGTCGTCTTGCCACCCGGTCGGATTTTTCCGCGCGCCTGGGCGCCGGTGTCCTGATCGGTCTCCTCGGCATCGTCCTCATGCTCAACCCCTGGCATTACCTGCCGGGGATTTTTTTCGACAGCCGCTCCGTGCTGCTGGCGATTTCCGGATTATTCTTCGGCGTTGTTCCGACCCTGATCGCCATGCTCATGACCGCTGCGTTGCGTTTTTATCAGGGGGGCTCGGCCTGGACCGGTGTGGGGGTGATTCTTGCTTCCGGGATCATGGGGCTTCTCTGGCGTCATTTTCAACGGCAGTCGCCGGCGGAGTTCAGATGGTGGCGGCTCTATCTCTTCGGCCTGGCGGTGCATGGGGTGATGCTCCTGCTGTTGCTGACCCTCCCCGGCGAGGTGGTCTGGATGGTGCTCGCGCGCATCACCCTGCCGGTGTTGACGATCAATCCGCTCTTGACGGTGCTCCTGGGCATGCTCATGGTCAATCGCCTGAAACGGGAGCGTTTCGACGCCGAGCGTCTGCGCAGCACCGAGGAGATCCGCCGCCTGAACGCCACTCTCGAAGCGCGGGTGCGGGAACGCACCGCCGAGCTTGAAGAGGCCAATCGGGATCTGGAATCTTTCGCCTATTCCGTTTCCCACGATCTGCGTGCCCCTTTGCGTGCTATCGACGGTTTCACCCGTATTCTTTCCGAGACGTGTGCTCCCGAGCTGGGTGAGGAAGGACGCCGGCTCTGCGCCGTCGTGCACGACAATACCCGACGCATGACCGCGATGATCGACGACCTGCTGAGCCTCTCGCGTCTCGGGCGGGCCGCGCCCCGTTTTTTGACGGTGGATATGACGGCCCTGGCCCGGGAAACCTTTTTTGAGGTCACTCAGCTTGAGCCGCCGGAGCGCATCGATTTTCAGCTGGAGGATCTGCCGCAGGCCTTGGGCGATCCCAACCTGCTGCGCCATCTGTGGAGCAATCTGCTGGCCAATGCCGTGAAATTTTCTTCCCACAAGGAACGGGCGCACATTGTCGTTGCGGCCGAACGTCGGGGGGATGTCGTCGTCTACCGGGTCGAGGACGACGGCGCCGGGTTTGACATGCGCTACGCCGACAAGCTCTTCGGGGTTTTTCAGCGTCTGCACGGCATCGACGAGTTCGACGGCACCGGCGTCGGCCTGGCCATCTGCCGGCGCATCGTTGGGCGGCATGGAGGAAGGATCTGGGCCGAAGGGGAGCCGGGGAAGGGCGCGGTCTTCTTCTTTGCTCTGGGGAATGGGCAATCTTTGGACCGCAATGGTCTGACGCGCTCGGAAATGCCGGAAAGTCGCGTATAGTTGTTTCATTACTTCGTTTTGGGAGGTTGCCGTTGAATTCCGCCCTAAGGGTTCTGCTGGTGGAGGATTCCCCCGCCGACGCCGAACTCGACAGCTACGAGGTGCGCAAGGTCCGACCCGATGCCCGGTTTCGGCGGGTGAAGACCCGCGAGGATTATCTGGCGGCGCTGGCGGAGTTCGCGCCGGACGTGATTCTTTGCGACTATCATCTGCCGCGCTTTGACGGCCTCGCCGCTCTCGATCTGGCCCTGGCTCACTGCCCCGACGTCCCCTTCATTCTCGTGACCGGCGCTCTCGACGAGGCGACGGCGGTCTCCTGCATGAAGGCCGGGGCCTGGGATTACATCCTCAAGGATCATTTTCCCCGCCTTGGGCCGGCGGTTCTGGCGGCGCTGGAACAACAGCGACTGCGCATTGAGAACCGCCGGGCGCATGAGGAATTGTGCGAAAGCGAAGAGCGCTATCGCTGCCTCTTCGAGGACAATCACGCGGTCATGCTTCTGATCGATCCCGAAAACATGGAGATCGTCGACGCCAATCCGGCGGCCGCCGTTTTTTACGGCTGGAGTCGCGAGCAGCTTCGCAAAAAGCGGATCAGTGAGATCAATACCCTCGATGTCGATTCCGTT
The DNA here is from genome assembly GCF_034006665.1 of Trichloromonas sp. GTDB lineage: Bacteria > Desulfobacterota > Desulfuromonadia > Desulfuromonadales > Trichloromonadaceae > Trichloromonas. Next base: position 24,466 of record NZ_JAVESI010000011.1, read on the forward strand.
TGCTGCGAGATGGCGCTGGCTCAAGCGGCCCGGCGCAATCATTTCAATTTCCGCCATCGCCGGGCCGACGGTTCGATTCGCGACGTCGAGGTTTTCAGCGCGGAAATCCGTCTTTCCGGCCGCCTTCTGCTCCTTTCCATCATCCACGACGTCAGCGAGCGCCATGCGGCGGAAACGGATCGGCAACTGGCGCAGTTCTGCCTCGACCACGCGGCGATCGGCATCCTCCGTCTCGACGCCGAGGGGCGTATCCTCCTGGCCAACGAACGGGCCTGCCGGAGCCTCGGCTATGCCCCCGCGGAACTTCAGGAACGCTCCCTTTACGACCTCGATCCCCACCTGACGGCGAGTTTCTGGCAAGAGCAGCGCCGTGCCCTCGACGGGCAGGAAACCCGCACCTTCGAAAGCGTGCATCGGCGCCGGGACGGAACGCTCTTTCCCGTGGAGGTGACCCTCAGCCGCCTCGCGTACGAAGGGCAATCCCTCTATTTTGCCTTCGTTTACGACATTGCCGACCGCAAAGCCTACGAGGAGCAGTTGCGCCATCTGGCCACCCACGACGAACTGACCGGCCTGGCCAACCGTGTTCTGCTTCTCGACCGTCTGGAGCAGGCGATTCATTATGCCCAGCGTTCGCGGCGGCTGGTCGCGGTGCTGCTACTCGATCTCGACCGCTTCAAGGTGCTCAACGATAGCCTCGGCCACAGCGTCGGTGACGAACTGCTCGCCGGCACCGCCCAGCGCCTGCGTGCCGTCGTCCGCGAAATGGACAGCGTCGCCCGCCTGGGCGGCGACGAATTCGCCATTCTTCTCGGCGAGCTGGCGGAGGAAAACGATGCCGGGCCGGTGGCGCGGAAGGTGCTGGAGCAGCTGAGTCGGCCCTACCAACTGGGGGACCGGGAGATCACCGTCACCGCCAGTCTCGGCATCAGCCTCTACCCCCGGGATGGCGGGGACGGCGAGACCCTGCTGCGCAACGCCGACGTCGCCATGTACCGGGCCAAGGAGGAGGGGGGGTGTTTCCGTTTCTTCGCGCCGGAGATGAATCTGCGCATCATGGAAACCCTGGAGATGGAGGCCGACCTGCGGCGGGCCCTGGAACGGGGGGAACTCTGTCTCTATTATCAGCCCAAGGTGGCTTTGGCCACCGGCCGGATCTCCGGGGCCGAGGCGCTCTTGCGTTGGCGACACCCCGAGCGGGGAATGGTGGCGCCGGGGACGTTCATCCCCCTGGCCGAGGAGACCGGCCTGATCCTGCCCATCGGTGAATGGGTCATCGGCGAGGTTTGTGCCCAACTCCGGCGCTGGCGGGACGAGGGGGTGCCGGTGGTGCCGGTGGCGGCCAATCTTTCGGCGCGCCAGTTTCGCCGGGAGGATCTGGCCGATAGCGTCCGGCGCTTTTTGCAGGAACGGGATCTGGAGCCGGAATTGCTGGAGATGGAACTGACCGAAAGCATGATCATGCGCGATCCCCAGGCCGCTGCCGCGACCATGCGCCAGTTCAAGGATCTCGGCGTCAGTCTGGCTCTGGACGACTTCGGTACCGGCTATTCTTCCCTCAATTACCTGCGCCGTTTTCCGGTGGACAGCCTGAAGATCGATCGGTCCTTCATCGGCGACGCCGCCGACGACCCCAGCGCTGCTGCGGTCGTCACCAGTATCGTCGCCATCGCCCACAGCCTCGGCCTGCAGGCGGTGGCCGAAGGAGTGGAGACCCGGCGGCAGCTCGATTTTCTCCGTCAGTGCGGCTGTGACAGCTTCCAGGGTTTTTATTTCAGCCGGCCCCTGCCGGCCGGGGAGTTCGCTTCGCTGGTGCGGCAGGGGCGGTAGGAAGGGATCTAGCTACTCGCGGCTGGAACCTCGGCCGCTGCCGACGCCGCGTTTGCTGGTACGGATGAAGTCGATCATCAGGCGCACGTCGTCGGTGTACCCAGGCCCCTCGGCGACCCGTTGCAGGGCTTCGGCGAGAGGGAGATTGGCGCGGAAGATGGTCTTGAAGGCCTCCTTGACGGCACGGATGCGGCCGGCATCGAAGCCGTTGCGCCTGAGACCGACGACGTTGACGGCGCGCAGCCAGTTGAGTCCGTCGTTGATGCAAAAGGGGGGGACATCCTTGGCGGCGCCGGAGCCGCCGCGCATCATGGCGAAGGGGCCGATGCGTACGAACTGGTGGACCTGGCAGTTGCCGGAGATGATTGCCCGGTCGCCGACCTCTACATGACCGGCAAGGAGCGCGCCGTTGACCAGGATGACGTGGTTGCCGATGACGCAGTTGTGGGCGATGTGGCTGTTGACCATGAAGAAGTTGTGGTCGCCGACCCGGGTGTGGGTGTCGGGACGGTTGCCCCGGTGAATGGTTACCCCTTCGCGGATGATGTTGCCGTCGCCGATCTCGGTCCAGGCCTCTTCCCCCTTGTAGCCCACATCCTGCGGGTCGTGGCCGACGACGGCGCCGGGATAGAGGATATTGCCCGCACCGAGGCGGGTCCAGCGGCCGACATGGGCGCCGTGCATGATCCGGCAGCCGGCTCCGATGGTGACATCGGTGTCGATGAAAGCGTGGGGGCCGACCTCGACGTCGTCGGCGAGACGGGCGCCGGGGTTGACCACGGCGCTGGGATGAATTTGGGGCATGGGAGTCTCCTGGATCCTTGGTGGTAAAAGAGTTTTTTTTGGTTCATTCTGCTCTGTGTCGGCCCTTTCTTAAAGGGTTTTTCTTCTCTCGTTTCTGTTTTTAAAGGAGTGCCTATCCATGCTGACGATCAATCCGGAATCGAAGAGCGAGTGTGTCGAACGGGCCGCGGATCTGCTCTGTGTGGCGGCCCGAACCGCTCCCAAGGGGCGGGGGCGGGATCTGCTGGTGACTGCGGTGGTCAGCGGCGTCGAGTTGGGGCGATTGTCTGATACCATGCGTCAGATCGCCGAACGGGACCAGGTGAGTTTTTTCGCCCGCGACGCCGGTAACCTCTCTCTGGCGTCGGCTCTGGTTCTCATCGGCACCCGCGAAGAGCCTCTGGGACTGCCTCATTGCGGCTACTGTGGCTTCGTCGATTGCGCCGCGATGCAGGCGGCCGGCGCCATCTGCGCCTTTAATGTCGGCGATCTGGGCATCGCCGTCGGCTCAGCGGTGAGTCGGGCCGCCGATCTGCGCCTGGATAACCGGGTCATGTACAGTGCCGGCAAGGCGGCTATCGAGATGGGGCTGCTCGGCGAGGGGGTGCGGATCGCCTACGGTATCCCCCTGTCGGTCAGCGGCAAGAGCCCCTTTTTCGATCGCGGTTGAAAGTTTTCAGGGAGTAGCCAGGGGAATGGTGAAGGCAAAACGGCTGCCGCGGCCATCGGTGACAGGACTTTCCACCCAGATTTCGCCATTGTGCAGGCTGACGATCTCCTTGCAGATGGCCAGCCCGAGGCCGGTTCCCTTGCGGTAGACGGTGGCGCTGGGCAACTGCTCGTAGCGGCCGAAGAGGTTTTTCTGCTGTTGCACCGGGATGCCGCAACCGGTATCGCTGATGCTGATTTCCAGGGCCGCTTGCTTCTGGCGGGTGGTGGCGGGGACGGCGGCGATGCGGATGCTGCCGCCGTCGGGGGTGAATTTGACGGCATTGCTGAGAAGGTTGGCGAGAACCCGGGTCAGCTGTTTTTCGTCGGCCATGACTAGGGGCAGGGTTTCCGGCAGATCCTGCTCAATTCGCAAGCGATGCTCTTCCAGCTGGACCGAGAAGCCGCCGAGAATCTGGGCGATCAGGGGCGCCAGTTCGAGGGGGCGGGGAGCGACCTGCATCTTGCCCGCCTCCAGTTTCGAATAGTCGAGGATATCGTCGATCAGTGCCAGCAGCCGGGTGCAGCCTTCCTGGATATTCTTTAGAGCTGCCCCCTGGTCGGGAGAAACCTGGCCGAGGATCCCTTCGGCCAAGACGTTGGTGAACCCGCTGATGCCGGTCAGCGGCGAGCGCATGTCGTGCACCAGCATCGACACCAGATCCGCTTTGACATTCTCCATGTCTTTGATTTTTTTCAGGTAACGCGCAACGATCAGAAAACGGTCGGCAATCACGTCGAGCGCTTGACTCATCCCCTTGGTCAGCCGCCGCTGGCCGTTTTCGAAAAGGGTGAGCGAGGCCAGCAGTTCGTTGCCGTCGTAGATCGGCAAGAAACTGAGAACCTGGAAGTTGACCGGCATCGGCCGTCCTTCCCGGGCTTCCTGTTCGATCAGGATGAAACGGTACTTGCCCGGGACGTCGCGGTCGAGTCCGGCCCGGTGCAGCATTTCTTTGCGAGATTGTTTGATGAACCCGTCCGACACCGGCTCCATCAGCTGCAGAAACAGGGAATATTTGTCCGCGCCCTCGCGCAGCAGCAGCCCGGCTGCGCTGTAACGGCAGATCAGGCCGAGAAAATTGAAGAGTTCCCGGGCCAGCGCCTCGCTGTCATGGGCGAGTCCGGTCAGTTTCAGGACTTCGTTGCAAATTGTCGACTCATAAAGGAGGCGGTCAAGCAGGCCGGTGATCTGGTTGCGGATCGCCTTGCCGTTGAGCCCCCGGGCCCCTCGCGGGGGGGGCTCGGCTGTGTCTTCGCGGCCATTGAGGAACTTTTCGATGGTTGTGAGGATGCTGGGATAATCGGCGGTCTTTTCCAGAAAAGCGTCGGCTCCGGCTTTTTCCCCCCAGAAACGGTTGTGGGGTTCCGCCTGGGAACTGAAGAGGACGATCGGGATGTTCTGGGTGAGAGGGTCGTTTTTGAGGATGCGGCAGAGGTGGTAGCCGTTGAGTTCCGAGATGGGAATGTCGGAAAGGATCAGATCGGGAGGCCTCTGGTAGATGCTGACGATCGCCTTCATGCCGTTATCGGCGGTTCGCACCCGGTATCCGGCCTGTTCGAGAAAATTCCGCAGGGGGAGGGTCTGGGGCAGGTTTTCGTCGATCAGCAGAAGGGTGAAACGACGGGTCATGAAGGCCTCTTCGCGCCGGTGGCGGGATGCGCCGTGGCAATCGTGCGGAGTCTGTTTCGAGATGGTCCCAATCTTAATTATCTATTTATTAACAGTCAAGCCTTGTGGCGGCCTTGCGATGCTTCACTCTCTATCCGTTCGTTCTTTTGGGCGGCCTTGGCGGTGTGGGCGCTGCTTGCGGAATGGGCATGTGCGGTTTTTTTCTGCTCAAAAAATGGGCCGATTTTTTCGGCCTCGTTCAGGAGGGTCAGGCGGCTTTTTCGGGAGAGGGTGTTTTCCCCCTGTGAATTCAAGTGAATATGATTTATTTTTGAGGTCTTGAAAAATGGCAGGTTCCTTGCTAAACGGTTTGGCCAGGAACGCTGTTCGTTGTCGATAAGGCGGATGCGCGGGGAAAGGCTCATCGCGTTTCCGACGCGCCGGATTCTCTTCGGGAGGTGAAAAGATGAGAAAAGTGGAAGCCGTTATCAAGCCCTTCAAGCTTGACGAGGTCAAGGAAGCTCTGAACGAAATCGGAATTCAGGGGATTACCGTCAGTGAAGTCAAGGGATTCGGACGGCAGAAGGGGCACACCGAACTCTATCGCGGCGCCGAATACGTGGTTGATTTCATCCCCAAAATCAAGATGGAGATCATCGTCAGTGACGAGATGGCTGCCAAGGTCGTCGACGTTATCGCCGAGACCGCCCGCACCGGACGCATCGGCGACGGCAAGATCTTCGTGACCAGTGTCGACGAAGTGGTTCGTATCCGTACCGGCGAGCGTGGCGACGACGCGCTCTAGAGGCGCGCACCGATATCTTTTCCTTACGGCCTTCCCGTGCGCAGGGTGGGGCTTAAAAAATTACCTGAATAGAACTAATCTTCCGCAGAGTGGCTGAGTGACGTATTCTGACACAGTCATCGATTATCTTCACGGCATACCTACCCAAGGAGGTGCACCGTGAAGCTGAACCGAATCCAAATGCAACCAGGCATGAGCCTGAATCAGTTCCTCTCCGAATATGGCACTGAGCGCCAGTGCGAGGCAGTTCTTGAGCAGTCCCGCTGGCCACAAGGATTTCAGTGTCCGGATTGTATGGCCAAGGATCACTTTTCGTATTTTCGAGGCCGTGTAAAGGTTTTTCAGTGCCGAGCATGCCGATCGCAGACTACGCTGACCGAAGGGACTATTTTTCATTCAACAAAGCTTCCTCTGACCGCCTGGTTCCAAGCCATGTACTTTCTGAGCCAAAACAAAAATAACGTTTCTATCTTGGAGCTTAGGCGCCTGACTGGCCTAAGCTACCCTGCGGCTTGGCGGATGAAGCACAAGCTCATGCAGGTTATGTACGAGCGTGAAATCACAACCAAATTGTCCGGTCGGGTCGAGATCGACGATGCCTACCTGGGTGGTGAAAACCCTGGAGGCAAGGCCGGGCGAGGTTCTGAGAACAAAATCCCGTTCATCGCCGCCGTCCAGACCAACAATCAGAACAACCCTTTGTATGTCGTCTTTTCCAAGGTCAAGACGTTCAGTCGCGAAGAGATTACCGCTTGGGCTACTCGGTCTCTGGTCCCTTCAGCAACAGTTGTTTCCGATGGCCTCTGGTGCTTTAAAGGCGTCACAGATATTGGATGTTCCCAGCAGCGTGAAGTCGTTGGCAAAGGTCGTAAAAGCACCGACATGGAGTGTTTCACCTGGGTGAATACCATCCTAGGCAATCTGAAAACCGCCATTGCCGGAACGTATCACTCCTTTGATTTCGAAAAATACGCTCACCGTTACCTCGGCGAGTATCAGTATCGCTTCAATCGTCGATTTGATCTTGCTCGAATACTCCCGCGCTTGATTACAGCGGCAACCCAAACTGGCAAACGCACTGACCGCTGGCTGCGTCACGGGCTTGCGGAAGATTAGTTCTATTCAGGAAAAATTATCCAGTCAAAGGAGACATCAATGACACCCAAGGAAGTCGTGGCTTTTGCCCAGGAGAACAACTGCCGGATGGTCGATTACAAGTTTCTCGATTTTGTCGGCATCTGGCAGCACTTTTCCACCCCCCTCAGCGAGTTCAGCGAAGATACCTTCGAGGAAGGCATCGGTTTCGACGGTTCCTCGATCCGCGGCTGGCAGCCGATCCATAACAGCGACATGCTGCTGATTCCCGACGCCACCACGGCGAAGGTCGATCCCTTTATCCAGGTTCCGTCCCTCAGCCTGATCTGTGACATCATCGATCCGATTACCCGCGAGGGCTACACCCGCGATCCCCGTTTCATTGCCAAAAAAGCGGAGGCCTACCTGAATTCGACGGGTATCGCCGATACCGCCTATTTCGGCCCCGAACCGGAATTCTTCATCTTTGACGATATCCGCTACGGCTCCAGTGCCAACGAGTCCTTTTACAGCATCGACTCCGTCGAGGGCGCCTGGAACACCGGTCGCGAGGAATGTCCCAACCTCGGCTACAAACCCCGGCACAAGGAAGGCTACTTCCCCTGCGCCCCCACCGACTCCTTCGTCGACTTGCGTAACGAGATGGTGCAGGTGCTGCAAAGCGTCGGCATGCGCATCGAAGCGTCCCATCACGAGGTCGCCACCGGCGGCCAGAACGAGATCGACATGCGCTTCGACAGTCTGCTGCGCATGGGGGATACTCTGCAATGGTTCAAGTACATCATCAAGAACGTTGCCTTTCGTAACGGCAAGACCGTGACCTTTATGCCCAAGCCGCTCTACGGTGACAACGGCTCCGGCATGCACTGCCACCAGTCCCTGTGGAAGGACGGTCAGAACCTTTTCGCCGGCGACGGCTACGGCGGTCTCTCGAAGATGGCCATGTACTACATCGGCGGCATCATGAAGCACGCCAAGGCCCTGTGCGCCTTCACCAACCCCAGCGTCAACTCCTACAAGCGTCTGGTCCCCGGCTATGAGGCGCCGGTCAATCTGGCGTATTCGAACCGCAACCGTTCCGCTTCGCTGCGTATTCCGGTCACCAACAACCCGAAATCGAAGCGCGTCGAATACCGCACTCCCGACCCTTCCTGCAACGGCTATCTGGCCTTTGCCGCCCAGCTTATGGCCGGTCTCGACGGCATCGAGAACAAGATCGATCCGGGCCAGCCGCTGGACAAGGACATTTACGGGCTCTCCCCCGAGGAGCTCAAGGATATCCCGAACGTCGCCCGCAGCCTGGAGGATGCCCTTAATCATCTGCGCGAGGATCACGCCTTTCTGCTCAAGGGGGATGTCTTCACCGAGGACGTCATTGAGAAGTGGATTGAGTACAAGATGGAAGCGGAAGTTAACCCGACCCGTATGCGCCCGACCCCGATGGAGTTCGCCCTTTATTTCGACTGCTGATCGGCGCGGTCGTTTTCAGACCAACGCAAAAAGCCCCCGGTTTCGAAGCCGGGGGCTTTTTGCGTTAAAAGAAACGGGCGTGGTTAGCTCAGAGCGTGGGACGCCAGATAGTTCTTCACCGCTGTGGTGTCGGCATCGATGATCGCGCAGCGCTTCTCGCGGCTTTCGATTCCCGCCAGGGAGGCGTGGCGTGGCGGCTCCTGGCCGATGGCCAAGTGCACCGCTTCGCCGAACTTGGCGGGATGGGCGGTGGCCAGGCAGACCGTCGGGGTTTGCCCGTCGCCGAGATCGAGAGCGGCGCGGACGCCGACGGCGGTGTGCGGATCGAGCAGGTAGCCGGTTTTGCCGTGGAAGTCGTGGATGGTCTCCAGGGTCTCGGCGTTGGAGACGGCCAAGGCGAGAAAATCCTGGGCCACCTTCTCCCGCTCGCCGGCGCTAAAGACGAGGCGGCCGGTAGCGGCCAGTTCGCTCATGGCGTCGCGTACCCGCCCGCTCTGCTCATCATAAAGATAATAGAGGTAGCGCTCGAAGTTGCTCGCCAGCTGGATATCCATGGAGGGAGAGTAGGTCTGCGCCACCGCGCCGATGGAATAATCCCCCTGGCGGACGAAGCGGGTAAGAATGTTGTTCTCGTTGGTGGCGAGAATCAACCGGCTGATCGGCAAGCCCATTTTTTTGGCGACGAAGCCGGCGAAGATGTCGCCGAAGTTGCCGGTCGGCACCGAAAAGCGGATTTCCCGGCAGCCCGTCTGCTTGCGCACCCGTCCCCAGGCGTAAAAGTAATAGACGACCTGGGCCAGCACCCGCGCCCAGTTGATGGAGTTGACCGCGCCCAAGGCATACTTGGCCTTGAAGGCGAGATCGCCGAAGGTCTCCTTGACGATACGCTGGCCGTCGTCGAAGGTGCCGCGAATCGCCAGATTGAAGACGTTCGGGTCGGTGACCGTGGTCATCTGCAGTTCTTGGATGGGGGAAACCTTGCCTTGGGGATGGAGGATGAAGATGTTGATGTTCTTCTTCCCGCGTACCCCGTAAATGGCGGCGCTCCCCGTATCCCCGGAGGTGGCGCCGAGAATATTCATCCGCTCGCCGCGCTCGGCGAGCAGATATTCGAAAAGATTGCCGAGAAACTGCAGGGCCACGTCCTTGAAGGCCAGGGTCGGTCCGTGAAAAAGTTCGAGGATATGCACGCCGTTGTGACGGACCACCGGGGTGATCTCCGGATGGGTGAAGGAGGCGTAAGAGCGGTCGATCAGCCCTTTGAGGTCCGCCGCGGGAATGTCGCCGATAAAGCGGGCGAGGATCTGGAAAGCCAGTTCGGGATAATCGAGCATCTCCAGGGCGGCGATGTCTCCTTGTGTCAGTTGCGGGATCGCTTCGGGCAGCAGCAGCCCGCCGTCGTCGGCCAGCCCCATCATCACGGCGTCCTTGAAGGAGAGACTGCGGACGCGGCCGCGGGTACTCAGGTAGTTCATGGGCGTTTCTCCTGAAAATTGGTCCGCTCAGTTTAGCAGGAACGGCCGGGGCAGGGAAGGAGAAAGAGGCGGATAGGTACGGCAAGGGAAGGATGGCGAGCGGCGGTGCGCTATCCTCCATCGCTGGGATGAAAAAAATTGCTTGTCACGGCTGGCGAGGATGGCTAATTTCAGTTGAAACGGTATTATATCCCTTGTGTTTTCATGCATGGATAGTGGCCGAAAAAGGCCATGTCCGGCTATTTTTAGCCATTTTTGCGGGTCCGGTGCGAACCCAGTTTCAGTAAAAAGGCTATCTTTCGGGATGATCGCTCTTTGTGGCGTTGGTATATTTATTGCTTCTGTTTGTTTGGGCAAAACAATGTCTCGAAAAAATCGAAGTATTTTGTATGCCCCGGCCGGCTGAAACGCATCCGGTTCGGTGTGGTAATCCATTCCATCAAAGGAGATCGAGAATGAAGATGAGGACCCTGCTGGCTGTAGTCATGGTTCTGGCATTTGCCGGTACCGCCCTGGCCGAACCGATTGTCATCAAATTCAGCCATGTCGTCGCCGTAGACACCCCGAAAGGGCAAGCGGCCGAATACTTCAAGAAGCTGGCCGAGGAGCGCACCAAGGGCGCAGTGAAAGTCGAGGTTTACCCGAACAGCCAGCTTTACAAGGACAAGGAAGAGGTCGAGGCGCTACAGCTTGGTTCGGTGCAGATGCTGGCACCGTCCCTGGCCAAATTCGGCCCCTTGGGCGTCAAGGAGTTCGAACTCTTCGATCTGCCGTTTATTTTTGACGGTTATGAGCAGCTGCACAAGGTTACGGAAGGGCCGGTGGGAAAGAAACTGCTGGCCAAGCTCGAACCCAAGGGCCTTCTCGGCTTGGCGTACTGGGATAACGGGTTCAAGGTGATGAGCGCCAACAAGGAAATTCGTACCCCGGAACAGATGAAGGGACTTAAGGTGCGCATCCAGTCCTCGAAGATTCTCGATGCCCAGATGCGTCAGCTCAAGTCCATCCCCCAGGTTCTGGCTTTCTCCGAGGTGTACCAAGCGCTGCAGACCGGTGTTGTCGACGGCACGGAAAATCCGCCTTCCAATCTCTATACCCAGAAGATGCACGAAGTGCAGAAGTACGTAGCCACCACCAATCACGGCTACCTTGGCTACGCCGTTATCGTCAACAAGAAGTTCTGGGAGGGTCTGCCGGCGGATATCCGCGTGACCTTGGAGGGGGCCATGGCCGAGGCCACCACGTATGCCAACGATATCGCCAAGCGGAAGAACGAGGAAGATCTCGCCGCCGTTAAGGCCTCGGGCAAGAGCGAGATTCTGGAACTGAGCGCGGAAGAGCGCGCCGCCTGGAAAAAGGCCTTGGTTCCGGTGCATGAGAAAATGGCGAGCCGGGTCGGCAAGGATCTCATCGCGGAAGTCCACGAAGTCACCGGTTTCCAGAAATAACCCTGAAGAAATGGTTTTTCCCGCCGCCGCGCCCAGGCGCGGCGGTTTTTTTCCGCCGATTCGCTTTTCCAAATCTCCTTCCGTGGAGCATGCTCGACGATGCTGAAATTTCTCGATCATTTGGAAGAATGGCTGGTGGCGACCCTGATCGGGGCGGCCACGGTGGTCATCTTCCTATCCGTTCTGCACCGCTACGCCAGTGGTTGGCCCATCCCCGGAGTACAGGATTGGCTGCTTGGCCTGAACTTCAGCTGGGCGCAGGAACTCTGTATTTATATGTTTATCTGGATGGCCAAGTTCGGCGCCGCCTATGGGGTGCGCACCGGAATTCACGTCGGGGTGGATGTGTTCATCAACAGTCTGCAGGATAAAACCCGCGCCAAATTCGTGGTGATCGGCCTGATGGGCGGGGCGCTCTTCACCGGCATCATTGGTACCCTGGGCACTCAGTTCGTCTGGGAGGTGGGGATGCGCTACGCGGTGGCGACGGCCTTCGGTTTCGACTGGCCCGATCTCATCGAAGGGGCGGTCTCCCCCGATCTGGAATGGCCGGTCTGGATTTTCTATTCGGCGATTCCCCTTGGCTCTTACCTCATGTGCTTCCGCTTTCTCCAGGTCACCTGGGCCTTTATCCGCACCGGCGAATTGCCCCACCATGACGCGGGGCACGTTGACGGCCTGGAGGATGTGTTGCCGATGGATTCCAGCGAGGCTCTGGAAGAGTATGAAGAACACAAGTTCAATCACGCAGGCAAGTCGGGAGGTGTGAAATGAGCGCACTCATCATCTTCGGCTTGCTGGCCGCTCTCATGCTCACCGGTATGCCGATCTCCATCTCCCTCGGCCTGACCGTGCTTACCTACCTCTTCACCATGACCAATGTACCCATCGAGGCGGTGGCGATGAAGCTCTTCACCGGCATCGAGAAGTTCGAAATCATGGCGATTCCCTTCTTCATCCTGGCCGGGAACTTTCTCACCCACGGTGGGGTGGCGCGGCGCATGATCAATTTCGCTACTGCCCTGGTCGGGCACTGGCGGGGCGGTCTGGCCCTGGGCGGAGTGCTGGCCTGTGCCCTGTTTGCCGCCGTTTCCGGATCGAGTCCGGCGACGGTCGTGGCTATCGGTTCGATTCTGCTGCCGGCCATGGTTCGGCAGGGGTATCCCGTGAAATTCGGGGTCGGCGTTATTGGCACCTCCGGCGGTCTCGGCATTCTCATCCCTCCGTCCATTGTCATGGTCATCTATGCCGTCTCGACCAATGCCTCTATCGGCCAGCTCTTTATTGCCGGCATCATCCCCGGGCTGCTGCTGGCTTCGCTGCTGATGCTGGTGACCTGGCTGGTGGCGCGCAAACGCGGCTATCCCTGCCTGCCCAAGGCGAGCCTGGGTACGCGGTTGCGCACTCTGCGCGAAAGCATCTGGGGCCTGCTGCTGGTGGTGGTGGTCATCGGCGGCATCTACAGCGGGGTGTTCACCGCCACCGAGGCGGCGGCGATGAGCGCGGTCTACGCCTTCGTGGTCGCGGTCTTCGTCTACAAGGACATGACCCTCAGGGACGTGCCCAAGACCCTGCTGGCTTCGGCCAACATGTCGGCGATGATCCTGTACATCATCACCAACGCCGTGCTCTTTTCCTTCCTGCTCACCTCCGAGCAGATCCCCCAAGAGCTGACCTCGTGGATCACCGGTCTCGGCCTCGGCAGCGTCGGCTTTTTGATCATGGTCAACCTCCTGCTGCTGGCCGCCGGCAACTTCATGGAGCCCTCGTCGATCCTGCTGATCACGGCGCCTCTGGTCTTCCCCATGGCCATGCAGCTCGGTATCGATCCGATCCATCTCGGGGTGCTGATGACGGTCAACATGGAGATCGGCATGATCACTCCGCCCGTTGGGCTCAATCTCTACGTAGCGTCGGGGATTTCCCGCCTGGGACTGACCGAGACCACCAAGGCCTGCGCGCCCTGGATCCTGATCATGATGCTTTACCTGATTCTGATCACCTACGTGCCGGCCATTTCCCTGTGGCTGCCCAACCTGATGTTCAATTAGTTCACTGGAAAACCGCCGGTTTTCCCAACGTAAAAAGGGGGGCGATGATCGCCCCCCTTTTTACGTTGGGAGTCTATCTTGGCTCTCAGCCCTCTTCCTGGACATCAACCACGGCGACGGCGGCCATGTTGACGATGTCGGTGACGTCGTCGCCGCGCTGGAGGACATGCACCGGTTTCTTGGTGCCCATGAGGATCGGGCCGATCTGTTCGGCGCCACCGAGTTTATGCAGCAGTTTGTAAGAGATGTTCCCTGACTGCAGGTCGGGGAAGATAAAGATGTTGGCGTTCCCCTTGAGCTTGGAGAAGGGATACTGGCGCTCGACCAGGTCGGGGTCGAGGGCGACGTTGGCCTGTATCTCACCGTCGACAATCAGTTCCGGAGCGCGCTGTTTGACCAGTGCGGTGGCGCGCTTGACGTTGAGGGTCAGCGGATGGTAAGCGCTGCCGAAGTTGGAGAAGGAGAGCATGGCCACCCGCGGCTCAATGCCGAAGTGCCGGGCTTTTTCGGCGGTCAGGATGGCGGTTTCCGCCAGTTCCTCGGCGGTCGGTTCGATGGCCACGGTGGTGTCGGCGAAGAAGACGACATCCTTCTTGGTGACCATCATGTACATGCCGTGAACCTTGGACAGACCTTCTTTTTTGCCGATGATCTCCAACGCCGGGCGGATGGTTTCCGGATAATGGGCGTTGATGCCGGAGAGCATGGTATCGGCATCTCCCTGTTCGACCATCATGGCGCCGAAGTAGTTGCGGTTGTTGCGCAGCATGCGTCGTGCCTCGGCCAGGGTCACGCCCTTGCGCTGCCGGCGGGCGAAGAGCTCCTCGGTGTAGCCCGGGGTCTTTTCCGCCTGCCGCGGGTCGATGATTTCGGTGTTGCCGAGGTCGATGTTCAGTTCCCGGGCACGGGCGCGAATGACCTCGACGTCGCCGAGGAGGATGGGAATGGCGATCCTTTCCTCAAGGAGGATCGCGACGGCGCGCAGGATCTTGTCCTCCTCTCCTTCGGGAAAGACCACCCGTTTCGGATTGGATTTGGCCTTGTTGATGAGGACGCGCATGATCTCCTTGGACCGCCCCTGCAGGGCCTCCAGACGCTCGCGGTACTTGTCGAGATCGTCGATGGGCAAGCGGGCGACGCCGCTGTCCATGGCGGCCTTGGCCACCGCCGGGGCGACATGAAGCAGGACGCGGGGATCGAAGGGCTTGGGAAGCAGGTATTCGCGGCCAAACTTGATGTCGACGCCGCCGTAGGCCTTGCGCACCGAGTCGGGGACATCCTCCTTGGCCAGCTTGGCCAGGGCCAGGCAGGCTGCCATCTTCATTTCGTCATTGATGGCGCGGGCGTGGGTGTCGAGAGCGCCGCGAAAGAGGAAGGGAAAGCAGAGGACGTTGTTGACCTGGTTGTTGTAGTCGCTGCGGCCGGTGCCGATGATAACGTCGCCGCGCACCGCCTTGGCCTCGTCGGGAGTGATTTCCGGGTCGGGGTTGGCCATGGCGAAGATGATCGGATCCTTGGCCATCGACTTGACCATGGCCGGCGTCAGGGCACCCTTGGAGGAGACGCCGAAAAAGACGTCGGTGTCGACCATCGCTTCCGCCAGGGTACGACAGGGCAGGTCGGTGGCGAAGCGCTGCTTGTAGGGGTTCATCCCCTCGCTCCGGCCGTTGTAAATAACCCCCTTGGTGTCGCAGAGGATCATCTTTTTCGGGTCGGCGCCCAGGGTCAGGGCCATCTTGGCGCAGGCGATGCCGGCGGCGCCGGCGCCGTTGAAGACGATCTTGATTTCCCCGATCTTTTTGCCGACGATCTCCACGGCGTTGATCAACCCGGCGTTGGCGATGATCGCGGTGCCGTGCTGATCGTCGTGGAAGACGGGGATATCCATGATCTCCTTGAGTTTCTCCTCAATGTAGAAGCACTCGGGGCCCTTGATGTCTTCGAGGTTGATGCCGCCGAAGGTCGGTTCGAGGATTTTCACGGTGCGGACGATTTCGTCCGAGTCCTTGGTGTTGAGCTCGATATCGAAGACGTCGACGTCGGCGAAACGTTTGAAGAGTACGCCCTTGCCCTCCATGACCGGCTTGCCGGCGAGGGCGCCGATGTCTCCCAGGCCGAGAACGGCGGTGCCGTTGGAGACAACCGCCACCAGGTTCCCTTTGGCGGTATACTTGTAGGCGTCGTCGGGATTCTTTTCGATTTCCAGGCAGGGCTCGGCGACCCCGGGGCTGTAGGCCAGCGACAGGTCGCGGCTGGTGGCGCAGGGTTTGGTGGTGATGACTTCGATCTTGCCTTTGCGGCCGGAGCTGTGATAGTCCAGCGCTTCTTGTTTTTTCGACATGGTGATCTGTCTCCCTGATGGTGTGAAGGAGTTTTATGGGCTTACTTAACGGTACCCGGTGAGAAGGGGCTTTTCCAGTCGCTCGGAGGATTTTTCATGTGCTGGCTCGGCGGTCGGCTGAGCTTCTGTTCTTTTTGTCAGATAATTTTAGTAAAAATAAAGATAAACATAGAGCCGTCTTTATTGCCATGTCAAGGAGAAAGACTTCAAATTCAAACCCTGTTCTCTTTTTTGTGATGTATCCCTCTATTGTTAACCGCCCGGCACCTCTCCGGCGCGAGCCCGTCGACGGACTTTTCCGGAACGGGACGCGACGCTTGACGGGAAACCCAGGATTTTAATTATGCTGAAAGTAGGCGTGATTTCCGATACCCATATCCGTGACCTGGCTCAGGGGGCACGGCTGGCCGAGAGACTCTGTGCCGGCTGTTTCGCCGGGGTGACGACGATTCTCCATGCTGGAGATGTCGGCCTACCCGAATTCCTCGACTTTTTCGGAGAACGGCAAGTGCATGCCGTGCGCGGCAACACGGATGTCCCGGTCGCCGGCGTCCCCATCAGAAAGCTTCTTACCCTGGGCGGCTTTCGCATCGCCCTGGTCCACGGCTGGGGAGCGCCTTTCCAACTCGAAGAGCGCCTGCTGCCGGAGTTCCAGGGGCTGGCCATCGACTGCCTGGTCTATGGCCACAGCCATCAGCCCACCTGTCGGCGGGTCGGCGACCTGCTGCTGTTCAACCCCGGCAGCGCCACCGATCGCCGGGATGCTCCCCGACACACCGTTGGGCTTCTGGAAATCGGCGAGCACATCGCAGGCTCGATCATCCCCATCGACTGAACGGCCGGACTCCGTCGTTGTCCTGCCCGGGTTGCGAAGGGCTGATTCCAGCGACGGTTTTGCCGCGCCGCGCACCCTTTCCGTCGCCACGACCTCTCTGTTTTTTTCCTCCTGTTCTTTCGATTTGTCTTTACGGACGCCACGCGCTTCTTGATTCCCCGCCGGAAACATCCTAATATTATCTGGTTTTAAATTCGGCTATGGCTTTGAAAGGATTGTTGTCGGTATGCTGGAATTGTTTCAAAAGGGCGGCCCGCTCATGTACCCGATCCTCCTCTCTTCGGTGATGGCGCTGGCCATTTTTCTCGAACGGATCTGGACCTTCCGCCGCGTTCGGCGCGGCATCGAGCAGCTTTCCCGCGAGGTGGAAAGCCTGGCCCACCGGGGGCACATCGACGAGGCGCTGGTTGTCTGTCAGCGCAACGGTTCCACCCTGGCGCGCATCTTCATCGCCGCGTTGCGTGCCGCCGGCCGAAGCCGCGACCATCTCAAGACCGTGGTCGAGGAGGTCGGTGGCCGGGAAACCGCCCCCCTGGAAAAGTATCTGGGGCTGATGGGAACCATCGCCACCATCGCGCCGCTGCTTGGTCTGCTCGGCACGGTCTTCGGCATGATCGAAGCTTTCACCGTCATTTCCGTGCAGGGCGCCGGTACCCCGGCGACCCTCGGCGGCGGTATCTCCGAGGCATTGATTACCACGGCGGCCGGGCTTTCCGTGGCCATCCCGACGATCCTTCTGCACAAGTATCTGACCAGCCGGGTGGAGCGCATCGCCCTGGAACTGGAAGAATACAGTCTGCGCCTCGTCGACCTGCTGGGGAGCTGACATGGGTTTTCTCCGCAAGCGCCCGGGGCGCGAGGAGCCGAAAGTCGACATGACGCCGATGGTCGACTGCGTCTTCCTGCTGCTCATCTTCTTCATGATTTCCACCACCTTCATCGAAACCCCGGGCCTTTCCATCAAGCTCCCCGAGGCTTCAACCCAGCGGGAAAAGGACGAAGCCGAGGAGGTCAAGATCTATCTCTCCAAGGAAGGGGAGATCTTCCTCGCCGACACTCCGGTCACTACCGCGGCGCTGCGTCGTCACCTCGAAGGGTTCAAGGAGCGTGCTGAACGCATGACCTTTCTCCTGCTCGCCGACAAGGAGGCGCGCCATGGTCAGGTGGTTGAGCTGATGGATCTCGCCAAGGTCAGCGGCTTTGCCCGGCTCGCCATCGCCACCGAACAGCGGAGTCGCCAGTGACGCCGGCGGTGATCGGCATCGATCTCGGCGGCACCAACTGCCGGGCTGCGCTGGTCGGCACAGGGGGGCGAATCGGTGAAATCCGGCGCCGACCGACGGAGATGGTGCGGGGCTACGATGCCTGGCTGGCCGAACTCGTCGCGGGATTGGAAGAACTGTTGCGCCAAGGGGAAGGTCTTGGCCTAAAGGTCGCAGCGGTCGGCATGGGTGCGCCGGGACTCATTTCCGGCGACGGCACCGTGGTCGCCTCCCCCAATCTTCCTCATCTTGACGGGCGCCCCTTGGCGGTCGACCTTGCCGCGCGGCTGAAGCGGCCGGTGACGGTGGCCAACGACGCCAACGCCTCAGCCTGGGGCGAAGCCCTTTTCGGCGCGGGACGGGAATTCAACTCCTTTCTCGCCGTAACGCTGGGGACCGGTGTCGGCGGTGGGTTGGTACTTAACCGGCGACTCTGGCTCGGGGCCGACGGTGCCGCCGGGGAGGTCGGACATTGGACGGTGGTTCCCGGCGGACGTCTCTGCGGCTGCGGCAATCGCGGCTGTCTCGAACAGTATGCCTCGGCCCGGGCGCTGGCGGTGTCCGCCCGGGAGCGCATAGCCGCCGGGGAGGCGAGTGCGCTGGCGGCTATTCCCGCCGCTGAACTGACCAGCCGTCAGGTGGGGGAAGCGGCCCGCCGGGGGGATGCCCTGGCCCTGGGGGTGCTGGAGGAGGCGGGAGGCTATCTGGGGCAGGTACTCGGCGGAGTGGCCAATCTCCTCAACCTCGACGGCGCGGTGATTGCCGGCGGCGCCGTTGAGAGTTTCGATCTCATGCAACCGGCTATCCTCCGCGCGCTGCGACAGCACGCTTTCCCCGTTTCCGGACGACGGATGAGCGTGGTCCCCGGCCGTCTCGGCGACGAGGCCGGGATTCTTGGTGCGGCGGCTTTGGCCGGGCTTTCCGAACAATTCTAATCTGGGAAGGACAACTCGATGAAAACCATTGCGATTTTGACCGGCGGCGGCGACTGCCCGGGGTTGAATGCGGTGATCCGCGGGGTGGTACGGGCGGCGGTGCTCAAACGCAATTGGAAGGTGCTGGGGATTGCCGATGGTTTCGACGGCCTGGTGGACGGACCGCGCATCATTCCCCTGGACATGGCGGCGGTCAAGGGGATTCTCCCCCGGGGGGGAACCATTCTCGGCACCAGCAATCGCGGGAATCCCTTTGCCTATCCGGTGCGGAAGGGGGGGGAGGTCAAACTCATGGATGTCTCCCGGCAGGTGGTGGAAAATTTCCATAAGGTCGGGGCTGAAGCCCTGATCGCCGTCGGTGGCGACGGCACCCTGAAGATCGCCCGGCAGCTGAATGAGCAGGGGATACCCGTGGTCGGGGTGCCGAAGACCATCGACAACGACCTGCGCGGCACCGATGTCACCTTCGGTTACAACACCGCCGTCGGCATCGTTACCGAAGCCCTTGACCGACTGCACACCACGGCGGAGAGCCACAACCGGGTCATGGTGGTCGAGGTGATGGGTCGGGACGCCGGCTGGATCGCTCTCGAATCGGGGATCGCCGGCAGCGCCGACGTCATCCTCATCCCGGAAATCCCCTTCGACATGGAGAAGGTCTGCCAGGCGATTCTCACTCGCAAGGCGCGGGGGAGCCGTTTTTCCATCGTCGTCGTTTCCGAGGGGGCGTTCCCCGCTGGCGGGGGCAAGATCGTCCAGCTCACGGCGGATCAGAACCTGGGCGTGGAACGGCTCGGCGGCATGGGGCACTGGGTTGCCGCCGAGATCGCCCAACGGCTGGAGATGGAAACCCGCACCGTGGTTCTCGGCCATGTCCAGCGTGGCGGGACGCCGTCCCCCTTCGACCGGATTCTCGGTTCCCGCTTCGGTACCAAGGCGGTAGAACTGGTGGAGCAGGGGCATTTCGGCCGGATGGTCGCCCTGCGCGGCCGGGATGTGGATGCGGTTGCCATCGAGGAAGCGGTGGGCGCTCTCAATCGTGTCGATCCGGAGGGTGGTCTCATCCACACCGCCGAGGATCTCGGTGTCATGGTCGGACGTTAGCGACCCGGGGGCGGCGGGGAACGCCGAGCGCCCGGTTTTGATTGACGCTCGGGCGGCGCGCGGCTAGGTTGGTTCAACGTATAAAATCAGGCTAACGGGACGGTTTTTACAAGGGGGATTGGGCATGAGCAAGGAAAACACGGCGACTCGTATCGATCGGGCATGGCTGTTCGGGATCAGCGGACTCTGCCTCGGGATCAGCGCGCCGATCGGCTGGCAGCTGCTGCGCCTGATGCTCTTCTGGCGGGATGGCCAGGGCTTCTGGGCACAGGTGCACGAGGGGGTGTTCGGAAGCGGCGAGCAGTTGTCGCTCTTTCTCTACATGGGCGTGGGCACCGCCGTTGTTCTCGGCGTCACCGGTTTTCTTATCGGTCGAGGCACCCAGCAGGTTCTGGAGCGGGCCCACAGCCTCGATCAGCTCAACCGCACGGTGGCCGAGCAGAAGGCCACCTTCGAGCGCCGCTTCCTCGATCTGAACAAGAGCCTGAAAAATTTCCACACCATCAATACCCACATCCAAAAATCGGTCAACGTCGCCGAAATCCTCCGCCTGGCCGCTAACGGCCTGCACGAAGTTCTCGGCTACGACCGGGTCAATATCCTTATGGTCAACGAGCGGCGTGACGGTCTCGACTTTCTCGCCAGTCGGGGCGCCGGCGATCTTCTCCCCGGCGTCAGCCTGCCGCTCGACGAACGGGCCGGAGCCCTGTTCAAGACCGTGGAGGACAAGCGGGTTTTGCTGGTTGACGATATCGACCGGATGCCTTCCGAATTTCATCTGCGCCCCCCCTGCTCCGAGATCCCCCAGTTGCGCTCGAAAAATTTCATTCTTTGCCCGATTATCGTGCGCGACGAGGTGATCGGTCTCTTCGGGGTCGACAACAAACTCAAGCGCAAGGCCCTCGACGATACCGATGTGGATACGGTCAAACTCTTCGCCGACCAGGTCGCGTCGAGCCTGAACAAGCTCAATCTGCTCGAAGCGGTGGAAAGCCTCACCGGTGAGCTGGAGCACACCTTTTCCGAATTCAGCAAATATCGCACGGAGCATGAACGTCTCGACCATTCTCTTAAGGAAGCGACCGAGTCGACCAGCGAGGCGATCGTCGATATTTCCAGCGCGGCCGATGTGGTGCGTGAGGCAGTCGACTCCACCCGCAGCGCCGCCGGGGAGATTTCCGTTTCCATCGACCAGGTCTCGGGCAATCTGTCCCAACTCGCTGATTTCATGGAGAACTCCATCGCCGCCATGACCGAGATCGCCGCCACCATCAAATCCGTGGAGGAGAGCGGCGCCCGTTCCCATGAAATGTCGGAAACGGTCAAGGCCAAGGCCGAAAGCGGTGCCCGCGCTGTCGCCGGGGTGATCGCTGGTCTTCAGGGGATTTCCCAGGCCGTTGAGGAGGCGGTCAAGACCATCGAACTTCTCTCTCTGAAAGGGGAGGAGATCAACACCATCACCACGGTGATTACCGAGGTGACACAGAAGACCAACCTGCTCGCACTCAATGCCGCCATCATCGCCGCCCAGGCCGGCGAGCACGGGCGCTCCTTCGGGGTGGTGGCCGATGAGGTCCGAGCCCTCTCCCAGGAAACCGCCCAGTCAACCGGCGCCATCACGCGTATTATCGAGGAACTTCAGGACTACACCCGGGAATCGGTGGGACACATCACCAAGACCCGCAAGCTGGTGCAGGAGGGAATGGTACTTGGTCAGGGGATGGACGAATCCCTGGGCCAGATCCTTTCCAGCGCCGCCACGGCCATGGCCATGACCCGGGACATCCGCGGCGCCACCCAGGAAGTATCGCGCAGCGTCGAATCCGTGACGGCCTCCATCGAACGGGTCGGGGAGATGTCCAGCCATATTTCCACCGCCTCCAGGGAGCAGGCCGACGGTACCCGCAACATCGTCCATTCCATCGAGGAAGTGAAGAACATGACGGACGATATGGCGCAGGCCACCGAACGGCAGAAACGCAACACCCGCAATATCGAAACGGCGGTTGCCTCGGTCAGCGACATGATCCGCCGTATCTTCGACGCCATGGAGCAGCGCCGCGAGGCGAGCCGCAAGGTGATCGAGGATCTGCGGCGGCTGAAAGGCTAAGAGCCGCCGCCAGGAAACGAAAAAACCCGCCGGGAACTCTCGGCGGGTTTTTTCGTTTCGCGGATTTTGCGAGCTAGCGTTTGCGCAGGTTGTAAAAGACGTCCTTGCCGTTGAAGAGGGCGACGTCGTCCAGTTCGTCCTCGATGCGCAGCAGCTGGTTGTATTTGCAGATGCGGTCGGTGCGGCAGAGGGAGCCGGTTTTGATCTGGCCGGCATTGACGGCAACCGCCAAGTCGGCAATGGTGGTGTCTTCGGTTTCGCCACTACGGTGGGAAATAATGCAGGTATAGCCGGCGCGCTTGGCCATTTCGATGGCTTCGAGGGTTTCGGTGAGAGTGCCGATCTGGTTGACCTTGATCAGAATCGAATTGGCGATGCCTTTTTCGATCCCTTTCTTGAGAATTTTCGTGTTGGTGACGAAGAGGTCGTCGCCGACGACCTGGATTTTATTGCCGAGGCGGTCGGTCATCAGCTTCCAGCCGTCCCAGTCGTTTTCCGCCATGCCGTCTTCGATGGAGATGATCGGGTAACGGTTGACCAGATCCTCGTACAAGTCGACCAGTTCCTGGGCGGTCTTGACCGGCTGTTTCTCGTTTTCGAGATGGTATTTGCCGTCCTTGAAGAGTTCGGAAGAGGCGACATCCAGCGCCAGCAGCACATCTTCCCCGGGTTTGTAGCCGGCTTCGCGGATGGCCTCCATGATTACTTCCAGCGCTTCCTCGTTGCTTTTCAGGTTAGGAGCGAAGCCGCCTTCATCGCCGACGGCGGTGTTGTAGCCTTTGCCCTTGAGCACCTTCTTTAAGGCATGGAAGATTTCCGCGCCCATGCGCAGGGCTTCTTTGAAAGAACCGGCGCCGGCGGGCATGACCATGAATTCCTGGATATCGACATTGTTGTCGGCATGGGCACCGCCGTTGAGGATGTTCATCATCGGCACCGGGAGTTCCTTGGCGTTGGCGCCGCCGATGTACTGGTAGAGAGGCAGTCCGGCGTCTTCCGCGGCGGCCTTGGCGCAGGCCATGGAGACCCCGAGCAGGGCGTTGGCGCCAAGGTTGCTTTTGAAGTCGGTGCCGTCCAGTTCCAGCAGCTTGCGGTCGATGCCGGCCTGGTCGGAGGCTTCCCAGCCGATCAGCGCCTCGGCAATGATTTCGTTGATGTTCTCCACGGCCTTGAGCACCCCTTTGCCCAAGTAGCGGGCTTTTTCGCCGTCGCGCAGCTCCAGGGCTTCGCGCTCGCCGGTGGAGGCCCCGCTCGGCACCGCCGCGCGGCCCATGACGCCGCTTTCGAGGAAGACTTCGACTTCGACCGTCGGATTACCCCGCGAATCGAGAATTTCCCGGGCGTAGATATCGATGATTTCGCTCATGTAAGACCCCCTTGCAAGGATATGTAATGTGGGTTGAACCCTTCTGCCCCCGGCGGGCGCGTTACTTATAGCACAAGACGCCAAATTTGGAAGCCCCTTTTCATCCTTCGTCATAACGGCCCGGGCACCTTCCCCGGGAAAGAAATTGCTTTGCCTCGGCGAAAATGTTAAAGTCTGCACTTATTCCCAGGTATTCCGGTATCCTGGCAAGGCTGATTCGGGAGCGCATGCGCGACAATTTTCAGGCTGAAGACACCTCGCTGGCCAATCTGCTCTTTGGTCAGCAGAACCGCAATCTCAAACTCGTCGAGCGGATGCTCGGGGTGCGTGTCGGTTCCCGCGGGAGCGAGTTGACCATCGAGGGGGAGGATGCCCAGGTGCGTCTGGCCCGGCGCCTCTTCGAAGAGGTTCATGGCCTGCTCAAGGCGGGATATATGGTGTCGCCCGCCGATCTCGATTACGCCTCGCGCATCCTTTCCGCCGATTCCCGTGCCCATCTGCGGGACATCTTCCTCGATACCATCTTCGTCTCCACCCGCAAAAAGGTCATTGCCCCCAAGAGCCTGGCGCAGAAGGCTTATGTTGACGCCATCCGCAAACACGACGTCGTCTTCGGCATTGGACCGGCGGGGACGGGCAAGACCTATCTGGCCATGGCCATGGCCGTCTCTTTCCTGGTCAAGAAGGAAGTCAGCCGTATCGTGCTGGTGCGTCCGGCGGTGGAGGCGGGCGAAAAACTCGGCTTTCTTCCCGGCGATCTGGCGGAAAAGGTCAATCCCTATCTGCGCCCCCTTTACGACGCGCTCTACGATATGATGGATTTCGACAAGGGCCAAGCCCTGATCGCCAACGGGGTGGTCGAAGTGGCCCCCCTGGCCTTCATGCGCGGTCGCACCCTCAACGACGCCTTCGTTATCCTTGACGAGGCGCAGAATACGACCACCGAACAGATGAAGATGTGCCTCACCCGTCTCGGTTTCGGCAGCCGGGCGGTGATCACCGGCGACGTCACCCAGATCGATCTGCCGACCGGTCGCCGTTCCGGGTTGGTGGAGGCGACCGAGGTGCTGCGCGGCGTCGAGGGGATCGTCTTCAACTATTTCAGCGATCGCGACGTGGTCCGGCACCCCATCGTGCAGACCATCATCCAGGCCTACGAGCGCCGCCGGCCCGCCGCCGGCGAGTGTGTCGCGCCATCCTCGGGCATTTCTCCCTCATGAATAAAAACGACAGCAAATCCGACAGTTCTAGTCGCAAGAGCAAGATCGTCGAGAAATCCTTCTGGCGGCAGGAGCGGGCCCAGCGTTATCTGATGCTGGCTTTTCTTGCGCTCTTTCTGACCGTGATCATCGTTCCTAAGGGCGGATTTATTCCCGATCATTACTCTCCGGGGGATATCGCCACCCGGGACGTCAAGTCGCCCCGCGAACTCCTCATTCCCGATCTGGTGCTCACCGAGAGCAAGCGGGTCGAGGCGGAAGGTGCGGTGCTGCCCCTCTACGATTACGATTCCCGGGCTGGGCAGGCGGCTGCCGAAACGTTGGCGCAGGGGCTGCAACTTGTCGAGCAGGCGGCCGTCGATCCGGAAATGACCGCGACTTTGGGCGATGATCTGGAAAATTTTCTGGAAGTCGAGCTGACCGCGGAGGATCGGGATTCCCTTAAGGCTTTCACGGCTGAAGCAGCCGCCCGGGAAACCGCGGCCCCCCTCGATTTGGCTCCTATCCGCCAGGCGGTGATCAGCGCCCTTGAGGGGCGCATTGTCGGCAACCTGCAACTCTTTCAGGGGGAAGCCAAACACGGGATTCTCATGCGCGATCTCCACTCCCGTCAGGAGATCCTCTTGCAGCAGGCCCAGGAGGTCATTGGTGTGGGCAACGCCCAGGACCGTCTGCGCGAGGAGCTGCGCCCCCTCGACCTGAGCCGTGCCCAGCGGCGACTGATCCAGACGCTGGCGGTGAAGCTGGTCAGCCCCAATCTGACGTTCAACAAGAACGAGACCGAAGCCCGCAAGCAGCAGGCCCGCGAGGAGGTCAAGCCGGTTCTTTTCCAGGTCAAGAAGGGGGAGATGATTGTCCGCGAAGGCGAGCGGGTCACCGAGGAGCAGATCAGGAAACTCCGTGGGATCAGCGAACTCGGCAGTCATTCCAATACCCTGGTCGCAGGTATCGGCTTCTTCCTGTCGATTGTCGTGCTCTTTTTCGCCACCCACCGCTTTGCCCGGGTCAATATCCGCAAGTACGCTCCGGACAATCGCGACCTGCTCTTTCTGGTGGTGAATTTCATCGTCCTTTTCGTTCTGGTCAAGTTTGGGATTTTCGTTTCTTCGGCGCTGGAGAGCGCCTTTCCCTACATCGACTCGAACAGCTATTACTACGTGCTTCCCTTTGCCTTCGGAGCGATGCTGGCGCGCATCGTCCTCAACTCCGAGGTCGCCTTTGTTTTCGCCATCCTCTCGTCCTTGCTGCTCGGGGCGCTCTTCGGTTACAGCCTCTATATCAGTGTCTACGCCCTCGCCGGGAGCGTGACCTCTGCCCACTGGGTCCGGCACTGCAAGCAGCGTACGACCCTCTACCGGGCCGGCTTTCATCTGTCGCTAGTGAACATGCTGATGATTGTCGGCCTCTATCTGATCAGCGGCCAGGCCTTCGATGTGCAGCTTCTCTACAAGATCGGGTTCGGCCTGGCTGGAGGCTTTCTCTGCGCGATCCTCGTCACCGGCACCATCCCGCTGGTGGAGCATCTTTTCGAGTACACGACCGACATCAAGCTGCTCGAACTGGCCAACATGAACACGCCGATACTGCGCGAACTGATGATCCAGGCGCCCGGCACCTACCATCATTCGGTGATTGTCGGCAACCTGGTCGAGGCCGCTGCCGAATCGATCAACGCCAATCCCCTGTTGGCGCGGGTGGCGGCGTACTACCACGACATCGGCAAGATCCGCAAGCCGCTTTATTTCGTCGAGAACATGAACGGTCAGGAGAACCGGCACGACAAGTTGGCTCCTTCGATGAGCGCGCTGATTCTCATGTCCCATGTCAAGGACGCGGTGGAAATGGCCCGGGAGAACAAGCTCGGCGCGCCGATCATCGACATCATCCGCCAGCATCACGGCACGGCGCTGATGAAGTTCTTCTACGACAAGGCCAAGAGCAAGGAAGAGCCGGGAATGCCCGCGGTCGACGAGCGCGACTACCGCTATCCCGGACCCAAGCCGCAGACCCGCGAGGCGGCCCTGATCATGCTCGCCGACGCCGTCGAGGCGGCCAGCCGCACCCTCTCTGATCCGACCCCGGCGCGGATTCAGGGGATGGTGCAGAAGATCATCAACAACATCTTCATCGACGGTCAGCTCGACGAGTGCGAACTGACCCTCAAGGACTTGCATCGCATCGCCAGAAGCTTCAACCGCATTCTGGCGGGAATTTTCCACCATCGCATCGACTATCCGGAACCGGCCTACAAAGAGCGGGACAAGGATGCCGCCAAGAGGAAGAACGGTGAAGATTCAGATCGAGAATCGGCAAAGGAAGCAAAAGGTAAGGAAACTGTTCCTGCGAAAAGTGGCACGGAAGATCTTAAGCGTCTCGGGATGTCCTGAGGCCGAGCTGTCGATCCTGGTCGTCGACGATGCTGATATTCGCATCATCAATCGCGACTACCTGCAACGGGACAAACCGACCAACGTCATCTCCTTCGCCATGCGTGAAGGGGAGGGGGGTGAACTCTTTCCGGAGATGCTCGGCGACGTGGTGATCTCCGCCGAAACGGCGGCCCGGGATGCCGCTGACGCCGGTATCCCCTACGAGCACGAACTGGTCTTTCTACTTTTGCACGGCGTCCTCCATCTGCTCGGCTATGATCATGAACGCAGCGGCGCCGAGGAGGCCGAACGCATGGAAGCGCGGGAGCGGGAAATTTTCGCCCTCTTGCGTGAGGAATTCCTTTCGCCATGAGCGAGTCCCCGCGCGAGCCCATCAAGCCCACCAACTGGCTGCAAAGCGTCAACTGCGCCATCGAGGGAATTCTCTGGACCGCGCGCACCCAGCGGCACATGCGCTGGCATTTCCTGGCGGCGCTTGCGGTGCTGCTCTTCGCTCATTTCTTGGGCCTGTCGGCCCTTGAATTCATCCTGCTGGCCTTCGCCGTCACCTTGGTGCTTTTTGCCGAACTGGTCAACACCGCTTTGGAGGTGGTGGTCGACCTGGTTTCTCCCGGCTACCATCCCCTGGCCAAACAGGCCAAGGATGTGGCCGCCGGGGCGGTGCTGGTGGCGAGCATCGGCGCGGTGGTGATGGGTTTTTTCGCCCTCTCCCGCTACATTCTTCCGGCGTTGGGCGGGCAGCTCGACCAGTTGGGTCGACCGCCGGGGGAATTCCCGGTCGTTTCGGTGCTGGTGGCGACCATCCTCGTCGTCCTTCTCAAGGCCCTTTTCGGGCGGGGCACGCCGCTGCACGGCGGCCTGCCGAGCGGCCACGCGGCGATTTCCTTCGCCATCGCCAGTGCCATTATCCTTTCCGGGGTCGGCGCACTCCTCTCCTTGCTGACCCTGGCGTTGGCGGTCATGGTCAGCCACAGCCGGTTGTTGCTGGGCATCCACAGTGCCGGCGAGGTGGTGGCCGGCGGCGTCCTCGGGGTGGCGGTGACACTTTTGGTCTATATCTTGATGTAGGAGAATCTGTGCGGCAGCCGGCGGGTCTCGCGCCTGTTCGGCCGAAAGAAGCGCCGCGTTTCCAAGTCGATTTCATCCAGGGAGGAACGGATTTTTGGACGACGACAGTACGAGTGACAGACGGACTTCATGGTTTGGAGGGCTTGCACGCCTGCTGGGTGGCCGGCGCCGGGTCATGACCGAGAAGGACTTACAGGAGTTGATCGAGGAGTCGGAGGAAGAGGGGATCATCAATGAGGACGAGGGGGAGATGCTCCACTCGATCTTCGAGTTCGGTGAAACGATCGTACGTGAGGTCATGGTTTCACGCATCGACATGGTCTGCTGCAGTATGACCACCAGCCTCGGCGAACTGCTGGCGGCGATCATTTCTTCGGGACATTCCCGTCTGCCCATCTACGAGGGGACCGCCGACCGCATCGTCGGCATCATCTACGCCAAGGATCTGCTTCGTCTCTGGGGTTGCCGGGACGAGGATTTCCGCATCGAGCAGATCATGCGTACCCCCTATTTCGTCCCGGAAACCAAACAGATCGAAGAGCTGCTGCAGGAATTCCGCACCCAGCGGGTGCATATGGCCATCGCTATCGATGAATACGGCGGTACCTCGGGGCTGATCACCATCGAGGATCTGATTGAGGAGATCGTCGGCGACATCCAGGATGAGTACGATCTCGAAGAGGATGAACTGGTGGAAGAAGCTCCCGGCGTGGTTTTGGTTGACGGGCGTCTCAACATCGAGGAACTGGAGGATTATTTCGACATCGACATTCCCCGGGAGAAGTTCGATACCGTCGGCGGCTACCTCTTCAATCTTTTCGGCCATGTTCCCCAGGTCAACGAGGAGATTCGCGACGGCGTGC
This sequence comes from Trichloromonas sp., assembly GCF_034006665.1. Taxonomy (GTDB): domain Bacteria; phylum Desulfobacterota; class Desulfuromonadia; order Desulfuromonadales; family Trichloromonadaceae; genus Trichloromonas. Next base: position 53,234 of record NZ_JAVESI010000011.1, read on the forward strand.
TGCGCATGACCGTAGTGGAATGCGATGGCCGCAAGATCCGCAAGGTGCGGGTGTTTCGCGCCGAGGCGGAGACCCAGGAGGAAGACGCTTCCTGATGAAGCTTACGTCACCGGGGAAAACCGCCGCCCTGTCCCTGCTTTCGGGATTGCTGCTGGCGCTGGCCTTTCCGCGTCCGGATTTTTCCTGGTTGGCCTGGTTTGGTCTGGTGCCGTTGCTGACCGTGATGGAGCGCCATCCTTTTCGCAGCGGATTCGTGGCCGGTTGTGCCTTCTTCGGCCTGGTGCTCTACTGGCTGAACATCGTCATGACCACCTACGGTCGCATGCACCCGTTCTTTTCCCTGGTCGCCTATGTCCTGCTGGTGGCCTATCTGGCGCTTTTTTTCGGCCTCGCCACCTGGGCGGTCTGCCGCTTTCGCGAGCAACTCGGCCGTTCTTACCTGCTGACTCTGCCGGTGGTCTGGGTCGCTCTCGAATTTCTGCGCTCCTTTCTGCTGAGCGGCTTCCCTTGGGCGAGCCTCGGCTACTCCCAGCAGAACCGTGAAGTGCTGCTGCAAAGTGTCGATCTGTTCGGTGTCCACGGCCTCAGTTTTCTGATCGTTTTCGCCAATGTCCTGGTCTTTCAGCTCTGGCGTTCCCTGGCGCGGCGCGGTTCGGAACCCCTCTCCCGGTCGGGCGTGGCCATCGGTCTTTTGTTGATCATCGCCGCCCATGCCTACGGCTTCTGGCGTCTGGGCCTCCCCGAGGACGCCACGGCGCCGACGCTGGAAGTGGCGCTGATTCAAGGGAATATCGACCAGTCGGTCAAGTGGGATCCGGCCTATCAGCAGAAGACCGTCGAGATCTATCGGGAGCTGTCCCGGGAAGCGACTGCCGACGGTGCTCCTGATCTGATCGTCTGGCCGGAGAGCGCCACTCCGTTCTACTTTCAGGAGCCCGGTCCGCTCTCCGCCCAGGTAACGGAGGTGTCCCGTGCCATTGGCGGCCATCTGCTCTTCGGCAGTCCCGCTTACGAGAAGGGGATGGGTTCTTATCGCTATCTGAACAGCGCCTTTCTCCTTTCTCCTTCCGGTGTGGTGCTCGGGCGCAGCGACAAGGTTCATCTCGTCCCCTTTGGCGAGTACGTTCCTCTCGGGCGCTTTCTCCCTTTTATCGACAAGCTGGTAACAGGGATCGGCGACTTCTCGCCGGGAACGGTCAACCCTCTGCCGCTGGAGGCGGCCAAACTCGGCGTGCTCGTCTGCTTTGAGGGAATCTTCCCCGAGCTGGCTCGGGACTACGCTGCCAGCGGCAGCGGCCTGCTGGTGAACATCACCAACGATGCCTGGTTCGGCCGGTCCTCCGCCCCCCACCAGCATTTGGCCATGACCCGCTTCCGCGCCGTGGAGAACCGTCTGTGGCTGGCGCGGGCGGCCAATACCGGCATCTCCGCTCTCATCGACCCGAAAGGCAGGATCGTCGCTCGCTCCGAGCTCTTCGCCCCGGCGGTGGTACGCGGGAAGGTTCTTCTCGGCGGCGAGGCGACCCTCTATCAACGCATCGGCGAGTTGCCGGCCCTTCTCTTTTGTGCGTTGGCTGTTTTCTGGCTGATCCGCACCCGTCGCCGCTATCCCTGAGGGTTTTCCCGCAAAGAGGTCTTGAGCTGCGGCGGGGAAGCCGGTATACTCCCCGCCCATTTGTTTTTCAGTAATCCGTTCAAGGAGAAAACAGTCCATGTTTCGTGATGAAAAAGAGTCCTTGACCCTTCTTCAGGACAAGCTCAATGAGCTGAGGGGGTACCTTTGACGTCGAGGTGAAGGCAGAGCGGGTCGCCGAACTGGAGGCGGAAATCGCCAAGCCCGAGTTCTGGAATCAGGGCGAGCGTACCCAAGACATCCTGAAGGAACGGAATTCCCTGCAAAAAGTTGTTGGGGATTACCGCCAGGCCCGTCAGGAACTGGAGGATCTGCAGGTTCTCGTCGAACTGGGCGAGGAAGGGCAGGATGAGGCGACCCGAGACGAGGTGCGTGAGCTGTTGCCGGTCCTAGAACAGCGTATCGGCCGGATGGAATTCGCCCGCATGCTCTCCGGCGAACACGACGCCAATAACGCCATCTTCAGCATCAACGCCGGGGCCGGCGGGACCGAGGCTCAGGACTGGGCCGAGATGCTGCTGCGCATGTATCTGCGCTACTGCGAGCGCAAGGGCTTCAAAACCGAGATTACCGACTACCAGCCCGGCGACGAGGCGGGAGTCAAGGGCGTGACTTTCAACGTCGAGGGGGACTACGCCTACGGGTTTCTGCGTGCCGAAAACGGCATTCACCGGCTGGTGCGCATATCCCCCTTCGACGCTAACGCCCGCCGGCATACCTCCTTCTGCTCGGTCTTCGTCTTCCCCGAACTGTCGGACGACATTGACGTGGAGATCAACGAGAAGGATCTTAAGGTCGACACCTACCGCGCCAGTGGCGCCGGTGGCCAGCACGTCAACAAGACCGAGTCGGCGATTCGCATCACCCATATGCCGACGGGGATCGTCGTCGCCTGTCAGAACGAGCGTTCCCAGCATAAGAACCGGGCGGTGGCGATGAAACAGCTCAAGGCCCGTCTCTATGAACTGGAAGTGCGCAAGAAGGAGGAGGAATCGGCGGCCATCTCCGGCGAGAAGAAGGAGATCGGCTGGGGCAGCCAGATCCGCTCCTATGTGCTGCACCCCTATCGCCTGGTCAAGGACCATCGCACCGGCTTTGAAGTGGGTAACACCGACGCTGTCCTGGACGGCGATATCGACGTTTTTATCGAAGCCTATCTGCTGAGCGGCAAATAGTCGTTGCCGCTTTTTGTGGGCGGGATTGCCCTTGACTTGGCGGGGTGCGGAGTATAAGGTAGCCCGCTTGTGAAGTCGGGATGAAAGGTATGGATATTATGGAAGATCTGAACGATATTTTAGTACAGCGACGGGCCAAGCTGGAGGAATTGCGCGGCGCCGGGATCAATCCCTACGCCAACGATTTTTCCGTAACGCACACTTCGGCAGAGGTGGCCGGCGCCCACGAAGAGGATGATGCCGCCGCCTTGGAAGGCTGCGACGAGCGCTACGTCGTCGCCGGTCGGATTATGGCCCGGCGCGATTTCGGCAAGGCCGCTTTTATTCAGCTTCAGGACCGCAAGGGGCGCCTGCAGGTCTACGTCGGCCGAGACAATATCGGTGAAGAGGCCTTCGCGCTCTTTCGTAAGCTTGACCTCGGTGATGTCGTCGGTCTTTCCGGTACGCCCTTCCGGACCAAGACCGGCGAACTCTCCCTGCGTGCCGACGCCCTGCGTCTGCTGAGCAAATCGTTGCAGGTGCTGCCGGAAAAATGGCACGGCCTGACCGACGTGGAGACCCGTTACCGCCAGCGTTATCTCGATATGATCGTCAATCCCGCCGTGCGCGAGGTCTTTCTCAAGCGCAGCCGGATCATTGGTCTGATCCGCGAGTTCATGATGCGTCACGACTTTCTCGAAGTCGAGACGCCGATGATGCAGCCCATCGCCGGTGGGGCGACGGCCAAGCCCTTCGTCACCCACCACAACACCCTGAAGATGGATCTCTTTCTGCGCATCGCGCCGGAGCTCTATCTCAAGCGGCTGGTGGTCGGCGGCTTCGAGCGGGTTTTCGAGATCAACCGCAACTTCCGCAACGAGGGGATTTCCATACAGCATAACCCCGAATTCACCATGATGGAATTCTACCGGGCCTACGCGACCTACCACGACCTGATGGACTTCACCGAGGAACTGATTTGCCACGTTGCCCAACAGCTCTGCGGCAACCTGGTTATTCCTTACGGCGGCAAGAGCGTTGACCTGACCCCTCCCTGGGACCGGCTCACGGTCAAGGAAGCGATCATCAAGTACGGCCAGATCGATCCCGCCGTTCTTGAAGACCGTGACCGCGCCTACGCTTACGCCCAGTCTTTGGGGTTGGAGCTGGATAAAAACATCGGTTACGGCAAACTCCTCACCGAACTCTTCGACGAGGTGGCCGAGCCCAAGCTCTGGCAGCCGACCTTTATCACCGAATATCCCACGGAGGTTTCCCCGCTGTCGCGGAAGAATGAGGCCAACCCCGAGGTGGTCGACCGCTTCGAACTCTTTATCGTCGGTCGCGAGTTGGCCAATGCCTTTTCCGAGTTGAACGATCCCCTCGATCAGAAGGAGCGCTTCCTCAAGCAGCTGGCCGAGAAGGAGGCCGGCGACGAGGAGGCTCACGCTATGGACGAGGACTACATCCGCGCCCTCGAATACGGCATGCCGCCCACCGCCGGAGAGGGGATCGGCATCGACCGGCTGGTCATGCTGCTTACCGACTCAGCGTCGATCCGCGACGTGATTCTCTTTCCCCAACTGCGTCCGGAAAGCAAATAATTCCGTGTGGGGTGCGGCGTGAGGGGTGAGGTGTGAACCTTTTTCCTGCGCTTCACCCCACACCCCTTACTCCTCACGGAAGTCTTCATGGGTTACGAGTGGTTTGTCAGCCTGCGCTACCTGCGGGCCAAGCGCAAGCAGACCTTTATCTCGGTCATCTCCTTCATTTCCACCGCCGGCGTGACCCTTGGGGTGGCGGCCCTGATCTTGGTTCTCGCGGTCATGACCGGTTTTCACGACGGCGTCCGTCAACAGATTCTCGGTAACATTCCCCACGTTCTGGTTCAGAAGCATGGCGAGGAGCTCTCCGGCTACCGGCAACTGATTGAGCAGGCGCTGGTCGCCTCGCCGTGCATCAAAGAGGCTCGCCCCTATGTCTCCAAGGAAGCGATGCTGCTCTCTCGCAACAACGTGGCGGCAGTGAGCGTCAAGGGGGTGGAACGGGGCAATAAGGTTTTCGATCAGCCCTTTCTCACCGTCGATGCCCGGGATGTGCAGGATCTGGTCTTCAGCGAAGGGGAAGGTCTTCCCGGTCTGGTCATCGGCATCGATACGGCGGCTACCCTCGGGGTCGCCGTCGGGGATGTGATCAACGTTATCCCGCCCATGTTTACCATCACCCCCTTCGGTATGATTCCCAAGATGAAGCCCTTCCGGGTGGTGGCCATCACCAGCCGGCGCGGCGGCTTTCTCGATACCTACTACGCCTATATGGCCCTGCCCCAGGCGCAGTTGCTGATCGATGCCGGGGAGCGGGTCTCGGGCATCGAGATCGAGGTCGACTCCTTTGATCACGCCACGGCGGTGGCCCAAGAACTGCGCGGGGTCTTCGCCTATCCCCATGTGGTTCGCTCCTGGGAGGATCTCTTCGGCTCTTTTCTTTCCGCCCTCAAGCTGGAGAAGCTCGGCCTGTTCATCGTCCTCGGTATTATCGTGCTTGTTGCCGCCTTCAACATCGCCACCACCCTGATCATGGTTGTCATGGAAAAGCAGAAGGATATCGCCATTTTGCGGTCGGTCGGCGCGACTTCGCGGAGCATCATGGCGATCTTCGTGCTCGAAGGCTTGATTATCGGCACCCTCGGCACCTCCCTGGGGACCGGCCTTGGTCTGCTTTTGGCGAAGAATGCCGACCCCATCATCAAGTGGATCGAAGGGACTTTCGGCCTGCGTATTTTCGACCAGGCGGTCTACGGCATGGATCATTTCCCCTCGGTCGTCAACTCCCAGGACGTTATCGCCGTGATCGTCGTCGCCATGAGCATTTCCCTGTTGGCCACCATCTATCCCGCCTGGCGGGCGGCGCGCATGGACCCCGCCGAGGCGTTGCGTTACGAGTGAGCGAGAACTGACGTGATAGAAGCGCAAGGATTGAACAAGAGTTTCGGGACCAGCGACGGTCGGGTGGACGTCTTGCGCGGCATCGACCTGCGCATCGAGCGGGGCGAACGGGTCGGCGTGGTCGGCACCTCGGGGGCCGGTAAGACGACCCTGATGCACATCCTCGGTGCCCTCGATCGCCCCACTTCGGGGACGGTGCGTTTCGACGGTGAGGATATTTTTGCCCTCAAGGGGGCGGCTCTTGACGCTTTCCGTAACCGTACCGTCGGTTTCGTCTTCCAGTTCCATCAACTCCTCCCTGAGTTTACCGCCCTGGAGAACGTCATGATGCCGGCCTTGGTGGCGCGCAAGAGTTTCCGCGAGGCGATTCCCATGGCGGCGAAACTGCTTGGGGAGGTCGGTCTCGGCCACCGTCTCAAGCACAAGCCGGGACAGCTCTCCGGGGGGGAGCAGCAGCGTGTCGCCATCGCCCGCGCCCTGGTCATGTCCCCCCGGGTGCTTCTCGCCGACGAACCGACGGGGAATCTCGACAGCGGCACCTCCGCCGAAATCTACCGACTGCTCGACGAGATTCACCAGAGCCGGGAGTTGACCATGGTCGTGGTGACCCACAGCGAAAGACTGGCAGGTCGTCTCGACCGCGTTCTGCGCATGGTCGACGGGCGTCTGGCGGCGTGACCGCGGCGCGTCGCTCTTGGGGTTTTTGGTTTGCACGACGACGTGGATTAACTTATAATATCGCGATTTTTAAACTGACGTCCTTTCTCTGGAGACCTGTGGAATGCTTTTACGACTGCTGACCATCCTGCTGTTGCTGCCGTCCCTGGCCTGGTCCGCGTCGACCATCGGCGAGGTGAGCATCGAGGGGGCCGTCCGGGTCGAACAGTCGGCAATTCGTGCTCTGCTTTCGGCCAAGCCCGGCACGGACTATGATCCGGAGACGGTGGACCGGGATCTGCGAGCGATTTTTGGCATGGGCCGTTTCAGGGATGTCACCGCCGAGATCGATGAACGGGAAGGCGCGGTGCTGCTCACCTATCGCGTGGTGGAACGTCCCCTGGTGCGCAAGGTGGAATTCGCCGGCAACGAAGAATTCAAGGTGGACAAGCTGCGCGGCCTGGTGGTGGTGAAAACTCCGGACATCTACGATCCGGAGCAGGTCGACAAGAGCGTCGACGCCCTGCGGAAAGCCTATCAGGAAGAGGGCTATCACGCCGTGGCGATCACTCCCCAGGTCGAGATCAACGAGCGCAACGAAGCGATCGTCACCTTCGACGTCAAGGAAGGGGACAAGGTTCTTGTCGATGTCATCCGTTTCGAAGGCAATACCATCTTCACCGACAAGGAACTGCGCAAGGCCATGGAGACCAAGGAACGCTGGTTGTTTTCTTGGATGACCGGGCGCGGCAAGTTCAACGAAGATGTCCTCAAGGACGACCTAGAACGGGTCGCCGACCTCTACTACAATGTAGGCCACGTGCGGGTCAAGGTGCGTCAGCGTCACGTCAAACTCACTGAGGACAATCGTTACATGGATATCCTCATCGAAGTCGAGGAAGGCCCCCAGTTCATGGTCGGCAAACTCGATGTCATCGGTGATCTACTCAAGGACAAGAAGGATATCCTCAACCTCTCCCTGCTCAAGGAGGACGAGGTTTTCAGCCGCAAACTGCTGCGGGAGAGCGTCTCCGCCATCAGCGACCTCTATGCCGACCAGGGTTACGCCTACGTCAACGTGACGCCGGTGACCAAGGTCGACGGCGAACGCCTGCTCATCGATATCGCTTACGATGTGGAGCAGGGCGCCCAAGTCACTATCGACCGCATCAATATCGCCGGCAACACCAAAACCCGCGACAAGGTTATCCGTCGCGAGTTGAAGGTGACCGAAGGCGACCTCTACAGCGCCGCCAAACTCAAGGAAAGTCGCCGGCGGGTCAACAATCTCGGTTTCTTCGAGGAGGTCAACATCACCAATAAGGAGGGGGCGGACGATTCCCATATGGAGGTCGACGTCGACGTCAAGGAACGACCGACTGGAACCTTCAGCCTCGGCGCCGGCTATTCTTCGGTGGACGGCGTCATCGGCCAGGGCTCCATCTCCCAGGACAACTTCCTGGGGAAATCCTGGAAACTCAATCTGGCCGGATCCTTTGGCGGCAGGAGCACGACCTATCAGGTTGGTCTGCTCGACCCGTACTTCCTTGACATGAATATGGCCCTGGGTTTCGATCTTTATCGGACCAACCGCGAATGGAATGACTTCACCCGCGATGCGACCGGCGGCGCGCTCAAGCTCGGTTTTCCGGTGGGAGAGTACAATCGCGCCTTCTTTGTCTACCGTCTTGAACAGAAGGAAATCTCCGACGTAGACGATACGGCGACCCAGACCCTCAAGGACGAAGAGGCCAAAGGGGAGGTTCTGATTTCCTCCCTGCTTTCCTCTTTTACCCGCAATACCACCGACTACCATCTTGATCCGACGACCGGTTACGTAGCGGAAGGTTCCATCGAATTTGCCGGACTTGGCGGCGACGAGAAGTTCGTGAAATACATCGCCGATTACCGGCATTTTTGGCCGGTTTTCTGGGGCACGGTCTTTTCCGTGCACGGTCAGGTCGGCTACATTTCGCAAGTTGGCGGCGAAGAGATCCCCGTCGATGAACGCTTCTACCTCGGTGGCTTGAATTCGCTGCGCGGTTTCAAGAGCCGTGAGGTCGGTCCTTACGATCAGGCCAATGACGAGTATACCGGCGGCGAAAAGGCGGCTTTTTTCAACATCGAATATCTTTTTCCCATTCTCAAGGATGCGGGGCTCAAGGGGGTGGTGTTCTTCGACGGCGGCAACGCCTGGGGTGAAGATGAGGAATATTTTTCCGAAATGCGTTACAGTGTCGGCGCGGGGCTGCGCTGGATGAGTCCGATGGGACCGCTGCGCCTGGAGTGGGGGTATAACCTCGACCCCATGGACTACGAAGATACCTCGGAATTCGAGTTTTCAATCGGCAAATTCTATTAAAAGGCGAGGAGATTGGGTATGAAACGTTTGGTAGGGCTGGTTCTGGTCGGCTTTTTGGCAATGGCGACTTCCGCTTTCGCGGCGGAAGGAAAGATCGGCTTCGTCGATCTGCAGAAGGCCCTGAATTTCTCCCAGGCGGGCAAGGCCGCTAAGGAGACGATTTCGAAAAAGGTCAAGGATTACGAGGGGACCATCGAAGGGAAGAAAGCGGAACTGCAGAAACTCAAGGACGAACTGGAGAAACAGGCGGTTCTTCTTTCCGAGCAGGCGCGCTCTGAAAAAGAGCGGGACTACCAGCAGAAGCTGAAGGACTTCCAGCGCTTCACCAAGGATATCCAGGAAGAGCTGCAACGTTCCGATGCCGATTACACCCGCCAGATCCTTGAGAAGATTCTCAAACTGATCGCCGAGATGGGCAAGGCCCAAGGCTATACCGTGATTCTGGAAAAATCGGAAAGCTCTCTGCTCTATGCGGACGATGCGATCGATCTGACCGACGCGGTGATCAAGGCCTACGACGAACAGCACAAGAAGGGCAGCAATTAGCGGGAGGTTGTTTTGGCAACGCTGAAGGAACTGGCCGCGCTGGTCGGCGGCAAGGTCGTGGGCGACGAACAGCTTGAAGTGATCCGGGTGGCGCCCCTGAATGCCGCCCGTCCCGGGGATATTACCTTCGTGGCTTCACCGAAGCATCTCGGCGGTCTCAGGGGAACTCAGGCTTCGGCCGTGATCCTCTTCCCCGGGGCTGATGCCGGCCCGCTGCCGGCGATCGTCTGCGACAATCCCTATCTGGCCTTCGCTAAGGTCCTGACCCATCTGCAGGTCCGGCGACCCGCGACTCGGGGCGTGCTCCCCGGGGCGCGGGTCGCCGAGAGTGCCCAGCTCGGCGCTGATGTGACGATTCATCCTGGGTGCGTGGTCGGCGAACGGGTGCGGATCGGTGCCGGCACCATTCTTTATCCCCAGGTCGTCCTTTATGACGATGTCGTGATCGGCGACGACTGCACCCTCCACGCCGGAGTCATCGTGCGCGAAGGCTGCCGCATCGGCCGACGGGTGATTCTGCAACCCGCCGCCGTCATCGGTTCCGACGGCTTCGGCTTCGCTCCCGACGGCGAGCACTATTTCAAGATTCCCCAGGTCGGCATCGTCGAAATCGAGGACGATGTGGAGATCGGCTCGGCCACTTGCGTTGACCGTGCCGCCTTGGGTGTCACCCGCATCCGCCGGGGGGCGAAGATCGACAACTTGGTGCAGATCGCCCACAACGTGGTGGTGGGGGAGGATACGGTGATCGTCTCCCAGGTCGGCATCGCCGGCAGTACCGAGATCGGTCGGCACTGTACCTTCGGCGGGCAATCGGGGACAGTGGGGCATCTGAAGATCGGCGATCATGTCACCGTCGGCGGGCGCGGCGCCGTCACCGGCCATGTCCCGTCCAATAAAGTTATTTCCGGTACTCCGGCGATCGACCATCAGGACTGGCTGAAAGCTTCCATGGTCTTTGCCAAGCTTCCGGAGATGCGGCGAGAAATCAGCCGTCTTAAACGTCAGCTCGATGAGCTCACGGATAAAATCAAGGAGAGTTGAAGACGATGGTTCTGAATACCGTGGAAATCATGAAACATTTGCCCCATCGCTATCCCTTTCTGCTGGTCGACAAGATCGTTGAGGTCGAAGCGGGCAAGCGGATTGTCGGGATCAAGAACGTCACCATCAACGAACCTTTCTTTCAAGGGCATTTCCCCGGGCATCCGATCATGCCGGGGGTGCTGATCATCGAAGCGATGGCCCAGGTCGGCGGACTCTTATCCCTGGTCAGCGGCGAGGTCGGGGAGGATAAGGTTACCTATTTCGTTGGGATCGACAACGCCAAGTTCCGCAAGCCGGTCGTCCCCGGCGATACCCTGCGCTTTGAACTGGAAAAGGTCAGTTGCCGGCGCGGGATCTACTGTTTCTCCGGCAAGGCCTATGTCGAGGGGACGCTGGTCGCCGAGGCGGAGCTGAAGGCGACCTTCGCCGACCGCTAGCGGACTTCTGCCCGCTGTTCCGATCGCAGCCGGCACGTCCCCGGTTCGCCGTTTCGATTTATTCCTCACGCCCAGGATCGTCATGATACATCCCACAGCTATTGTTCATCCCGGAGCGCGCGTTGCCGAAGGCGTTAGCATCGACCCTTATTCGATCATCGGCGAGCATGTCGTCATCGGCTCCGGAACCGTCATTGGCCCTCATGTGGTGATTGAAGGGTTTACTGAGATCGGTCGGGATAACCACATCTTCCAGTTTGCTTCGATTGGCGCTGCGCCTCAGGATCTCAAATTCCGCGGCGGGGAAACCCGCTTGCGCCTCGGCGATCGGAATACCGTGCGCGAGTTCGTGACCCTGCATTGCGGTACCGAGGACGGGGGCTTTGAGACGACCATTGGTAACGACAACCTTTTCTTGGCCTATTCCCATGTCGCTCACGATTGCCATGTGGGGAACCGGGTCATTCTCTCCAATGGCGCCACCCTGGCCGGCCATGTCCGCGTCGACGACTTCGCCATTCTCAGTGGGCTGTGCGCAATCCACCAGTTCACCCGCATCGGCTGTCATGTGATGGTCGCCGGCGGCTCCATGGTCGCCCAGGATGTCGCTCCCTACACCATGGTTCAGGGGGATCGGGCCAAGACCGTCGGGCTCAATCTGGTTGGGTTGAAACGCCGGGGCTTTTCCGAGGAGACGCTGCGTATCATCAAAAAGGCCTATCGTCTGGTTTTCCGTTCCGGACTTAAGGTCGACGAAGCCTTGGCGCGCATCGATGCCGAACTGGAGCGCATTCCGGAACTCGCGGTTTTCGTCGAGTTCATCAAGCAGAGCGAACGGGGCGTTGCCCGTTAGGGGATAGTCATCATGGGGAAATTGCGCGCGGCGGTTATCGGGGTCGGTTATCTGGGGCGTTTTCACGCTCAGAAATTCGCCATGCTCGACGATGTGGAACTGGTCGGTGTGGTCGACGCCAGTGCCGAGCGGGCGGCGGAAGTTGCCGCCGAGGTGGGGGCGCGGGCTTTCACCGATCATCGCGAAGTGCTGCCCCTGGTCGATATGGTCTCGGTGGTGGTCCCGACCCAGTACCATTTCGACGTGGCCCGCGACGCTTTCGAAGCTGGCTGTCATGTCCTGCTGGAAAAGCCGGTGACCCGTACCGTCGAGGAGGCCGATCGCCTGGTCGCCTTGGCCCAAGAAAAGAATCTGATCTTCCAGGTCGGTCATCTGGAGCGCTTCAATCCGGCGATTCTCGCCCTGCGCGGAGTGATCAACAATCCCCGTTTCATCGAATCCCACCGCCTGGCGCCCTTCAAGCCGCGCGGGACCGATGTCAACGTGGTCCTTGATCTGATGATCCACGATATCGACATTATTCTGAGCATTGTCGGCTGCCCGATCAAGACCGTCAATTCCGTCGGCGTTCCCGTGCTTTCCTCCGAGGTCGACATCGCCAACGCCCGTCTGCAGTTCGAGAACGGCTGCGTCGCCAATGTCACCGCCAGCCGGGTGAGTCGTGAAGCGATGCGCAAGGTACGGATTTTCCAGCCTGACGCCTATATCTCCATCGACTACCAGGAACGGAAGATCGCCATCTACCGTAAACTCGCCGGCGAGTCGATGATCCCCGGTCTGCCCAACATCACCATGGAGCAGAAGAGTTTTGAGCAGAGCGACGCTCTCCTCGAAGAGGTTCGCTCCTTTGTCGAGGTGGTCAGGACGGGCGGGCGACCGGTGGTCTCCGGCGAGGATGGCAGGCGCGCCCTGGAGGTCGCCCTGCAGATCAATACCCGACTCTGAGCACGGATCCGAATGTATGAAGGAAGGCGACGGCGATGCTCCTACCGATGGGCTTCGCTGTTCGTTTTTATACGTCACCCGAAACCAAGGAAGAACTCATGAACATACCGATGGTCGACCTTAAAGGACAGTTCCATGTGTTGCAGGCGCAGATTGAGGCGGGCTTCCGCGACGTCTGTGAAACCACCCAGTTTATTCTTGGGCCCCGGGGCAAGGCCTTCGAGGAGGAAGTCGCCGCTTACTGTGGCGTCAGGCACGCCATCGGCGTCGCTTCCGGCACCGATGCCCTGCATCTGGCCCTGCGCGCCGCCGGCATCGGTCCCGGCGACGAGGTCATTACCTCTCCCTTCACCTTCATCGCCACCGCCGAGGCGATCTCCTATGTGGGGGGGACGCCGGTCTTCGTCGATATCAACCCGGCGACCTTCAACATCGACGTCCATCTCATTGAGGCGGCGATTACCGAGAAGACCCGCGCCATTGTGCCGGTGCATCTTTTTGGTCAGCCCGCCGACCTGGCGCCGATCGCCGCCCTCTGTGAGAAATATTCTCTGAAGCTGATCGAGGACAGCGCCCAGTCCTTCGGCGCCGAGTACGGCGGCAAGAAATCGGGGGCCTACGGCGATCTCGGTTGTTTCTCTTTCTTCCCGAGCAAGAATCTCGGCGGCTACGGCGACGGCGGCATGATCGTCACCGACAGCGACGAACTCGCCCAGGAAGTCCAGGTTCTGCGCAATCACGGCAGCCGGGTGCGTTACCATCACTCGACCATCGGTTACAACAGCCGTCTCGACGAGTTGCAGGCGGTCGTGCTGCGCGCCAAGCTGCCTCATCTCGACGACTATAACCGGGCGCGCCGCCGTAACGCCCACCTTTACAGCGAGCGTCTCAAGGGGAGTCCGATTCTTCCTCCCGCCGAGGACGGCAAGGGGGTGCACGTCTACCATCAGTACACCGTCCTCAGCCCCCGCCGCGACGAACTGCAACAGGCACTGACCGCCGCCGGCATCGCCTGCGCCGTCTATTATCCCATCCCTCTCCATCGCCAGGAAGTCTATGCCGACCTCTGGGCAGGTAAGTCCTTTCCCGTGGCCGAGCGGGTCGCGGAACAGGTTCTTTCCCTACCCATGTATCCCGAGCTGAGCGCGGAGCCGATTCACCGGGTCTGCGATGTCCTGCTCGACGTGGTGAAGTGACTTCGTGTATTTCGGAGATAAGAAACGCAAAGCCCTGATCGTTACCGGTGAAGCTTCGGGGGATCTCCACGGCGCCGGCCTCATCCGGGCGGCGGCCGCCATGGATCCCGAGCTGACCTTTTTCGGGGTCGGCGGGGCGCGGATGCAGGCGGCAGGGTGCGAAATCCTGATCCCCGGCGAGTCGATTTCGGTGATGGGCCTGGTCGAGGTTATCGGGCATTTTCCGGTGATCTATCGGGCCTTTCAGCGGCTCAAGAGCATTCTCCACGGCGCTGATCGTCCCGATGTGCTGATCTGCATCGATTTCCCCGATTTTAACCTGCGCCTGGCCCGCGAAGCGAAACGGGCGGGAATTCCCGTCCTCTATTACATCAGCCCTCAGGTCTGGGCCTGGCGGCGGGGGCGGGTAAGGAAGATCGCCCGGGTGGTCGATCGCCTGGCGTCGATTCTTCCCTTCGAACCGGATTACTATCGCGGACTCGATATCGAGGTCGAGTTTGTCGGCAATCCGCTTTTGGAAGAGGCTCAGGTTCACCAGGAGCGGGGAGATTTTCGCGTCGCCCATGGGTTGATGGGGGAGGGGCCGGTGCTCGGACTCTTTCCCGGCAGCCGCCGCAACGAGCTGCGCTACAATCTGGGTGCCATGCTGGCCACCGCCGAGGCGGTGCTGCGCGAGGAGCCGGGCGCCCGTTTTTTTCTGCCGGTGGCGCCCTCCTTGGGGCGGGTTCTCATCGAAGAGTGCCTGTCGGGTTCGGCTCTGCCCGTGACCTTGGTCGAGGAGAGTATCTATGACGTGGCCAACGCCTGCGACGCGGTCCTCTGCGTCTCCGGCACGGTGACCCTGCAGGTCGCTCTGGTCGGCACGCCCCTTGCCATCCTCTACAAGATGGCGCCTTTGACCTATGAAATCGGCCGGCGCCTTGTCAAAGTTCCCTTCATTGGGCTGGTCAACATTGTCGCCGGCGAGAGGGTGGCGCGGGAGTTCATTCAGCAGGAGGCTTCCCCGGAGAAGCTCGGCGGCGAACTGCTGCGGATTCTCAGGGACAAGGAGTATGCGGCGCGCATGCGTGAGCAGCTCTCCCGGGTGCGGGAAAAGATGGGGGAGCCGGGCTGTTCCGGCCGGGTGGCGTTGATGGCGTCGGAGATGAGCCGGGGGATCATCCGCAGGGGGCGAAGCTAAGTGAAGGAACGCCAGTACCAATCCTATCGCCGGCTGCTGCGCTATTCCCGGCCCTACGTTTGGCGCATTGCCCTGGCGATGGTCGCTTCCCTCGGCGTCGCCGGTTCGGACGTCGCCCTGGCCAAGCTGGTGGAGCCCTTCATCGATCAGGTGATTGGCGCCCGGGACTACGCCCTGGTCAACCTGGCGCCCTTTATCGTCATCGGTCTTGCGGTGATCAAGGGGGGATCCCGCTATGTGCAGGAATATTACATCAAGACCGCCGGCCTGCTGGTGGTGCAGGATATTCGCAACGACCTCTACCAGCATTCGCTCTCGTTGTCCCTCGGTTTTTACTCCCGCTCCTCCACCGGCTCCCTCATGTCCTGCGTGCTCAACGATGTGGGGATTCTGCAACGTTCCGCCGCCGATGTGCTGGTGGAAATCGTCCGCGAGGGCTCGACCCTCATCGGCCTGACCGCCCTCGCTTTCTATCAAGACTGGCGGCTGGCGCTTCTGGCCTTTTCCGTGCTCCCCCTCTCCGTCGTCCCCGCTACCGTCATCGGCCGGCGGATCAAGGACAATACCCGCAAGAGCCAGGGGGCGATGGGCAATCTTACCGGGGTTTTGCAGGAGAGCTTTTCCGGGGTCAAGGTCATCAAGGCCTTCGGCAGCGAAAAGGTCGAGGAAAAACGCTTCTTCGATGAAAATCTCCGTTTCTATCACTTCATGCGCAAAGCCCTGAAATACGACTCGGCCTCGGCGCCGATGATCGAGATTCTCGCCGCCTTCGGCGTCGCCGCCGTCGTCTGGTACGGGCTGCATCGGGTCCTCTCCGGAGAGACCAGCCAGGGGGAACTCCTCTCCTTCGTCGCGGCCATCGGCATGATGTACGGCCCCCTGAAAAAGCTCACCAAGATCAACAACAACGTGCAGCGGGCGGTCGGTGCGGCGGAACGGGTCTTCGACGTCCTCGATGAAAAAGTCGAAATCAAGGATGCCCCCGATGCCGTCGATCTGGGCCGGGCCCGGGGCGAGGTGAGCTTCGAGCACGTCGATTTCGCCTATGACGACGAGTTGGTCTTGAAGGATTTTTCCGTCACCGCCTCCCCTGGCGAGGTGGTCGCCATCGTCGGCCCGAGTGGCGCGGGGAAATCGACCCTGGTCGGGCTTCTGGCCCGTTTCTACGATCCCCGTGCCGGTCGGATTCTCGTGGATGGGGTCGATCTGCGACGGATTTCCCAGAAATCCCTCAAGGCGAATATTGCCTATGTCGATCAGGAAACCTTTCTCTTCAACCGCTCCATCGCCGAGAATATCCGCTACGGTCGGCCGGAAGCCTCCGATGCCGAAGTTTCCCGTGCCGCTCGTCTTGCCTTTGCCGAGGAATTCATCGACCAGACCCCCGACGGCTACCGGACGGAAATCGGCGACCGCGGGGCGCGACTTTCCGGTGGCCAGCGGCAGCGGATCTGCATCGCTCGGGCCCTGCTCAAGGATGCGCCGATCCTGATTCTCGACGAAGCAACCAGCGCCCTCGATACGGAGAGCGAAGCCATGGTCCAGAAGGCGCTTCTCAACCTGATGGAAAACCGCACGACCTTCGTCATCGCCCATCGCCTGTCGACGGTCATGCATGCCGACAAAATCGTGGTTATGTCCGATGGCGAGATCCGACAGGTGGGCACCCACGGTAATCTTCTGCGTCAGGGCGGGCTTTACAAACGTCTTTACGACATGCAGTTTCAGGAGCCGCCTGAGCTTTGACCAGCGTGCGCGAAAAATATCTGAAACCCGTCCTCGATGGGCTGCTGCTTAACGTTGCGCCGCGTCTGGCGGCGGTCGTCATTCGCCTGCTGCGGCGCAGTCTGCGCGTCAACTTCATCGGCGAGGAACATCCCCGAGCCTATTGGGACAAAGGGGAAATGGTGATTCTCGCCTTCTGGCACGACCAGTTGTTGCTCATGGTCGAGGGCTATCGCGGTCCCGGCGCACGGATTCTCATCAGTGCTTCTAAGGACGGCGAACTCATTGCCCGGACCATGGAGCAGTTCGGGCAGGGGGCGGTGCGTGGCTCCTCCAATCGCGGCGGCCGCCAGGCTTTCCGTGAACTGGTGGAACTGGCCAAAGAGCCCTTTGATCTGGTCTTCACTCCGGACGGACCGAAAGGTCCGCGCCATCAGGTCAAGGAAGGAGTCGTTCAACTGGCGCGGATTTCCGGGCGGCCGGTGATCCCCATGGCCTTTGTCGCGAGTTCCGGCCACCGTTTCGCCTCCTGGGACCGGTTTCTGTTCCCTTATCCTTTTGGTCGGGGAGTCTTTGCCTTCGGTCCGGCGCTTCTTTTCGAAAAAGGGGAGGAGCCCGAGGCGTTCCGTCTGCGTCTGCAGGCGGCGCTGGAGGACAACCATCGCCGGGCTTGCGCCTGTCTGGAGGATTACGGTGTATCGGCTGTATGATCTGGTGCTGCTGGCTTCGGCGGCGGTTCTGATTCCCTACTACCTTTATCGGGGATGGCGTCGGGGCAAGGCGCGGCGTGGTATCCGCGAGCGCCTGGGCTTCTATACGGCGGGGCAACTCGCCCAGGTCGCCGGGCGCAAGGTGCTCTGGGTGCATGCCGTCTCCGTCGGCGAGACGCGGGCGGCGGTCCCCCTGCTCAAGCGCCTTAAGAGCCTCTACCCCGAACACCTGCTGGTTCTTTCCAACGTCACCGAAACCGGCCGGCAGATCGCCCGGGATCTGCGCGAAGTCGATCTCTGCCTCTTCTTCCCCTTCGACCTCTCCTGGGTGGTCAATCGGGTGTTGCGCCAGGTCCGTCCCGATGCTGTTATCATCGTCGAAACGGAAATTTGGCCCAACTTTATCCACGGCGCCAGCCGGGCGGGAATCCCGGTGATTCTGGTGAACGGGCGGATCTCCGATCGCTCCTTCCCCCGCTACTGTCTTGCCCGCAGACTGATCGTACCGATTCTTGAGCAGATCAACGCCTTCTGCATGCAGACCGAACTCGACGCGCAGCGGATCGTCACCATGGGTGCCCGCTTGGAGCGGGTTTTGGTCACCGGCAATCTCAAGTTCGACATGCAGGTTCACCCCGTTGACAGCGCCGAGCGGGAGCGGTTGTGGAATACGTTCCATCTGCCGCCGGGTGCCGTCGTCTGGGTGGCGGGGAGTACCCACCCCGGCGAGGAGGAGATCATCGTCTCGGTCTACCGGGAGCTGGTGGTTTCAGGGGAGCCGCTTTTTCTGATCCTCGTTCCCCGTCATCCCGAACGTTGTCGGGCCGTGCGGGAGATGCTTGTCGGGCAGGGGTTTGGCGTTGGTCTGCGCAGCGCTTTGGAGGAGAGGCGAAGCCCCTTTCCCCCCGGCGAGATTCTGCTGGTCGACACCCTGGGCGAGATGCTTACCTTTTACGCTTTGGCCGATCTGGTCTTCGTCGGCGGCAGTCTGGTGCCGGTGGGGGGGCACAACGTCCTCGAAGCTTCGATTATGGAAAAGCCCGTTGTTTTCGGGAGTTACATGCATAACTTCAAAGAGATTTCAAGCCTGCTGCTGAGTGAGGGAGCGGGATTGATGGTCGACGACCGGCTGGAGCTGCTGGGCGCGGTCCGGCAACTGCTGGCGGATGCAGCGCGGCGCACGGCCATTGGCCGGGCCGGGGCTGGGTTGCTTGAACGCAACGCCGGGGCCACCGACAAAACGATGGCGGTCATCGACCGTCTGGTCCCCTGAATCGATGCGCACGCTTCTTCAGTGGTATCGTCCGGTCTGGACGCAAGGGCCGCGCACTCCCGCGCAGCATCTTCTCTATCGTTTCCTTTCGCCCTTGAGCGAGCTTTACGGCTGGGCAGGGCGGGTCCGGATCGCGTTATATCGGCGCGGTCTTCTGCGTTCCTACGATTTTCCCGTTCCGGTCATCTCTGTTGGCAATCTCGCCGTCGGCGGGACTGGCAAGACTCCCACCGTTGACTGGGTGGCCCGTTACTGTCAGGCGCGGGGGCGGAAAGTGGCGGTGGTCAGTCGCGGCTACGGCGGTCGCGGCGCCGGTGCGGTTGCTGTGGTCAGCGACGGACGGCAACTTCTCCTTTCCCCCGAGGTTGCCGGCGACGAACCGGTGTTGCTTGCCCGCCGCAATCCGCAACTGGTCGTGGTGGTTGCGCCCCGGCGCGCGCAAGGGGTACGGGCGGCTATCGTGGAACTCGGCGCCGAAATGATCATCCTTGATGATGGTTTTCAGCATTGGGCGGTACGGCGCGAACTCGATATCGTTCTGCTCGACGCGAAACACCCTCTGGGTAATGGCCGGGTTTTGCCGGCGGGTTTGCTGCGCGAATTCCCCGAGGCGTTGCAACGGGGCGATCTCTTCATTCTGACCCGGGCCGCTGAAGAAGTTTCTACGCTGGTTCTGCCGGGGCCGGTCCTGACCAGTCGCCATGGTCTCGCCGACCGGGTGACGGCGCTGGGCGGCCAATCCTTTTCCCTCGACGAACTGCGGGGCAAACGTCTGGTCGCCTTCGCCGGTATCGCCGATCCCGAGGCCTTTTTCCACGATCTGCGCGCCAAGGATTTGATCTTGAGTGAAACCCTGGCTTTTCCCGACCATGTGACGTACAATCAGGCTGAACTGGCTCGGATCAACGCCGCTGGTGGCGAGGCTCTGCTGACCACGGAAAAGGACGGAGTCAAGCTGCGCGCCGATGATTTTACCGTTCCTTGCTATCAGGTGCCGCTGGAATTGATTTTTGATCGCCCCGAGTTGCTGACCGCCTATCTCGACCGCTTGACGGCCAAGGAGAGAACCATGCCCATCAAACAGGAACTGCTCGATATTCTCGCCTGCCCCCAATGCAAGGGGGCGGTGCGACTGCGCGACGACCGGCAGGCGCTGGTTTGCGACGCCTGCCGTCTGGCCTATCCGATTCGCGATGACATCCCGGTGATGCTCATCGATGAAGCGGAGAAAATTGGTGAGGAGTGAAGGGTGAGGGGTTTTGTTGAAGGTGATTGAGCCCCAGGATATCCGGCGGATTCTGATCCGCTCCACTAACTGGATCGGTGATGCGGTCATGACCACCCCGGCGATGGGCGTGGTCCGTCGTTTTTTTCCCGACGCCGAGATCGTGGTGGCGGCCAACCCGTTGGTGGCACAGCTCTTCAGCTATCATCCCGATTGCGACCGGGTACTGGTCTACGACCGCCAAGGAGCACATCAGGGCCTAGGGGGATTTCTCAGGTTCGTCGCTGAGCTGCGGCGCGAGCGCTTCGGTCTCGCTATCCTTTTGCAGAACGCTGTCGAGGCGGCGATCCTTGCCACTCTGGCGGGGATTCCCCGGCGCGCCGGGTATCGCACCGACGGCCGTGGGTTGCTGCTCAGCCACGGGGTTTCCGTCGGCGAAGCGGAAAAACGCCTGCATCACACCGACTATTACCTGCGCATGCTTGCCGGCGTGGGGATCGTGGGCGAGGCCGGCCCCCTGCACCTGGCTTGTACCGCCGAAGAGATCGCCCAAGCTGAGGCGCGGCTCGGCGAAGGGGAGTGGCTCGCCGTCAACCCCGGGGCCGCCTATGGTTCGGCGAAGCGTTGGATTCCGCAACGCTTCGCCGAGGTCGCCGACCGGCTGGCCGAGGCCCACGGCTTGCGGGTGCTGCTTACCGGCGGCCCCGGCGAGGTGGAGATCGGCCGGGACATCGAACAGGCCATGACGCACCAACCGCTCAATCTCATCGGCCAGACCCGGGTGCGGGAGATGATGGCTCTCCTTTCCCGCTGTCGGTTGATGATTACCAACGATTCCGGACCGATGCATGTCGCCGCCGCTTTCGGCGTGCCGCTGGTGGCGGTCTTCGGTCCCACCGATCACACCACCACGTCGCCTTTGTCCGAGCGGGCGCGCATCGTCCGCAAGCCCGTCGATTGTGCTCCCTGCCTGCTGCGCCAGTGCCCCACCGATCACCGCTGCATGGAAGCGATCGAGGTGGCGGATGTGCTCGCCGCTGCCGAGGAACTGCTGAAGCGATGAAGGTGCTTATCGTCAAGATCAGCGCCCTGGGGGATGTGGTCCATGCCCTGCCGGTTCTGGCTTATCTCAAGAGTGCCGATCCAGCCGTGGAAATCGACTGGCTGGTGGAAAAATCCTTCGCGCCGCTTCTCCAAGGGCATTCCCTGATCCGCCGGGTGCATGCGCTGGAGATGAAAGCCTGGCGACGTCAGGGCTGGAAGCAGGCCGTCGCCGGCACCCTCGGGGTGATCCGCGCCCTGCGCCGGGAGCGTTTCGATCTCGTCCTCGACCTGCAAGGCAACAGTAAAAGTGGCCTATTCACCCTGCTTTCCGGCGCGCCGCGGCGGGTTGGTTTCGCCCGGGACGGCGTCCGTGAGTGGCCCAACCTCCTTGCCACCAATCGCCGCGTACCCTTGACCGCTGCCGATCATCACGTCAGTGCCCGCGCCCTGGCCTTGGCCCGGGCCGGTCTTCCCGGCGGCAGCTCCGCCCCCTTGGCCGGACCGCTTCCCGTCGATGCGCAAGCCCTGGCAAAGATCGAGGCGCTGCTGGCGGAAGAAGGGCTGAGCCAAGGGCCTCTGGTGGTGCTGCATTACGGCACCACCTGGACGACCAAGCTCTGGCCCCTCGCCTCCTGGGAACACTTGGCCGCGCATCTCGCGGAGCGGGGCATCCGCCCAATCCTGACCTGGGGCAACGACGAGGAACGGCAAGCGGCTCAATCGATTTTCAGTGCAAGCGGCGAACGGGCGGTGATCTGGCCCCGCGGCAATCTCAAGGAACTGGTCGCCCTGTTGAGTCGGGTCGATCTGGTCGTCGGCGCCGATACCGGTCCGGTGCATATCGCCGCAGCCGTCGACACTCCGACCGTGTCCATCTACCGCGTCACCGACGCCAAACGCAACGGCCCGCGTGGCGAGAAGCACGTCCGCCTGCAAGTCGCTCTGCCCTGTTCCCCCTGCCTCAAAAAAGCCTGCGAGCGCGATGCCGAGTGCGGCGGGCGGATCACCGTCAAGCAGGTGCTTGACGCGGTCTTAGCCCGGTTGGGGATGGAAAAATCATGAGCCGGATGCTCCAGTGCGGAAAAATCGAGGTGGAAGCCGACGTTCTGCCGCTTCTGGCTGTGAACGGGTTGAGCCGGTTTCGGGATTTCATGGATTTCGCCGGCGGCAGTCACGTCTGTCACAAGCGTGGACGCTCGGTGTACCGTCTGCAACTGGGCGAACAGGCCTTTTATCTCAAGCGCAACCGTTTTCACTGGGTCGAGTTCTGGAAAAGCCTCAGTCGTGGCAAGTGGCCGCCGCGGGGGGCGCTGATCGAGTGGCGCAACATCCAGGCGGTGCGGGAGGCGGGTATTCCTACTGTGCCGCCGATGGCCATGGGGGAATGCGCCATTCTCGGACTCGATCTGGCCTCCTTCACCCTGACCGAAGAGCTCTACGACGCGATTCCGCTCGATGCCGTGCTCAAGAAGGAGTTCATATCTCCTCTCGCACCAGCGGCGCGCCAGGAAAAACGCCGCCTGACCCTGGCCTTGGCGGACCTGGCGCGCAAGCTTCACGGTAGCGGCATGTACCACCAGGATTTTTACCTCAGCCACTTTTACCTCGGCCCTGCCGGCACCCTCTATCTCATCGACCTGCAACGGGTCGGGCGCCGGGCCAGGGTGCCGGGGCGGTATCGGGTCAAGGATCTGGGACAGCTCAACTATTCCGCCGATTTCACCGGCGGGGTCTCGCGCGCCGATCGCATGCGCTTTTTTCTGGCCTATCTCGGCAAATGCCATCTGTCCTCGGCCGACAAAGCTCTGGTACGAAAAATCATCAGCAAAACCCGGCGCATTGCCCGACATGACGTGAAACTGGCGGTTCGAAGGCGTAGGCGGGGAGAGAAACCTTGAGTTCGCCGATGATTAACGTGTTATTGATCGTCAAGCGCTACAGCGGTGACTACGCACTTGTGAACGAAATGGCGCGGCTGGATGAACAGCGCTTTCGCTGTGTCGTCTGTTATCTGAGCGGGGAGCGGGATGGAAAAAATTCCCTGGATGACCGGATCACGACCTACTATCTCGGCCTGAAAAATAACGAAATCTCCCCCTGGAACAGCAGGGCGCGGAAACTTCTTGTCGATATTTTCGATAAAGAACAAATCCATGTGGTGAATTGCCACCTGCAACGGACCATCGGTCTCACCGTTGCAGCCGCCCGCATAGCGCGCCGACCTCCCAGATTGTTGGCCACCCTGCATGGGCTGGGGAGTGCCGACTCCTGGAAGCGCCGGTTCGGCAACTGGTTTCTTTATCGCCGTCTCGACAGGGTGATTGGTGTCTCCGAAGGCGTAAGACAGGACATTCTGCGAAAGAACTGGGGATTGAAGCCGGACAAAGTTGTCACTATCCATAACGGCATCGATCCGACTCCTTTTCTTGCCGATATTTCCAGAGCGGCCGCCCGGCGCGAGCTGCTTCCCAATGGCGGTGACGGTTGCTGGTTCGGCACCTTGGGACGGCTTAGCGAGGTGAAGAATCAACGAACTCTGCTGCGTGCTTTTGCTCGAGTGGTGGCGGTCAAGCCGGAAGTTCGTCTTTTTCTGGGCGGGAGGGGAGAACTTGAAGGTGAGTTAAGGATTCTCGCAAAATCATTGGGACTTGCCGAGCAGGTTGTTTTCCTCGGATTTCGTCGGGATGTTCCGTTGGTCTTGCGGGCCTTGGATGTTTTTGTCCTCCCTTCGTTGCGCGAAGGTCTCCCTTTGTCACTGATGGAGGCCATGTGTTCTGGTCTCCCCGCTGTGGCTTCCCGTGTCGGGGGTATTCCTGAATTATTTGGTGATGCCGAGATCGGGGCACTTGTTGACCCGAAGGATGAAGCATGTTTGGCGGAAATGATGCTTTCTCTGGCTAGTCTTTCCTGCGAGGACCGTTCGCGTCTTGGGAGTAATGCCCGGGGTAAGGTTCTCACTCACTTTACCGCCAAAGAGATGACCAGTAAGTATGCGACTATTTATGCGGACATCTATGAGGCGGGACATTTCGGCTAGCTTTTTGCCCTGTGTGGAATCGTTATGACGACGCCCGATTCGATGTGGTGTTTCGTTGCCAGTCAGGTTTCGTCTACACCGTTCCCCGCCTGTGGCGGAGAGAGGTCTTGAGTTCGCCAATGATTAACGTGTTATTGATTGTTAAGCGCTACGGCGGGGACTACGCGCTTGTGAACGAAATGGCGCGGCTGGATGAACGGCGCTTTCGCTGTGTCGTCTGTTATTTAAGCGGGGAGAGGGATGGGAAAAATTCGCTGGATGACCGGATCACGACCTACTATCTCGGCCTGAGAAATAACGAAATCTCCCCTTGGAACAGCAGGGCGCGGAAACTTATTGTCGATATTTTCGATAAAGAACAGATCCATGTGGTGAATTGCCACCTGCAGCGGACCATCGGTCTCACCGTTGCCGCCGCCCGCATAGCGCGCCGACCTCCCAGATTGTTGGCCACCCTGCATGGGCTGGGAAGTGCCGACTCTTGGAAGCGCCGGTTCGGCAACTGGTTTATTTACCGCCGTCTCGACAGGGTGATTGGTGTCTCCGAAGGGGTCAGACAGGACATCCTGCGGAATAATTGGGGACTGCAACCGGACAAAGTCGTCACTATTCATGATGGCATCGATCCGGCCCCTTTTCTGCAACTTCGTGATAAAGAACATCTCAGGCAAGAACTCTTTCCGGACATCCACGCCAAGTTCTGGTTCGGTACGGCCGGTCGTTTGTCTAAGGTTAAAAACCAGTTACGTCTCTTAGAGGCTTTTCGACGTTGCCTAAGGAGTTGTTCTGAAAGCGTACTGTTGCTCTGCGGGGACGGGGATGCCGAACGGGAACTCAAAGAACATGCTCTGTCTCTGGGGATTTCGGAGCGGGTGAGGTTTCTCGGGTTCCGTCGGGATATTGATCAAGTGCTTGCTACCTTGGATGTTTTTGCACTACCTTCGTTGCGGGAAGGGTTTGGCCTGGCTCTGGTCGAGGCCATGTGCAGCGGAGTGCCGGTAATCGCTTCGCAAGTTGGGGGTATTCCGGAAATTTTTGGCGAGACGCCGGTAGGGGAATTGATCGATCCGGAAAACACCGAAAGTCTGGCTGCGGCAATGATTCGAATGACCAAACTGTCCGATGCTGAACGAAAAGTACTGGGGGAAGCTGCCAGAACCCGAGTTCTTGAGAATTTTACTGCTAAAAAGATGATCGGGCAATACGAACTGTTGTATGAAGAAGTTTGCCGGACGTTACTTCCGCGCTGCGATTAAACAAGGGATAAGAATGTCGGCATCTGAGTTAAAGTACGAACTGGAAACCGTTCCCTGTCCTCTTTGTGGTTCGGCAGATTACGATATTTACCTTGCACAGGCCAAGGAACTCTACAACGGTCTCGATGTCCGGTTCGATGTGGTGCGCTGTCGCGAGTGTGGTTTCATCTACACCAATCCCTGTCCCACGGCGGCGACTATCGGCTGTTTCTATCCCGATTCGGCTCAATACTATCAGCCCAAAGCGAACCGGATGACAGTGGGGAACTGGTCGCGCAAGGGTTGGAAAAAGGCTTTGCAGCAGGCGGTTCTGGCCCGCCGCTTTGGCTACTTGCTGCCCCGTTTGGCGGCGCCCTTTGAGCTGATCGCCTCGACGTTTTGGCGCAAGAAGTTTTGTCTGGCCCATGTACCGCATTTCGTTGCGAATGGCCGACTGCTTGATATCGGCTGTGCTTGGGGCGGCTACCTCGGACGGATGCGGGAACTCGGTTGGGAGGTGCATGGAATCGAGCTCAACGCCGAGGCGGCGCGTCATGCCCGTGAGGTGTTGGGCCTGACCCAGGTACGCGCCGGTTCTTTCGCCGACCTCGATTACCCGGACGGTTTTTTCGACGTGGTGCACATGAGCATGGTGCTCGAACATCTCCATGATCCCGGCGAGGCGCTGCGGCGGATCCATCGCCTGCTGCGGGCCGATGGCCAGCTGATCCTGTCCGTTCCGGATATCTCCGGATTCGAAGCCCGCCTGTTCAAGGACAAATGCTACACCTTGCAGGTTCCCCAGCATCTGAGCCATTTCTCTCCGAGGACCGCGACTCTTTTGCTGCGCCGGACGGGATTCACTGTGGAGGAGATCATTCATCAGAAAGCCAAGCGCGATATCATTCAGTCCGCCGCCTATCTGGAAAATCGGACACTGTCTCGATTGCTCGATAGCTCTCTGGTGCGAAGCCTGATCCTTGGTCCGCTGGTGGCTGTGCTCGCCGCCTTGGGGAAAACCAGCCGCATGAGCATCTTCGCCCGCAAGGAGCATGTTTCGTGAGTGATAATGCCCTTGCCGGCGGGACACTGCCCAGGCAAATTCTTTTTCTCGTACCGCGGCTCGACAAGGCCAGTACCCGCTACCGGATTTTGCAATATCTGCCGGCCTTGGCCGAAGCGGGCATCCGCCATGAAATTCGCGCCGTTTCCAAGGTCGCGCGTGACTGGCTCCGATTGCTGAAACAAGTACGGGCCGCCGATGTCGTCTTCATCCAAAAAAAACTCTTTTCGGCCTTCGAGATCGCGTTGCTAAAAAAACTGAGCCGACGCCTGGTCTACGACTTTGACGATGCGGTCATGTTCAAGGACAGCCTAGCGAGTGATCGTCAGCATGCCCGCCAGCGGCGTCGCTTCGCCGCGACCGCTCGCCGCGCCGATCTGCTTATCGCCGGTAACGGTTATTTGCAGGAACAGGGACTGGCCCTGGGGCGGCCGACGGTTCTCATCCCCACGCCGCTGGATATGGAACGCTATTTGCCCAAGACTCGGCAAGCTTCCGGCAATGAGGTGGTTCTGGGTTGGATCGGCAGCCGAAGCACCCTCAAATATCTTCGCGACATCGCGCCGGCCCTGGAGGAATTAGGTCAACGACTGTCCAATCTCCGTTTGAAAATCGTCGCCGATGATTTTTTCGATCTCGACCATCTGCCGGTAATCAAAAAAAACTGGTCGGCGGCGGACGAGATCGACGACCTCCACTCCTTCGATATCGGTCTGATGCCCCTTAACGACGACGTCTGGACCCGGGGTAAATGTGGTTTCAAGTTGTTGCAGTGCATGGCGGTCGGTCTACCGGTGGTCTGTTCCCCCGTCGGGGCCAATCGAGAAATCGTCACGGATGGCATCGAAGGATTCTGGGCTGTGCGACAGGAAGAGTGGGTAAAAAGACTGGTCACCCTGGCTGGCGACGCCGAGTTGCGTCAGACGATGGGGAAGAGGGGCCGGGATAAGGTTTTACGGCGTTATTCCCTGCAGGCGAACATCCCGGTTCTGCTTCAGGCGCTGCGAGACAACAAGAGCACATGAAAATTGCTTTGGTCAGCCATTCCTTTTCCCTATCCCACGGCGGGCTCGAACGCTTTTCGGTGAATCTGGCCACTGCCCTCCATGCCGAAGGGCACGAGGTCCACGCCTTTGCCCAGCGTTTTGCCGATCTCCCCGCCGGGGTGACCGAGCACCGCTTGGAGGTGCCGCGCAAACCCTCATTTAGACGCATTTTCGGATTTCATCGCAGTGCCGTCCGCGCTGTTCAAGGTCACTCCTTCGATGTTGTTTATGGCCTGGCGCGTTTTGCCCCCCTGGATGTCTATCGGATGGGGGACGGGGTGCAGAAGCACTGGATGCGTATTCGCTATCCTTTCAGCCCTTGGCGCTGGCTTAATTATCTGATCAATCCCACGCATCTGTGCAATCTCTATCTGGAGCGCCGCATTTTGTCGGGCCGGGATTGTCGGCGTATCGTTACCAACAGCCACCTCTGCGCCGAACATGCGCAACGCTATTATGGGGTTCCCCTTGATCGCATCGACGTGGTCTACAATGGCGTCAATCACCAGATCTTCAATCCCAAGACGATGGCCGAACTCAGAAGCGAGGGTCGGCGCGAACTTGGATTGCAGGACGACGATCTGGCGCTCCTGCATATTTCCAACAACTGGCCGCGCAAAGGCCTGAGTGTTTTGTTGCGGGCGGTCGCTTTATTGGGAGACCAGGGTCGCCATCTGCATATCCTCGTGGTTGGGCGAGGCCGTCCGGCGCCTTTTCGTAAACTGGCCGGGCGCCTGGGACTTGCCGACCGGTTGCATCTGGTTGGCGAAACGACCCAGGTGCAGAGATATTATGCCGCTGGCGACCTGATGGTTCTGCCGACACTATACGACCCCTTTTCCAACGTCTGTCTGGAGGCGATGGCCTGCGGTCTGGCGGTCGTCACCACCGCCGAAAACGGGGCGTCCGAACTGATTCGCCTAGGGGAAAATGGGTATGTCCAGAAAAATCCTCGGGATGTTCAGGAGTTGGCGAATTGTCTCGGCCAGTGTTTGAACCGGGAGGCGCTCGCCTCCATGGGGGCGGCGGCGCGGACCACCGCCCTTCCTTTTACCCGGGAAAAGAACATGAGGGAAACTCTCGCGGTCTTTTCGCGAGTCCTCCAGGAAAAGCAGAGCTGACGTGATCACCGGCAACGATTCTCCCTCCATTCCTTCCCAGAGATTGAATGAGTGGCAGAGCAAAGCCCTGCGCTCCCTCGGTTCCAATGCTGAGTTTGTTCGGGAAAAGTGCCACGGATTTCTGGTTCTGCGACAGCACTCGCCCATGGCTTTGGCGGCTCTTGAGGAACTGCTTCCCGATCCCGACCGGCTTTTTCATGAGGCGTCTATTCTCAAACCGGGGAGTCGCACCCATGCCGGGGTGGTGGAGATTGCCGGCGTGAAATTTGTGCTCAAGCGTTACAACTGTCGCGGCTGGTTCTATCGTCTTGGTAATGCCCTCCGCCGCTCCCGGGCCCTGCGTGCCTGGCTGGTCAACTGGGACTATCTGGTGCGCGGCCTCCCTGTTCCGGTGCCGCTGTTGTGCCTAGAGGAGCGCCGCTGGCGGTTACTTGAACGTTCCTATGTACTTATGGAATTTGTCGAAGAGGCCTTGACCCTGCGGGAACGTTGGGCAGGACTGGCTGAAAAAGAAAAATTTGAATTTGTGGAATCCTGTGGCGAAATGATGGGTCGGATGCATCGGACGGGCATGCTCCACGGTGATCTGAAATGGGATAATATCCTTGTCGGCGGAATCCCATCGCGGGATACCGCGAGGCTTGTCGATTTGGATGGGAGTGTTGCGCTGAAGCGTTTCAGCTTTCGACGCGCGCGGAAGGATTACGATCGGTTCCTCAAGGATCTGCGCAAACATGAAGGCGATGACGCTTTGCTCGATCATGCCGTGCGGGCGTGGAAGAGGGGCCTGGCTCGATGATTGGCGACCCATTAGCGGCATCGTATCGTCAACGCCGCGGCCCGTTTGTCGCGTATTTCGCTACCATTCCGGAATATAGCGGACTTCTAGAGCTTTTGTTGCCCGATCCCGACCATCTTTTTGCGTCAGGGGAAAGTGTCGTTTCGCCTTGGCAAAGCGTGGCAACGGACAAGGTCGTGATTGAATTTGCCGGCCGCTCCCTTTTCCTCAAACGCTATAATTGCCTCGGCGTCGGCTATCGCATAAAAAATATCTTCCGCGCATCCCGCGCTCTCAAGTCCTGGCGGGCCGGCTGGCAGTTTCTGGAACTGGGAGTGCCGACGCCCAAGCCGCTCGCCTGTCTGGAAGAACGCCGCTTTCGCCTGCTCGGCCGCTCCTATGTGCTTTTTGAACAAATCGACAACGCCGTCAGCCTGCTTGATGCCTGGCCCACATTTACCGGTGAACGACGACGGAATATGTTAGGGAAACTTGGCGGCTTGATCGGCCGGATGCACCGCCTCGGTCTGGTCCACGGTGACCTGAACTGGCGCAATATCCTGGTGAGACAAAGACTTTCTGGAACAGAAGCTTTTCTCGTCGATCTCGACGGCAGCCGGTTCCTCGGAAAGATGAATCGAGATGCGGCACGGCGGGATATGGACCATTTTTTTCGCGATCTGCAGCGTGTCGGTGCGACCGATGTCGAGATGCAGATTTTTAATCAAGCCTGGGGTAGCTCCTTCTCTGGAACGAGAAAAAGCCTTGTAGAAATGTAATAGGCAGATCAGGTTGCAAGTTCACTTTCGGAGCCACCTCATAGAGCCACTAAATATTTTCTGCAACTTCGGTTTCTGAGTCGTTTTTGACATTTCTGTTTCAACAACCTATCTGAAAGTTGGTCTTCGTCCAACAAGGGAGGATGAAATCTCAGTGAGCAAGTCAGTGTAACTTGGTCAACTGCGTAGGGGGCGGAAACGAAACATAACTAACAGGTGTATTTATGGAAATCAATAAGCTAACGACCAAAGAACACTGGGATGAAAATTGGGAACGGATTAAACTGCCAGCGGAAATCCGGAAAGAGGAAGCGAGCCCTCTGACTTTGGAACTAATCAAGATTTTTGAAAAATTTCTTCCAAGGCAACCAGGGTTGACTATTCTCGAAATAGGTGGGGCACCAGGCCAATTTCTCGCCTACTTTTCGAGAGAGTTTGGTTATATACCTTATGCATTGGATTACTCCGACGCCGGATGCCAAAAGCTACGTGAAAATTTCAAGCTTTTAAACCTCGATGTTCACGTTATTCAAAGAGATTTTTTTGAAGATTTGTCCGATCTTCCAAAATTTGACATTGTTTTTTCAAGTGGTTTTATTGAACATTTCATTGATTTGGAAGATGTAGTAAAGAGGCATTTGAATTTATTAAAAAAAGACGGAATTCTTGTTCTCGGAGTTCCCAATTTCAAAGGTATTAACAGGGTTATTCTCAAACAACTGGCGCCAAAGTTACTCTCTATGCATAATTTAAATAATATGGATTATAAAAACTGGGAAAGTTTCGAGACTAATCTTGGTCTTAAAACTGTTTTCAGAAATTATATTGGTGGTTTTGAACCAAGAAATTACAGAAGGTGTGAAGTAAAGAATTTAAAAAATAAAATTATACGTTTTGTGTTCAAGCCAGTAAGAATTTTCATTACAGACAGATTTCTTTTTTTAAGACGTTTCAATTCTCGTCTTTGGAGTGCTTATCTCCTTGGGATCTACAGAAAATAAAATGTTTTATTTTTTATGATTATTTAATTAAATTATAATTGATTAGACTTTTTATTTTCAGAGAAAATTAATATGTTAAAAATTAAGCTATTGTCTTTTTTGAACAAAACAATATCAAAAATTTTTATATGGTTATACATAATATTTATAGTTGGTTTTTTTGTTCTCTCTACGAGAATGCATAGAAATTATTTTTATTTATTTTTACTGATTCCTTTTTTTTTAAGTACAGATATATCATGTATAAAAAAAATAAAGTATTCTAAGATTTTTTTAGTTACATCTTTTTTTTGTATTTATATGTTTATAACTCTTTTATGGGCCAATGGAGTTAGTTTGGAATATTCATATGAATCTATTCGTAAAGGGTTTTTAGTTGTCATTTTTTTAGTTTTGACTATGGTTTTTTTTCAAAATAATTGGAATCTAGTTCCCAGATTTTTTAGATATACTTGTTTTTTAGCTGGAGTATTTTCTTGTATCACTATGGCTTTATTTTATGATACTAATCAGCTTAGTGAGCGTATTACTGGAATTGGTACGCTTGATAACCCTATAATGGCTGGTAATAGTTATGCCTTAGTGGCTTTAATTGCTTTTTTTTATTTTTTGGTAAAAAAGGAGGTCGAATTAAGGGACAAGATCAAATATTCCCTGGTAGTCGTTGCCGCTGTGATGTTTGTGGTTCTTAGCCAAAGTCGTGGGCCGCTTCTGGCATTGGCTGTGACTTTAATTTGTTGTGCTGTTGTATTCACACCAAAATATCTGTCCTGGATACTTGTCGGGTTCATCTTGCCCCTGATGACGGTTTATTTCAGCGGACTGGTCAATTTTACCTCCTTGATTACCCGGGCGGACTCTTACCGTATAAGTATCTGGCAGCAAAGTTGGGATATTTTTTTGCAGCAACCCTTCTTTGGTTACGGCTTTGGGGGGGCACGACCCGAAATTTTTATCGCAGAATCGTTACCCGCATCTCACTCGCATAATTTGTTCCTCGCGACCATGCTCGATGGGGGTGTGGTGGCTTTGGTTTTAATAGTGGCCCTTCTGGCAATTTCGATCTTCTGGTCGATCCGTTATTTTCGTGAAACTGGGGATGTTACCCTTCTTGCCTTGATGATGTTTGCTGTTTTGGGGAATCTTACCGATGGCAAGACACCGATTGCCAGTCCCAATCACCAGTGGCTATATTTCTGGTTGCCCATTGGGTTGGTCGGTGCCTATGAATTGCGCCACAGATTGGTTCGGCAACCGGAGATAGCGGTCTGTAAAGCGCCACCTATTCAGGAGCCAACGTGATGCAAGCCTTGATAAAGAACCATATTGAACAACACATCAGGACCATGGCAATGGTCGCGGACTCAATGGTCGACGACATCGAGCGCTGCTGTCAGTTGTTAACCGATACTTTGAGGCAAGGGAAAAAGATTCTGCTCATGGGTAACGGCGGGTCCGCCGCCGATGCACAGCATTTTGCCGCTGAGTTGGTGGGGCGATTTATCCTCGAACGGAGAGCATTGCCGGCGATTGCTTTGAGTACCGATACTTCCATTTTAACGGCCGTCGGTAATGACTACGGTTTTGATGAAGTTTTTAAGCGTCAAGTCGAGGCGCTCGCCGCACCGGGGGATACTGTTATCGGAATCTCAACCAGTGGTCGTTCCGGAAACGTTTACCACGCCTTGGCGACTGCCAGAACCATCGGCTGTAAAACAGTTGGCTTGCTCGGTAGAGACGGTGGCACCATCGCCGGTATCGTTGATGTGAACTTGTGTGTACCTGTAAATTTCACACCGCATATACAAGAGGCCCATGTGACTATCATTCATATCCTCTGCGACCTTCTTGAAAAACGTTTGTTTGCTGGCCTTTCTTGAATAAGAGACTGAGTATGGTCAATAATGACATGACTTCATCCGGTTCATAAGCCGAAATCCGATCATGAATAAGTCTTTGACGTCAAAAATAACGCTTTTAAACTACAATTCCATGATAGATCAGTCTGAAATCATCGAACGCGATGCCTACGCCTGAATCCGTGAGCTCTTCCCCCGTACCTCGGGTTTCCCCTTTCTGAGGGGCGAATTCGGGGGCATGAATTGTGGCGTGAACTAAAAACGGCCTCCTGGGTTCCGCTACATGCGACGATCTTTGAC
>NZ_JAVESI010000057.1:0-18688 GCF_034006665.1 Trichloromonas sp.
AAACTCTCCAGTTGTTTAAACTGTATAAGTTGATTCTGTTTTCTCATTGTTTCTGCTTTGGTTTGACTTGCCCGCAAACCATCTTTCAAGCGTCTGCTATTTAGTTTTCAAAGACCAGATTGCTGCGTTTTTTTGCTTGGCACAGGAGCGAGAAAGTATCAAAACCAACCCTGCCTGTCAATCTCTTTTTTCAACTTTTTCTTCTTGGCGTTGCTCTACTCATCTGCCGTCTGGCACCTTTCGACAACGGAGGCCGTTTATACCCAATCCAGAATTTTCTGTCAAGGGCGATTTCGTCCCCCCGGCATTTTATTTCGTTACAAATTCGATGCGGGCGAACCTGCGCTTCCCAGCCTGCAGCACCAGAGCCTGATGATCGTCGATTTCTAGGTCGGGGTTCTCGACCTTTTCCCCATCGATCTTCACCCCCCCCTGTTGAATGAGACGGCGGGCTTCACCGTTGGATTTGGTCAGGCCGGTGTCGGTCAGCAGCTTGCAGATCCACAGGGGGCCGGAGGCGGCCAGACTGATCACTTCGATGTCGTCGGGAATTTCCTTCTGCTTGAACTGCTGGACAAAATCCTCCTCGGCCTGCCGGGACTCGGCGGAACCGTGGAAACGCGCCACGAGTTCCCGCGCCAGCGCCTTCTTGCTCTCCATGGGGTGAGCGCCGTCGGGGCGGCCGGCGACGCCGTCCTTGACCTTCTGCAAGGCGGCGAGATCGACGTCAGAAAGCAGTTCATAGTAGCGCACCATCAGCTCATCAGTAATGCTCATCACCTTGCCGAAAATCTCCTTGGGCGGTTCGGTGATGCCGATGTAGTTCCCCAGGGATTTGCTCATCTTGTTGACGCCGTCGAGGCCTTCGAGCAGCGGCATAGTCAACACCGACTGGGGACGCTGCCCTTCCTGCCGTTGCAGCTCGCGCCCGACCAGCAAGTTGAACTTCTGATCGGTGCCGCCCAGTTCCACATCGGACTTCAGGGCGACCGAGTCGTAGCCCTGCACCAGCGGGTAGAGGAATTCATGGATCGCGATCGGTTGCTGTCCGGCGAAGCGCTTGTGGAAGTCGTCCCGCTCGAGCATGCGCGCCACCGTATAGCGGGAGGCCAGAGCGATGAGGCCGGCGGCGGACATCGGCCCCATCCAGCTGCTGTTGAAAACGACTTCGGTCTTGCCGGGGTCGAGAATTTTGAAGACCTGCTCCTTGTAGGTCTCGGCATTGGCAAGCACCTGCTCACGGGTCAGAGCCTTACGGGTTTCGTTCTTCCCGGTCGGGTCACCGATCATGCCGGTGAAGTCGCCGATCAGGAAACAGACATGGTGGCCCAGATCCTGAAACTGTTTGAGCTTCTGGATCAAGACCGTGTGTCCGACATGCAGATCGGGAGCGGTCGGATCGAACCCTGCCTTGATTTTCAAAGGAACGCCGGTCTTCACCGATTGCGCGATCTTTTCCTCCAACTCCGCCTCGACGAGAACCTCCACCGCCCCGCGCCGGATAACAGCCATCTGTTCCTGAACCGACAACATCATGATTATGCCCTTCTTAGGTTAGTCAGCGAGCTCTTCAAGCACGCGTTCGATGGCGACGGCATGACCGGTTTTCTCATTGATGGTCACGACCACGGCACAAACCACGGAATCCTTCTTCGCCACCTCGAAACGCACCGGCAAAAGAGAGAGAAACCTTTCCACCGCCAGCTCCTTGCGGATGCCGATAACCGAATCGCGGCTACCGGTCATGCCGACATCGGTCATGTAAGCGGTCCCGCCGGGGAGAATACGCTCATCGGCGGTAGGCACATGGGTGTGGGTACCGACCACGGCCGAGACCCGGCCGTCGAGATAACACCCCATCGCCGCCTTTTCACTGGTCGCCTCGGCATGAAAATCGACGAAAATGATCGACGTCTGCCGGCGCAATTCCTCGACCAACGCATCGGCAACACGAAAGGGGCATTCCAGATTATTCATGAACACCCGGCCTTCGAGGTTGAGAATCCCCACGGGGATACCGGCGCTGGTGGTAAAGACCCCATGTCCCCGGCCAGGTGCTCCGGCGGGATAATTGGCCGGGCGAAGCAGTCGTTTCTGGCTTTGCAGATAGGGATAGAGCTCCTTCTTGTCCCAGATATGATTACCCGAGGTCAACACGTCGACACCGAGATCGTACAGCTCCCGGGCCAGATCGGCGGTCAGACCGAATCCGGCAGCGGCATTTTCACCATTGGCCACCACCAAGTCGATCTGGTGCCGGTCCACGAGCCGCCCGAGACGACTGGACAGAGCCAGGCGTCCGGCGCGGCCGACGATATCTCCGATAAAGAGGATTTTCAAAGGAACTCCAGATGCAAGCGCCAACTCAAGACAAGGCGCGCTATTTGGCGTATTCGGTGGCCCGGGTTTCGCGGATGACGTTCACCTTGATCTGCCCCGGATAGGTCATCTCGGCTTCGATCTTGCGGGCGATGTCCTTGGCCAGCACATAGGACTGGGCATCGGAAACGTCCTCGCTCGATACCATGACCCGGATTTCGCGCCCTGCCTGAATGGCGTAGCAACTGGAAACGCCGGAGAAGGAAGTGCCGATGCGCTCCAAATCTTCGAGTCGCTTGACGTAGGTTTCGAGCATCTCGCGACGGGCACCGGGACGGGCTCCGGAGAGGGCATCGGCGGCCTGAACCAAAACCGCGAGGATACTTTCGGGCTTCTCATCTTCGTGATGGGCGGCGATGGCATGAACGATCTTGGGGGATTCGCCGTATTTGCGGGCGAGATCAGCACCGATGACCGCATGGGAACCTTCGACTTCGTGGTCCACAGCCTTGCCGATATCGTGGAGCAGACCGGCGCGCTTGGCCTGCTTCACGTTGACCCCCAGTTCGCTCGCCATGATGCCGCAGAGGAAGGCGACCTCCAGCGAATGCTGCAGGACATTCTGTCCATAGGAGGTGCGATAGCGCAATCGGCCAATGAGCTTGATGATCTCGGGATGAATTCCGTGCACACCGACGTCGAAAGTCGCCTGCTCCCCCGCCTCGCGGATGGCGTCATCCACCTCCTGTTCGGCCTTGGCCACGACCTCCTCGATACGCGCCGGGTGAATGCGGCCGTCAGCCACCAGTCGTTCCAGGGTCAGCCGGGCGACTTCTCGGCGTACCGGGTTAAAGCCGGAAATGATCACCGCCTCGGGAGTGTCATCGATAATGAGATCAATCCCGGTAGCCGCCTCGATGGCGCGAATGTTGCGCCCTTCCCGCCCAATGATGCGACCCTTCATCTCGTCCGTCGGCAGCGGAACCACACTGACCGCCTTTTCCGCCACATAGTCCCCGGCGTAGCGCTGAATAGCCAAGGCCAGGATCTCCTTGGCCTTCTTATCGGCGATCTCCTTGGCCTCATCCTCGATCTGCTTGATGCGCTTGGCGGCATCGTGACGCGCTTCGCTCTCCATGCCGGCGATGATGGTCTGTTTCGCCTCCTCGGCGGTCATGCCGGAAATCTTCTCCAGCCGCTCGGCCTGCTGGGCGACCAGATCTTCCGCCTCCCTCTCCCGGGCACGGACCTTGTCTTCCAGCAGCGGCAGCGCCCGCTCCCGCTGGGAAAGTTCTTCTTCCCGGCCGTCGAGTTGAAGGCTCTTGCGATCCAGATGCTCTTCCCGTTGCAGCAGACGCTTTTCCTGGGCCTGGATTTCCCGGCGCAACTCCCGGGCTTCTTTCTCCCACTCGGCCTTGGCTTCCAGAACCGCGTCCTTGGCCTGGATCAACGCTTCCTTTTTGATACTGTCGGCGTTTTTCCGCGCCTCGTCGATAATCTGTTCGGCGGTCAGTTCGGCTCCGGCAAGGCGGGATTCAATAAATTTACGACGCAGCAGCGAGCCGCCGAAGGCACCTCCGGCGAGCGCGATGAGGATCAACAACAATGCGATTTCTATGGACAAAACGGTATCCTCCTAAATGAGGTGGTCAGGGAATCCCCCCCGAAAGCCGCGGCAGCCTGCTAGGGGAGACCAAAACGCAGAATCCGGGATTCGGTGATCAGCAGATGCATGGCAATGTCATGATTCTCCACGGGCAGAGAGTCCAGCAGCTGCAATTCGTAACAGAAACCGACACGCCGGGGCCTCATCTTCAGGCCCTGGAGTAGGCGGTCGTAACATCCCTTTCCGTAACCCAGTCGAAAACCTTCCAGGTCGTAGGCGACCCCGGGGATGACCATCAGGTCGACGGCCGCAAGGGGCAGAATGTTATCGCCGGTAGGCTCGGGAATGCCGAAACGACCTAGGCGTAGCTCGCCCAAGTCGGAGACCTCGACGAATTCCAGGTCGCCGCCGACGACCCGGGGATAGACCAGCCGCTTCCCCCCTGTACGGGCGGCATGAAAAATTCCGGAGGTCGGAACCTCGTCGTGGACCGGGCTGTACAGCGCCAAAACGGTCGCGGCGGCATATTCCGGAGAACTCAGCAACCCAGTTTGGGCAGCGTCACCCCAGGCGGCGCGGTCAGACGCCGATATATTCCGCCGCCGCGCCAACATGGCGGAACGTAAGGATTGTTTGGGCATGGCCAGAGTACTCCGTTCGGGAGCCCTGGAGGAGAGACACGGAAGGCAGGCAGGCGGGGTTCAGGAAAAGATCAACCACGAAGCATCGTAAACAGGGCGGGCGGAAAAGGAGGCATACCCCCATCATCGGAAGTCGGAACCGCGAAAATCTTATCGGCGAAACTCCTTGAGCCGGGAGCGCAAAGAAAACTCCCCAGGCCCCGCTAAAACCCTACGAAAGCTACGATAACTATGAAACAAAGCCGAGGCTGAAAACCAAACCGGTTAACCGTCGCGGACCGGCCGCGACCCAAGGGGTACCGCCATTTCGATGTCGCATCTCCAGCAGGGAGATGATTATTCAAGAAGCCGCGCGACCCTTGCCGGTTTCGGTTCAAGGTCGTGTCGGATGACCGCCCGATCTATTGTCCGAAGGAGAAATCCTCCAGTTGTTCCAGCATCACCCGCAGGCGTCGATTGATCCCCTCGTCGCCCTCGCGAGCAACCAGTTCCTGTTGCCGGAGCAGGTGTCCCGAAACATTCATCAGCGTCAGAATAGCCGCAGCCAGGGTGTCGGCGGAACGACTCGCGGTCGTCACTTCGGTCAAGCGGTCATTAACGTAAGCGGCGACCCGTCTCACTTCCTCAACCGGCTCGGCGCTTCTAATCACGTAGGGTTGACCGAGGATCGTGACCTCCACCGACTGCTTCAAAGAACCTCCTCGTCGAGAAGGTCCAACCGACCGATAATCCGATCGATTTCCTCACGGAAAACCTGCCGTTCATCCCGCAGCGCCTGATTTTCCCGTTCAAGCTCTTGCATGCGCCGGACCAGCTCCTGGTGCCGGTCAAGCAATTGGGTCAGCTTTTCTTCGAGCCGGGCGACCAGCTCCAGGGTCTCGGATGCCATCGTGAAACTCTCCAGTTCGAATGAAAATATTAGAAAAAGGGCCGGGCAAAGTCAAGATTTTTCAGGGTTCCCGAAACAGTGCGTCGACGAAGAGATCGGGGTCGAAGGGTCGCAGATCGTCGACCCCCTCGCCGATCCCCACATAACGCACCGGCAGACCCAGTTCGGCACCGATGGCGACCACCATCCCCCCCTTGGCGGTGCCGTCAAGCTTGGTCAGAGCGATCCCCGAAACCTCCACCGCCTCCTTGAAGAGCCGCGCCTGGGTCAGGGCGTTCTGACCAGTGGTGGCGTCAAGCACCAGCAGAGTTTCGTGCGGAGCGCCGGGGATCTCCCGAGCGAGCACCCGACGAATTTTTTTCATCTCTTCCATGAGATTGACTTTGGTATGCAGTCGACCGGCGGTATCGAGAATCATCACCTCGGCCTTGCGCGCCAAGGCGGCTTTGGCGCTGTCGAAGGCCACGGCGGCCGGATCGGCCCCTTCGCCGTGACGGATCACCTCGACCCCGGCCCGCTCTCCCCAGATCGCCAACTGCTCGGCGGCAGCGGCGCGAAAGGTGTCGCCGGCACCAAGAACGACACGCTTGCCCTGGGCGGTGAACTGCCGAGCCAGTTTGCCGATGGTAGTGGTCTTGCCGACGCCGTTGACGCCGACCACCATGATCACAAAGGGCTGGGTCCGCTCCAGGTCGAGGGTGCCGGCCTCCAGCCTGAGGCGTTCGCGCAGTTCCTCGCGCAAGGCTGTACGCAGGGCTGCGGGGGACATTTCCCCCCGCGCCACCCGAAAGCGGAGCGACTGGATGACATCGCGGGTGGTGGCCATACCGAAGTCGGCGGTGATGAGCAACTCCTCCAGATCATCGAGGAGTTCGTCGTCCACCCGCCGTCCGCTGAGCAGACTATCGAGACGGCCGACCAAGGCGCCCTGAGTCTTCGCCAGTCCGGCGCGCATCCGCTCAAAAAGATTCGGAGCCGGTGCCGGCGGAACTTCGGCCGGAAGAACCGGTGCTTCCTCGGCCGCCCTTTCGGCTTCTTCTTCCGGCGCGACTTCCGCACGGCGTGAAGGAAGGGGCCGTTTGCGCCTCCCGATCCGCAGCAACAACAGGATAAAAAACGCCACCGCCAGAGTGACCAGCAGGTAGAGAAGTCCGAGCGCCCCGACTTCACGATAGACTTCCGGCACCCCCAGCTCTCCGAGAAGCGGGGCGACGGTTTGCACCCACAGGGTGAGCAACTCTCCGAGTTGGGCGAGATAATCCTTCAGCAGCTTGGAAAACTGATCCATAGTCAATTCACTCCCGGAAGACGGCTAAACAGCGGCCATGAGGGCGCTCAGCCGATCTCCCTGATCAAACGCGCGACACAGCGGCGCGCCTCGAAAAGCGCCCGCCCCAAGGCCTGCCCCCGCGCCAGGGTCAAGACCAGAAAATAGTCCGAAGTCACCGGCAGGATGAGGATCTCCATACGGTCCGTGGTGATGATGATCTCCCGAGGATCGGCCCCTTCGAGGCGTCGCACCAGATCGCGAAGCTGGTTGAGAATCACCCCCTTGTGGGCACCGATCACCTTGAGCTCGTAGTCATCCATACACGCAACCTGATCAACCGCCTCGCCTTCCCAGTCGGCGAGGATCGCCCCGCCGGCGTCGGGCACCGCCGCAACCAGATCCCCGAGAATCACCTTAAAGGCCATAGGCCTCCTCGAATTCGTGAAAACGCACCGAAACCAGCTTGGAAACCCCCGGCTCCTCCATGGTCACGCCGTAGAGGGTGTCGGCAACCTCCATGGTCCGCTTGCTGTGGGTAATGATGATAAACTGGGAAACCTGCGACATCTCCTTGATCATTTCGTTGAAACGGCCGATGTTGGCGTCGTCCAGGGGGGCATCCACCTCGTCGAGCATGCAGAAAGGGGAAGGCTTGATCAGGAAGATGGAAAAGATCAGCGCCACCGCCGTGAGCGCCTTTTCCCCCCCGGAAAGAAGGCTGACGTTCTGCAGCTTCTTGCCCGGCGGCTGGACGATGATCTCGATCCCGGTCTCCAGCAGGTCGCTTTCGTCGGTCAGCCGCAGCTCTCCCTGGCCCCCGCGAAAAAGGCGGGGAAAGATTTCCCGGAACTTGTCATTGACCAGATCGAAGGTCTCGCGAAAACGCTTGCGGGTGGTGCGGTTGATCTTGCCGATAGCGGTCTGGAGTCCCTCCAGGGACTGGCGCAGATCCTCCTGCTGCTCCTGAAGGAACCGCCCCCGCTCGTCCAGTTCGCGATATTCCTCGATGGCGGTAAGATTGACCTCGCCGATCCCGTCAATGGCCTGACGCAGATCCTCCAGACGCCCTTGCGCCGAATCCGCGTCGAACTCAGCCGCCGGCAAGGCGTCGTCGCGCAAATCGACCCGATAGCGTTCAAGGACGGTGGCATGGAGATGTTCCGCTTCCAAAGCCAGTTCCCGCAGCCGCAGCTGCCCGGCGCCATGGGCCTCGCGCAGGGTATCGATCTCTTCGCGCAGACGGCGAAGACTCTCCTGCCGTTCTTCCAGTTTTTCCTGGGTCAGGGCGAAGCGCTCCCGAACCTCAGCCAGACGCGCATGATCCTCGCCGTGGCGTTTGGTCAGCACTTCCTGCTCGATCTTCAGTCGTGCGCTTTCGCCCTCCAGACGTGCCTCTTCCGCCTGTGCCTCGCGGCAGTGCTCGGCGATCAACGTACGCCGGCCCTGCAAATCCCGACGCAGGCGCGCCAGGCGCGCCACCTCCGCCCGGTGACCATCCTCACGTTCGCGCAGGCCGGCAACCGCCACCTTGAGAGCCGTCACCCGGTCGCGCACCACGGCGATTTCCCGGCGCAGGATCTGAGTCTCTTCCTGAATCCGGGCGAGGGCATCCTCGTGCTCCAGACGCTGTCCTTCCAGATCCCCGCGGGCGTTCAAGGTCTCTTCCAGACGCCGGTCAAGCTCGCGCTCTTCGCCGTGCAGCTGTTCGTCTTCGAGGACCAGTACCTCCAGACGTTCGTCCAGGCGGGCACGGGTCTCTTCCAGACGCTGCAGATCCTTTTCGCTGTCCTTGACCTTGAGGGCCTGCCCGTGCCGGGCACCGTCGACCTCGCGCAGCCGCTCCTCACTCTCGCGCAGGGCCTCACGCAAGTGCTCCCGCTCCCCTTCGAGGGCAGAGAGGCACTCCTCTTGGGATTCAACCCGCACGGCTAGTTCCTTCATTTCCCGTTTTTTGTGCAGCAGCCCCTGTCCCAACCCCTGGCGGCCGCCGCCGGTGAATTCCCCGCGCCAGCTCAACAGTTCGCCAGCCTCGGTGACCAGCAGCGTTCCCGCGGGCAGGGACTCTCCCGAATAGGGCTCCAGACTCGGCACCTGGCCGCAACCGGCAAGCAGGGCGTGAACCAGAGGCTCGCTTCCCGGCCGGGGGCGGACCAGTTCCGCCAGCGGCCGAGCACCGGCGGGAATCACCGCTGAGGCCGCTTGCCACCCGGGCCAGTGGAAGGTCGCGCGGCCGTCCCGGCCGCCGAGAAAGGCGGCGGCAGCGACGGCGGTCGCGCGATCGGGGACGACCAGGGCCTGCAAACGCTCGCCGAGAACCGCTTCCAGAGCCGTTTCCAAATGGGCCGGAGCTTCGAGGTGATCGGCGACCACGCCGGAGAAACAGTCACGCCACTCAGCGTGGGCCAGAAGCGCCTTGACCCCGCCGCCGTAACCTTCCAGATCCTGCTCCAGCTGGCGCAGGGAGAGAAGCCGGGAACGGTTGCGCCCGAGTTCCTC
Source organism: Trichloromonas sp. (assembly GCF_034006665.1). Taxonomy (GTDB): domain Bacteria; phylum Desulfobacterota; class Desulfuromonadia; order Desulfuromonadales; family Trichloromonadaceae; genus Trichloromonas. The sequence continues at coordinate 9,222 of NZ_JAVESI010000057.1, forward strand.
GCGGTGCCGGGCGAGGACTGACTCGTTCTCCTCCCGCTCTTCCCGCAAGCGGGCGACGGCGTCACGCAACCGCTCCTGTTCCGCGCCCAGGGCTTCATGGGCGGCACGGAGGGCGGCGAGGGACGTAGCCATCTCGGCGATGAGGGATTCGGCCTCGCCGAACTGTTCCCGCAAACGCACCGTCTCCCCACGTTGTCGGGATTTGCGTTCTTCGAGCTGACGGCGGCGACGCTCAACCTCCTGCTGCCCGGCACTCAGCTGGGAAAGCTCGGTCAGCAGCCGGTAGAGAAGCTGGCGGGTTTCCTGCTGCGCCGCCTCCAGATCCTCGTCCCGCTGAGCAAGTTCGGCCAAGGCGACCTCGCCCTCGGCCAGATGCCGCGACTCCCGTTCCAGATCCCCACCCAGGTCTTCGCGGGTCTGCCTGAGGCGTTCCTCCTCGCCGTCGGCCTCGGACAGACGCCGCGTCACCTCTTCTTCTTCGGCATGCCACTGCTCGCGGCGGCGAGCCAGGCTCTCCCCCTCGCGGGCAGCCAGAGAGAGCCGTCCGGCAACCTTTTCCAGTTCCGCGGCGAGAAGAAAGACCTGCTCCTGCAGACGAGCGACCACCCGCTCTTCTTCCCCCTGAGCCAGGCGGGCCTCGTCCAGGGTCTGCTCGTCGCGCTCCAAGCGCGTCGCCAGGGTGGCCAGCTTCCGGCGTTCCTCCCCATCCCGCGCCCCGGAGGTTTCGATGGCTACACCCAGTTCGGCGAAGCGCCGACGGGCCAACTCCACCTCGATCCCCTTGAGTTCCTCCCGCAGGGTGCGAAAGCGCTCGGCCTTCTGCGCCTGGCGCTTAAGGCTCGCCGTCTGCCGACGCACCTCGGCAACGATGTCCCCCAGCCGCAACAGGTTCTGGCGGGTCGCCTCGATCTTGCGCAGAGCGGCTTTCTTGCGGGATTTGTATTTGGTGACTCCAGCCGCCTCCTCGATGAGAAAGCGGCGATCCTCGGGCTTGGCGTTGAGGATCATGCCGATCTTGCCCTGCTCGATGATCGAGTAGGCGCGAGCGCCGATCCCGGTATCCATGAAGAGTTCGGAGATGTCAAGCAGGCGGCAGGGGATCTTGTTGATCAGATATTCGCTGTCGCCGTTGCGGAAGAGCCGGCGGGTGACCATGATTTCCGCGTACTGGCGGTAAGCGGCGGGAGCTTGGCCGTCGTCGTTGACGAAGATCATGGAGACCTCGGCCATGCCCAGGGGCCGGCGCGATTCGCTGCCGCCGAAGATCACGTCCTCCATGGCGCGGCCGCGCAGGTTTTTGGCGTTCTGCTCCCCCATCGCCCAGCGGATGGCGTCGACGATATTGCTCTTGCCGCAACCGTTGGGGCCAAGGATCGCGGTGATTCCCGACTCGAAATCGAGGGCAACCCGATCGACGAAGGATTTGAACCCCTGGATTTCTACCCGCTTGATCTTCATGGATGGGAAGAGACGACTCCTGAGCCGAACGGCCGAAAAAACCGATAACAGGGCATGTTATCAAGGGGCCAGCGGCATGTAAAGATTTTATCCGGTTGCCTTTAATCCGTCTCCGAAGGTATGATTCGAAGCATGATCGAATGGCAGGTTCTCTCCACAGACTCGAATAAGCCGCTGGAATTTCTGACGGATCGCCTTCCGGGCGTGCCGCGCGCCTATCTGCGCCAACTGCTGCGTAAGGGCCGGCTGCGCCGCGCGGGGATTCCCCTCGACGAAAGCGACGACCTGAAGCCCGGCGAGCGCATCATCCTGCCGGAAAGCACCCGACTGCGACAACTGCTTGCCCTCCCTCCGGCACCGGCTATTCTATACGAGACCCGGGAGATGTTGATCGTTGAAAAACCCGCCGGACTCGCCGTGCACGGCAGCCGGGGGCACGAGGAAGACCATCTGCTCGGCCGCATCCAGGCTCTGTTGAGAGAGCGCCGTACCCCCTATTCGGTGGCGCCGGTGCATCGCCTCGACCTGGAAACTTCGGGGCCGGTTCTTCTCGCCAAGGGGCGCCAAGCCGCCGGCTGCCTCGGCCGACTCTTCATGGACGGCGCCGCACGCAAAATCTACCTGGCCCTAGTCGCCGGGAAACTGGTCGGCACCGGGAAACTGGAGAGCCCGGTGCGCGCCAAGGGCAAGTTCAAGGAGTCGGCCACGCTCTTCCGGAATCTTACGACCTTCGGCGCATTCACCTTAGTCGAACTGGAGTTGCTCAGCGGCCGCACTCACCAGATCCGGCAGCAGCTGGCTGCCGCCGGTCATCCCCTGGCCGGCGACCGGCGCTACGGCGGCCCGACGTCGCCGGAACTTAAGCGGCTCTTTCTGCACTGCCGGCTGCTGGCGCTACCCGACCCCTTCGGTGGACTGGATGTCGTGGTCGAGAGCCCGCTTCCCGAAGAATTGGCCCAATGCCTAAGTCACATTCGAGGGGAGAACGCCCCTTGCCCCTTACGCCACCGCGCCGGAATGGAGCGGGCATCTGACCTGTGAAAGATAGCGGATGTATCGTAATTCCATAAGCCGCCGCCAAAGCCGCCGGATTCCACTAAAAATCGCCGGCATCTACACGGCCATCGGTGCTGCCTGGATTCTTCTCTCGGATCGGGCGCTCGCGGTCTTGGTCGCGGACCCGCACCTGGCGACCCGCCTGCAAACCTACAAGGGCTGGTTTTACGTTCTCGCTACCTCCGCCCTGCTCTATCTGCTGGTTCGTCGTCATACCCGCGCCCTCGGTACCCAGTTTGAGGAAATCCGCACCATCTTCGACTCCCTCAACGCCATCGTCTACGTCGCCGACTTGGAAACCCACGAACTCCTCCATCTCAATCGCCTCGGCGAAGAGCTGTCCGGAACCCGCGAATGGCAAGGAAAGAACTGTTTCGAGGTGTTGCAGACCAGCCAGCCGGGGCCTTGCGGCTTCTGCACCAACACTCACCTGGAGTCGAGCGGCCAGGCCCGCACCCCCTATACCTGGGTCTTCCGCAACACTCGCAACCAGCGCTGGTACCAGTGCATCGACAAAGCCATCCCCTGGTCCGACGGCCGCTTGGTCCGCCTGGAAATTGCTATCGACATCACCGAAAACCGGGAACTCGAAGAAATCAAAGACCAGATGCTCTCATCGGTCAGCCACGAAATGCGCACCCCGTTGACGGCCCTCCTTGGCTTCACCGAGTTCATGCTCGAACAGGAGACGACCGCCAACGAGCGACGGGGCTATCTCGAAGCCATGCAGCGGGAAGGACAACGCCTCAGCCGGCTGATCGACAACTTTCTCCGCCTCGGCCGTCTCAAGTCGCGGCGGGAAACCCTCCACCGTGAACGCCTTACCCCCTGGAAACTGCTCGCTCCCCTGGCGAAAAAGTACGCCCAGGCCTCCCCCCGTCACCCATTGCGCCTGGCGATTGCCCCGGAGGCCGGCCCCTTCTGGGGAGAGGCGGAAGATCTCACCTTGGTGTTCGACAACCTGCTGGCCAACGCCTTCCAGTACTCTCCCGAGGGCGGAGAAATCGTCCTTGGGGCCGAACCTCGGGGGAAGGAGGTTGTCCTATGGGTCAAGGATTCTGGCATCGGCTTGGAACCTGAAAACCTGGAGCGGGTTTTCGACCAATTTTACCGGGTCGACAACACCGACCGGCGCCGGACCAGCGGTGTCGGCCTTGGGTTGGCTCTGTCGCGGGAGATTGTGCTCCGTCATCAAGGCCGGATCTGGGCGGAAAGCTCCCCAGGCGCCGGCAGCACCTTCTTTGTCGCTCTGCCGGAAGCCGCGCAGGTTTCCAGCCCTTCGGAGCCGAAGAGCCCACACCAGGCCGATTAGCGGTTTTCTTCCACGCCGAAGCGGGCTAAACTTCCCCGCGCCGCAATCCTGGACCCTTAGCCGCCAAGCCGAGATTTTTCATGTTCCGCCGCCACCCGACCTTCGCCATCTATCTGACCCTGCTGCTCCTCCTCGCGGCGGCCGCGGCTATCTTTGTCTTCACCTTCGATCTCGATCACTATCGCCGCCAGCTGGAAGAAACCCTGGCCGCCACCCTGAAACGCCCTGTTACGCTGGGACAGGCACACCTCTCCTTCGCCAAGGGCGCGGCCCTCGATTTCTCGCGCATCGACATCGGCCCGGCACCCGACCGCCCGGGCAGCCTGAGCGCTGCGCACCTGCTCGTCAAGCCCGATCTCCACGAGATCCTGCAAGGACGCTTGACCTTCAACGAAATAGTCCTGAGCGAGCCACGTCTGACCCTGCCCCCCTTCGGCCACGAAAAGATTGATCCAAGAGCCCTCCTCGCCCTCCTCAATCAGCTCCGCATCCACGCCCTGAGTCTGCGCAACGGCGCCCTGCTGCAAGACCCGGCCGACGGCAAGGGGCGTGTCCACCTGCTCCTTTCCGGGGTGGAAGCCGCCTTAAGCGGAGTGAAACCGGGAGGGGCAGTGACGTTGGAAAGTTCTGGCCGTCATTGGCAAGGGGCAGAGTCCGCGCTCTTCGGCCTGCGCGGCAACCTGACGCCGAGCGCCGATCCGCAACGCTGGGAAGCTGTCCGGCTCGATCTTGCCCTGACCTTGGAACATCTGGCGCCGCAACCGCTGCTGGAACGTTTCTTCCACGCCGGCCGGACGTGGGATACCAGCGGCGCCCTCTCCCTCAACGGCACCGTCCGCGGCTCGCTCAATTCGGGGCTCGATCTGCGGCTGGAAGTCGGCGGCGAGGATCTGCTTCTGCACCTGCCGCAGCTCTATGAAACGCCCCTGCCCGTCAAACGGCTGCATCTCGCCGGCATCCTCGGCCATGCCACAGAGAGCTGGTCTTTCAATACCTTCTCCCTGCGGGTCGATGATCTGGAAGCGAGCGGCTCGTTACGCTGGAGCGTCCACGACGGACAACCCCGACTGGTTGCCTCGCTGAAAAGCTCACCCTTGCCGCTGTCGGGTCTGCGCAATCTGCGACCGCTGCAGGAGGCCTGGCCCGCCGTGGCACGGTTGAGAGGCGGTTCGCTGCAATTCCTGAGTCTTGAGACCGACGGCCCGACGCCCGGCCCGGGGCGGATGCCGGCCTTTCTTGACGCCCTCAAAGCGCGCCTGCTGCTGAAAGATCTCGACACGCGCCTGGACTGGCCCGGCAACCTGAGTGATCTCGCCGCCGAGCTGTCTTGGCAGGACGGGCAACTGCGGGTGGAAGCCGGCACAGCTCGGCTGGGAAAAGAACCCTTGAGCTTTTCCGGAATGATGGGGAAACCCTGGGAAGAGGACTTTCCGCTGCAACTACAGGCGAAAACCCTGCTTTCAGCCACGGAACTGCTGGCGAAACTCACTCCTCGGCCAATTCCCGGCTTGACCCTGTTCGGCCCCGTCCCCCTGCGGCTCAACCTCGCGGGCAACCCGCAGCAGCTGCACATCGATCTGGCCGCCGACCTGACCCAGGTTGGCGCCGCCTATCGCGGCCAGGTGGAAAAACCCCTTGGTCAACCGGCGACCCTATCGCTGCAAGGAGAAATCACCCCGAAACACCTGCTGCTCACAGCCGGACAACTGCATATGCTTCCCCTCGACCTGCATCTGACCGGCGACCTGTCCCGCCAGGGGCGACGACCCTTCAATCTGGCCCTGGAAATCGCCGCCCTCGACCTAGGGCAATGCCGTTCCCAGGTACCACTGCTGGAGAAGCTCCGGGCCGAAGGTGAGATCGCTCTGCGCTACACTCTCTCCGGAGACAACGGCAGACTCGAAAAACATTCAGGAATCGCCAAGCTGCGCCGGATCGGGGTCCATCTGACCCCGGTCATCGCCGATCTTCGCGAGGCCAACGGCGAAATTCTCCTCTCTCCCAACGGCGCCGAATCGCGCGACCTGACCCTGAAACTAGGCGGCTCCCCCCTTGATGTCGAAGCCAAGGTGGCCGACTTTCGTCAACCGGCGGTGGAGATCCAGGTCAGGGGGGACTCGGTACGCGCCGACGATATCATCTTTCACAACGACCGCGCTTTCCTGCGCCGCCTGAACGGCCACCTGCGCATCGACGGCAAGGGCCTCCTCTTCGATCCGGTGCGGGTACGCCTCGACGGCGGCACCGAGGCGACGGTTCGGGGCACGGTCACCTTCGCCGTGCCGGAAGTGCGGCTCGACATCGACGCCCCCTACGGCAACATTGACGAAGTCATCGCCCTCTGGCAACACCCCGAAGGAACGCCGGCCGAGCCCCCCGCCAAGGAGAAGAGGAAAACCCGGCTGCTGATCACCGCCGCCGCGCATCGCGGACAACTGGGCAATCTGCGCTTCGAAGAGGCGCGGGGGGAGATCAGCCTGCGCGACGGCATGTTGACCATCTTCCCCTTGCGTTTCCGCTCCGGCGAAGGACTGTGCCAGGGGCATGTTGCCGTCGATTCCTCGCTAGGGCGCCCCCCCCTCCTGAAGATCTCCGGACATCTGGATAATTTCGACGCTTCGGCCATTTACCACGAAATGTTGCGGCGAAAAGGGCTGGTCACCGGCGTCCTGCAAGGGGATTTCTATCTGGAGGGGCGGGCGGGAAAACCTTTTCTGGAAAGCTCCACAGGGGGAATGTCCTTCACGGTCCGGGATGGGGTGCTGCGCAAATTCCAGATTCTCTCCAAGGTTTTTTCCCTCTTCAACGTCTCGCAGATTCTCTCCCTGAATCTCCCCGACATGGATACCAAGGGGATGCCCTTCAGCTTGGTGCGCGCCAGCGCCAAGCTCGATCAGGGCATCCTTTCCACCGAAGATCTCTTCATCGACAGCACGTCGATGAACCTCTCCCTGGTTGGCAGCCTCAATCTGCGCACGGAGACCCTGGACATGGTCTTGGGGGTCAAGCCGCTCAGGGTGGTCGACCAGATCGTCACCAACATACCCTTTGCCGGCTGGCTTCTCGCCGGAGAAGAAAAGGCCCTGATCACCGCCCATTTCGCCATCACCGGGAAGAGCGACGCCCCCCAGGTCATGGTCATTCCCGTCACCTCGGTGTCGGAAAAGGTTATCGGCATCTTCAAGCGCGTCTTCGGCCTCCCCGGCAAGGTCGTCTCGGATGTCGGCGAGCTCTTCCAATCCTCTCCCAAGTCCACGCCCGAACCGCAAAGGGATCAGCCGGAATCGGCCCCTATTCGACCATGATGGTCCCCTCCCATGGCGGCACCATTCGCCTGGGATGCGGCCAGGGCTGCACCACCCATCTGCCCCAAACCGTCGCCAGAGATCTCTTCGCAGCCACACCCTAGCGAAGAACCCTGACTCCCAGCACCTGCTCCATCTGCCGCAGAGCAAAGGCGCCGTCCGCTTCATCCAGTGCGGCCACGGCGTCGACGGGCACCGTCACCCGATAGCCGCGCATGACCGCGTCAGCGGCGGTGTAGAGGACGCAGATATTGGTCACACAACCGGTCAAAACCAGATCCGTCACCCCTAATTCCTTGAGAATTCCATCCAGCGCGGTCCCCGCGAAACCCGAATAACTGGTCTTTTCCACGATTCGCTCTTCCGGCCGGGGCGCCAGTTCGTCGATCACCCGGGCGCCGACGCTGCCGCGCAAGGCGTGGGGCGGCCAGCCCATGCGCGAAAACTCCCGGTCGTCGGAAGCGTGAGCATCGCAGAGAAACAGAACCGGCACCCCTGTCCGCCGCGCCTCGGCCAGGCGTGCCCGTAGCGCCGGAAGAATCGTCCGGGTTTCCGGCACTTCCAGCACCGCTCCTTCCCGCACGAAATCGTTGAGCATGTCGATCACCAGCAAAGCCTGATTCATGTTTTTTCGCTCCTTTCCTGATCGCGTATCCCGTTAAAGCATAGCACCGACCAGCAACTATCCCGGCCCCAAAAAACGGCGACCGACAAGGGCGTAAACCTGGCGCAACCCGAGCTGCGGAAGCAACTCGGGTTGCGCTGTTTTTGCATAAAGAAGAGAGGAGAAACCCGCCAGATTCAGCCGGTGGCGGAAGAACCCGCCCCACGCAGAAGCCGCCGGGTGAGAGGGTCGAGGAGCCGGTTCTGGGTAAAACGTGCCGTCGCCGGGCCGGAAAGGGCGATGGTCAAGCCAAGCGCAACCAAGAACCACAGAACAACCCCGAGCGCCTGCGGCATCTTTTCAGCAAAGGCAAAGACACCGAACAGCGCCAGAAATTTCACCACAAATCCGTGCCAAGCGTAGACATGCAGGGAGTTCGCCCCCCGCTCCGACATCCAGGTCTGCTCTTGGGGGATGAGCAACAACACCGCGCCGGCCGTGGTCAGGGAGAGGGCATAGACGCCAAGGCGCGCGAAGACGCCGAAGGTCTCCACCCCGAGGGTGGCGTAGGAGACACTGCCAAAAAGCCAGCGCGCCGAAAAATCGCTAGCGAGGAGGAAGAAAAGAACGTTTCCGGCGACGACGGCGACGGGGAGATAACGGGGCAGCCGTTGCCGCCAGGCCGCGACATCGAAACCGGAAACGACCATCCGCTGGCCGATCAGGAAAAAGGGGAAGAAAAACAAGGTGCGTGACAAACCGAGAAAATAGCCGATCTGATCGGAATAGCCCGCCGCCAGCGCCAGGGCGAAGGCGATGGGCAGGGGGTATTTCAGTTTCATGAAAAAGGGCGCGAAGACCCGCCAGCAGAAGAGACTGAGCAGAAACCAGAGCAGCCAGTAGGGCTGCAAACCGGTACTGTAATGGCTGATACGCCCCGTGGTCAGCAGGTTGAAGAGTTCATAGAGCAGGGTGAAGGCGAGAAAAGGGACGAGCAGCGACTGGATGATTTTTGCCGACGGATCCCCCTGCGGATCGGGCTTGGTCAACAGACCGCACAGCAGCACGAAGACCGGCATGTGAAAGGAGTAGATGCTCAGGTACAGCGCCCGGACCAGCCCCCCCTGCCCCGCCGACGGTTCGAGCAGATGCCCGAAGACGACCAGGAAAATCATCAGAAATTTGGTGTTGTCGTACAGGTAATTACGCGGCATGCCGACCTCCCCGAAAGCGGTTGAATGAAGAAATTATCCGCTCTTTCACGGGGAGGAAGCAAGCGACGAAATCATAATTCACAAAACACACTTTTGCGGGACGAATCAGCCCTTGTCACCTACCTAAACCCCTAAGATCACTATCAACTGTAGCGAAACCGGTTTCTTGGGCACAAATTTAGATTACGCTGCCCGACGGGGTTTTCCCCCGCGATTGCATCAGGGTTAAAGACTGGTAATATTAAATAAAAAGCCCCCAACACTGATGCCCTCGCGAAAAGAGAAGGTCCGATAAATAGCTTAAATCATTAGATTATTTGCAATTTTTTTCTTGCGCCGGGACGCGACCTATGGTATATTCCTCAACTATTCCAATGCTTTGCGAGGGGCTACCATGATTCACGTCAAAGACCACAAACAGGTCGACTTGTTCCATCCCTTTGAGCATCTCGGCCCGAAACGGCTCGCCCTCCTGGAATCCTCTTGGGCGCATCTGTTCCGGGAGGAGATCCTTCACA